>JAGVIA010000002.1 GCA_020056305.1 archaeon | reverse complement strand
TGCAGGAATGATGACGGCTTGTGCTCGGCAGATGCGCAATGCTGCTCAAACAATTGCAATGAGATGCTAAGCAGGTGCGTGCCTGCATGCAAGGCAAACACAGTTGCCTGTGCAGCAGATGCCGAATGCTGCTCGACATACTGCGACCCTGCAAAGATGCAGTGCGCTAACAGGCCGCCTGTCATGCAATGCCAGCATGCGGGCGGAAGCTGCAGCGTAACTGGAGATTGCTGCAGCGGCGAGGGACTGGTGTGCAGGCAGAACAAGTGCGGCATGCTGACCATAGGCTAGCGAGCCTTTTCTTCCGCATGTCTGTTTATTGAGCGGTCCTGCCGGACCGCTGCTAAAAAAAGCTCTAACGAGCTTTTTTATTCTTTCAATTCCTTAGAATAGGACTGCTTCTTTAGAATAAGGGCTTGTGGCGCAACGGTAGCGCGCCTGCATGGCATGCAGGAGGTTGGGGGTTCGAATCCCCCCGAGTCCATTCCTAATTCATAGATATCCAATAAAGACAACATTTATATTATCCAAAAATCATAATGGAAACATGCAACCGGATGTTTTGACAGCTATTGCATCAGGCGCCTATCTGGCTTTAGAGAAAACAATAGCTGCGCTCCTTGCAAGGCGGCAAAAAGCGTGCAAGCCGGCGGAAAGCAGCCACAGCCATTTGAAGCAGGCATTCATAGTGGATGCGCATTCGCTGGACCGCAGTTACATCGTCATTATCGCCGGCCTGCTGGCTAGTGCTGCATCCATTTTTTACGGGCTTACTGGCAAATTTTTTCTAAGCCAGATGGCCCTGATAACGGCAGGCATTGGCACTGGATTTGACATGCTGTTTTTTTCAGTTAGAAGCGGAACCGGCAAGCTTGCAAGCAGCCTGCAGCACAAAGGGTACAGTGTCACAACAGCCTATAACTTTGATTCGGACATGCGGAATACGATAATGGCGATAAAGGAAAATGCGCAGCCCGCTGGCACATCAATTCTAGTCTACAGGGGGCACGGGTGGCAGAAAGATAATGGCAGCGCTGCATGGAAAGGAATGAGGAAGGAAATATGGAAAATGCTTGCATCGTCTTTCAGAGAAGGGGATCCGGCTTCGCATTCAAGCTACCTCATTCACGGGAAGTTTGAAACTTATGACAGGTGGCTCGTGGAAAACCTGTGCGAAATCCCCGGCAACGTGATTTTAATAGTTGATACCTGCAAGGCAGGGGGCTTTGCGCATGCTGCGGCTAGTTTGCCAAGCGACAAGTCAGCCAAATTGGCGGTCCTTACATCTTCGAGAGGAAAGCCGATTTGGCAATCCAATAGGATGGTGAACAAGTTCATCCGATTCGTAAAGAGCGAGCCCGAGATGGGCATTTCGGAATTTTTCCATCGCCATTGTGAAGAAAGAAGCAGGCGGGTTGCCTCTGCCATTCGCAATCCGCAATACAACCCGCAGATGTTTGTTGGCAAAAAAATTGCTGCGCTCAGGCTGTAGAAATCCAAGGGAAAAAATAAAAAAGAAGCCTGCTTACTCAAGCGCAAAGTCGCTCCACCAGGGCTTCTTCTCAGTCACCTGCCCGCTTTGCGCATCCACTGTTGTTTCAGTATTCATCTTCACCGGGATTACTCCAAGTATTCGCACGCTTGTCGTTGCATCCGCCTTGTAGACTGCCTTGCCGCCCTCCTCAACTATTTGCATTTTGGTGGGCGCGGACTTGACAGACTTGGATGCCTGTGCAGGCGAGACCTTTATCTCGTTGTTGCCAACCTTCATGCCGCCGTCTGCCATCACTGTGACAGATGCAGCGTCAGCTGATATGGCGCCCTCCCGCACAGTGACTTTGCTCCCGGATGAGGAAACATCCACCGGCCGGGTGTTGGAAATCTTTGCAGCTACGACTTTGCCAGCTGATGCGACATGCACGTTGTCAGCTTTGACCTGCGTTGGCGTCACCTCTATTTTGTTCACGATGGAGTTCATGTCAGCGGCATCGATGCGGCTCTGCTGCGAGAGCAGTTTCTCAATGTAGCCGTCTATTTCCGTGCGAAGGCGCTTTAAGCCTGTGACCTGCTCCTCAAGGCTCGCATCCTGCTGCGACACTATGGAGTTCATCTGCCTGCGGTAATAGTCGCTTATGTAGCCTGAGGTGGTTGTTGGCTTTGCAGTTGGTTGGGCGGCAGTGATGGCACGAGCCGCAACATTAGATGTGCTTGGAACTATGGATGGCTTTTCCACAGGAAGCGGCTTTTCAGTCGGCTGAGCCCCTGTTTCTGGCTGTATCTCAATTGGCATTTCAGGTATTGCAATTGGCTTTTCGTATGGCAGGGTTGTCGGCTCATCTGCCTGCCCTATGCCAGTCGGGCACGACACTGTGCCAAACATGTCAGGCTCGCAGATGTGCCTCCATGCAGGGAAGAATTTGATGCCGTCAAGCGGCGTGACAATGCTCACCTTGTCCTCTGCAAGGCACTCGTAGATGATGCCAGCAGCACTGTAGCTTCCGCCATTGCCGCGGTGCTTCCAGTCCGATATTACTTCAGGCGTGCCGATGTCATTTACGCCCCTTGCATTTCCGAACCATTTCTGGCAGTATTCAGGCGGGTAGATGTCTGCCCCGGATACACCGTCAGGGTCGGTTGACCATTTGCCGTTAACGTCACTGTGCTGGTTCACTTTCCCGTACCAGTATGCGATGCGGCCGACTACGCCGGAAGAGGATGGCTTTGTAGTTGGCTTCTCCTTGCACTCGCCAGCGTAGATTGCCACCACGCCCGCAGCGCTTGCCTCACACTTGTTGCCGTACGTTTTGCCGTTGCTTCCGCAGACAGGCGCGTATTCCTTGGTGCATGCGGTTGGCTGCGTGGTTGGGTTTTCAGCCTTGCATTTGCCCGAATATGCGATTTTCACGCCTGCAACAGACGCGTAGCATTTATTGGAATATGAATTGCCGTCTGAGCCGCAAACAGGCGAATATTCGTCCGTGCATGCATTGGGCTTTTCGTAAGGCAGGACAGATGGCTCTGTGCCCGGCGTTGCGCCAGTGCTGCCCCCAGAGCCTCCGCCTATCCCGATGCCGATCCCTATCACGCTGCCAGTGTCAGTTGGCGTGGTGATGGCGCCACCGTCGCTGCTTCCAGAGCTTCCGCCCCCGACTGCCCCGCCTGTTGGCTCAGAGATGTAGCCTGCAAGGCAGGTCTCGCGGTCTTTTTCCGCGGCTTCCTTAATCGCGCGTATCTGCGACATTATCTTGTCCTGCGCTTCCTTGTCGCCGGACTTCTGCGCGACCTGGAGCTGCGAGACAAGCGAATCAAGCTGCTTCATTGTCTCTGGTGTTATTTCGCACTTTGGCGAGATGGAAACTATGGTGTCCGTGGCTGCGGATGTTGCTGCAGCCAAAATTGGCGACAAAATGAGCATGATGGAAACGAAAAGAATTGCGGCTGCCTTCATGGACAATCACCCTGCAGTGCTTTTGCATTCTGGCTTAAAAATGGGGCGCTTTTTGTCTGGCGCATGCCAACATTCAAAAACCTTTTTTGCAAATTAGATGTGAGGCGATCGGATGGACATTTCCCAACAGGTTCAATCAGTGAAACTTACACCAAAGGAGGTGCATGACCGGATAATGACGTTTGGCGTCTCGGATTTGGACGCCGGGCTCATTGCAGACTGCCTGAACGTCGGGAAATCCACTTCCTGGGTGAACAACGACCCGGTTGATGACAAGGCGAATGAGAGGATTCTTGCGTTTTTGTCAGAGCACGGCTACACGTTTGAGATTATGGCAACGCCTGTTCGGATGGGAAAATATATTTGGGATGTGAAAAGAAGGAGGTAGCTGCCTGTCTTTTTCTGGCTCCCGCTATCTTTCATTTGCCGTTCTTCTTGTCGTTCTAAGAAGGCGATATGTACACGACCGAGTCCCCGCGCAAAAGCAATGTGCCGATGCCGCGCTTTACCTCGCCGTTCTCAAGCTGCTCTGCTTTTTCAAGAACGAGGTTCATGTGGATGTCGTAGGACACCATCAAGCCGCGGATTTCCTTGCCGCCCTTTACGCCCACAACAACAGTGTTGTTGAGCGCCGAGTTCAGGATGTCAAATGGTCTTTTTGTCTCTGCCATCAAATTCACCTCTATGAAAAAATCCAAAAAAGGGATTTTTTCAGCAGTCAGCATCGGGCAAAGCCCGATGTCTGATGCATTTTGCTATGGCAAAATGCACATGGAATCAAGATTCCACTATAAAAAACAGACAGATTTGCCCCCAACAGTTTTTAAGGCATTCAGCCGCCAAGCTTCAAGCTCCAGACATAGATGTCAATTTTTGCAAGCATGCCTTGGTAAATGCCGGCGCGCGTCACATGCCCCACTTCTACCGCGTCATTTGGAGTTTCATTGCCAATACCATACCATTCTGCGTCTGGATCGCCATCAGGCTTGTATGGTTGTATTGTAACGTAATATTCGCCGGAGAGCCCGAACAGCTCTTTTAGGCGGGTGTAGTTTGCAGGCGCAGTTGCCGCAGAGTGATCCCTAAAGCGCAATATCTTCGTTTTGTTAAGCACATTGCCCGTAAGCAAGCCAGGCGTTTTTGCAGTGAGGATGTTGTTGTACCAATTGAAAGGCAGACCATCTGATAGAAGCGTATCAGACATTGCAAGCGCCTCTGTCCCAAGGTGCCGCTCCTGTGATTGTGCGACTGCGCGCACGCCATACCAGTAGTTGAGCAGGAGCCCTATTGCCATTATGAAAATGACTGCGCCGATTATTGCGTCGAATGAAAAATATTGCCCTTTCATGGAACATCACCAATCAGTATTGTGCCGTTCTGGTTGCGCATTGTTATGCGGCCAGTGTTTACTGCGGGGTAGGTAAGGTTTACCCGCGTGCCATCCGCCCGTATGGTTTGCTGCCATGAGACATTGCCGCCGTTTGCAAAAAACGCGCCAGAGCGGGTTGGGTAGAGGAATGTAACATCGCCCGAAAGCCCGCGCCATAGCACATAAACATAGCCGCTTGAGGAAAATGAGAGGTTGTAAGGCTGCCCGAGGATGTCTGTCTGCAGCGGGAAGCGGCCGTAGAACCCGTCGCCTGCAAGGAAGGCAAGGTCCGCATTGGATGCGGCGCCTGCGCCTATTGCCTTTGCAGCTGCATACTGGCGCGCCTGCAAGTCCGTTGCCTGCTGCGATATGAAAAGATAACCAAATGTGATGAAGAGTAGTAGGAAGAAGCCGGCGTATGCCATCATCTCAACAGCTGCCTGCCCTCTAGCCGACATAGGAAACCTCCACTTTGCCGTTCGTGTGAAAGAAATCTATTGTGTGCAGCCCGCCTCCAATGTCAAGCTCCGGCCGCACCCGCTGCTCGTAGAGCTTTTTGTTTGCAACAGGCGTATCAACCACCTTGCCGGTGAATGGCTCAGATATGTCCACCAAGCCCGCCTGCGTGCGCACACGGAATGTGATGGTCTGATTGCTTATTGAGATGTTTGCAACCTGGCTCGGGTAGTTCACAATGATGCGTTTTTTTGCGCCCTCGCCCTGAAGATACGTGTCGCTTGCATAATCCGCAACAGAGCGCACTGCCGAGCGCGCGGCAATGAGATTCGTCTCCTCTGAGCGGTTTGTCGTGGCTGAAAAAAAGAGCAATATGAGAGGTATGAAAAGCGCCAGGGCAAAGCCCACCAGTATGAGCGTTTCCATGGCGGCTTGGGCTTTTTTCATATGAATCACGGGGGGGCGATGCAGTTTGCAAAATCAATATTGTCGCACATTAACTCATTCATGCCATATGCGTCCCGGCTTATGCCATCTATTGCAAAGTGGCCGGTCGCGTTGTAAAGTGCCTCTGCCCCGGAGCACATCTCGCGTGACTTGCAGCCCATCATACCGCGCACTTTCTGCCCAGTCATGCCGGAATAGAAGAGCCGGTCCACGCGCGAGAGCTTGTCATAGTCTTCAAGAGGCGTTGGCATGAGAGCGCCGCCTGCCCATTGCCCGACAACGAAAGTTTCGATACCATAGGGTGGAGAGATGAGATGCTGCGAATCAAACACCAGCCGCTGGAAGTACGAGGGCGCGTCAAGGCTCTGCACGTAAAAGCCGCACACTGCCATGTCGCGAAGCGCTTCGATGTCGTAGATTTTTTTATCCCCATCGCGCTTCTGCTCGGGGTCCCACGTCTTTGACTGGAAGAGGATATGATATTCCCCATTCACCTTTGGCGGGGGCGGGAACAAGCCCGGCGTGCCTTCGATAACAATGTATGGGATGTCCACTGCTGTTGCGGGGTTAACCGGAAGGTCAGAGGGGAATGATGGATCCAAACGGCAGGCCGGATAGTCAGGGTCAGAAGTGTTGGCTGCCATGAAATACACCCTGCAATCAAAGCATTTGCCCTGCGAGACCCGAAGCACTTCGCACCCCCCAAAGCTTCCTTCATAAGTTATTGTCTCATTTGGCTTGTTCGTGAGCAGCACGCCGCCATAGCTTTCCGCAAGGCTTTGGACGGATATGCCCGTGTCCGTGGATTCTGCCTCAAGCCCGTCATATGTTGTTTTGAGTATGTACGCCTTGATTTTGGATGAGTTCATAGTTGCGTTGAATTTTTCAGGATAGTAATCAGTGATAGGCCCGTAGAACCAGCCCTTGCCCTCTATCCCGTCGGCAAGCACTTTCGGCTTCACGTCATCGCGGAACTTGTACGCCGGGATGTGGAATATCTGGCGCTCCGCAACCGGTATCGGCGTTGGCCTGTTCATGAGGACGTCTCCGCGGTAAATCATCGGGTCAAGCAAGCCGTCAATTGTGAGGTTCGAATCCGCATGCGCAGTGCGGGACATGCGGATTGAGCCACTTGCATCTGTTAGGTTCATGTCAACGGTGAAGCGCACGCGCACAGTCCAGGGGCTGACCTGCCTTGCGTCAAAGTCGCGCATCGGAGACATGCTAAGGCGGTAGCCCACTGCCTCAACAGCAGCTGAGAGGGTTTGCGCCCATGACGAGAATGTGTAATTCCTCTCAGGGCCGGAGTAGGTGATGTTGTATGAAAGGTATGCCCCACCTGCGCCTGCGCCATTGGACGTTCCAAAGTTGATTAGGTCATAAATGGTGGCGTTCACGTTTCCTGTTAGGGGGTTTGCAAGTTCGTATGCAGGGTCGCCCGAAGAAGCCCTAGACAGCGCATAGTATGGCTCGGATTCATTCGTCGTTGCCCGTGCAATTTTGGCAAGCGCGAAAAACGAGGAAATGTTTGCAAAGCGCGAAGCCTCCTCATCAGAAATCTGAGTGAGAACGGATTTTACCGCCTCTGCTCGGAAGCGCTCGCCGCTCCTTGCCTCCTGCTCGGAGACGGATGCTGCCCACCATGAGATGGACACAAGCATGAATGCGAGCATCACCATTGCAAGGACTGTTAGGAAAAATCCCTTTTTTGCGTTCATTTTCAATCACATTTCAGGTATACACTGTCAGCCGTATCACGGCAATCTGCATCTGGCCTGCCGAGAAGTTAAGGATTGGCACGTTGCATGGCACGCGGTCGCAATTTCCCCCGCAGTGCAGGTAGCACCAGGGGGATTGCCCGCGTATCGGGTCAATCGCATAGGATGTCAGAAGCGAGTCATAGGAGACTTTGAGCTTTGTGTATGAGTGGCTCTTGTAGCGGGGGTTGTTGAGCGACGAGTAGGTTGAAGAATCATATATAATCGATGTGGTGTGGCTGCCGAGATAGTATTTTTCAAACCGGTAGCCGAACTGCTGCGGTATCGTCTTCTCTGCTGTGCGCAGTATAAGCGAGCCTGGCGCGCCGCTGTTTGCAATCTGCTCAAGGTAGCTCCCCTGCGATGGGTCGTTGGTTGTCCTTGCAAGCGACTGCATCGTGTCCTTTGCGGAGTCATATGCCTGCTCAAGCGAGCCGTAGTAGCCCCGCGGCATAGAGATGGAAACGATTAGCGAGTTTATGGTTAGCATGATTAGCGTGAATGCAACGAACGCGTCAAGCGAGAAGATGAATGCCTGCCTGCCCATGCCCGGAATAAGGCAGGCAAAGGTATTAAAACCGACGGAGATAATCAGAAATCGATAGAAATGCGGGCACAACTTTCTGCCGAACTCCTAATCGTGCTTGCAATCATCCTAGCAGTAGTCTTGCTTGTCGCAACGCAGCTTTTCAAAACTGCGGAAAAGGCGTCCGAGAAAGTGGATGCACAAGCAGATGCCGTCTTTGACAAGACAGAGGCGGAAGTGGCTGCCGCGCTTGGCAACAAGGACGACCCCTGCTCGGAGCGCTTCCCGTGCAAGGAAGGGCTCTACTGCGATGCGGACACTTCAAGATGCGTATAATTGGATGATTCAGGCAGCACGAGATGCTTATGGCAGAAGAATTCAGGCGCGGAATGTGCATGTTTTGGCTGCAGGGGTATGCATTTTCGTTCCATGCTTTTTGCATGATGGCGCCTGCGCATTTTGAAGATGGTCTTATGCGCGCACAAATAAGCATTGAAACGCTGCTTCTGCTTGCGGTCGGGCTTGTCGCCCTTTCCATAATATTTGGAGCAGGGCAGAGGGTTTACGAACTCCAGCAGCGGCAGTATGACGGGTTTGGCGCAAAGTCGGCGGCAGTGAAAATAGCCAATGCGATTGATGACGTGTGCATATTCGGACAGGGAAATGTGAGGATTGTTGATGCGGGAATTGTTGGGTTTTCGATAACAGGGAGCGGCAAGGGGATTACCGTGCAATACAATGGCATGAGCGCAAGCGAGGAAACCAGATGCGTTGCAGAAATAGAAGCTGGCGCGTTTGGGAAGAAAGTGCGCGTTGAATATGGCGGCATGAAGGATGAGGAAGCGTTTGCGAAAATAACTAATGCAGATTAATGGGATTGGTTTTTCAAGCTTATTTCTTTTTCAAAAAATGATGCTGGCGTCTGCGGCCCGACTAGCACGGTGCGCACTCCTGCCGCCCTGCCTGCCTCCGCATCAACTGCCGTGTCGCCAAAGTAGATTGCTTCTCCTGGTTTTGCCCCCACTTTTTGCAATGCGGCAAGCAGCATGTCAGGCGCGGGCTTGGGCTTGCCGTCCCATGGGGTCACGATGCAGGATACGTGCGAAGAGAGATTGAAATGCCCGATAATCATGCTTGCCGTCTTTGTCCGATTTGTCACCACGCCAATGGAATATTTTTGCGCAAGGGACGGGATGATTGATTGCACAGAGGAGGGCTTCATGAGAGGAATCACATCAATTGAAAGAGTGTGGATGTCCTGGAGCATCTTCTTCATTTTCTCTTCGGGCTGCTCGCCTGCGACCTTGCGGATGATTTGGCTTGATGTCATGCCAAAAAAAGATGCAAGATGCTGCTTGCTTACATTGGGAAATCCGTGCTTCTCAAAAAGCTTCTGGAACGCGACTATCTGCGCGTCCTCCGAATCCACAAGCACGCCGTCTATGTCAAAGAAGATTGCTTTTAGGTCGCTTGCCATTTGGACACGCCATTAGTGAGAAAAAATCACATTGAACTTTATTATGCGCTCTTTTTTTGCGTTCTCATCCCTGCACAGCAATACTATTCTTGAAGGCGCATGCTCCCCTGCAATAATGTAACCTGTCGCATCCGCGAGTTTTTTTGCATATGAGCGCATTTCATCAATTGAAAGCATGGAGGAGAGCGAAAGATTGCGCGACGGGTTTCTTGCGCCTCCGACAAACACCATGCTTTTCACTTCCACGTAGTGAGGCTGCGCCAACTTGATTTGCTCGATGTAGCCACTGATGGGCTCTTCATTCACGCCTCGCGTTATGGTCATTCTCAACACCGTCCTTGTTGTCTTCCCAAGCTCAGGCATCATCTGCAAAGTTTTCCAATACTGCTCCCAGAGATTTGGCGAAAGGGGCCTGATTGCGCGCAAATAAACTTCCTTGTTTGGCGCCACAAGCGAGACGTAGAATTGTGTGGGGAGCGTTTTCCATTTTGCAATAAGATGTGGATACGTGCCGTTCGTAACGAGGAATGTGGAAATTTTGCGCGCATGAAATTCCTCGAGCAATTTAGACATATAAGGGTACATTGAAGGCTCGCCTGTGAGGGAGAGCGCAACATGGCGCGGGGCATTTGCCTCTGCAAATAATTTTTTGCTTGTTTTTGCATTCCCGCCAAAGCCGGAAACTGTTTTGCGGTGCGCCAAAATGAATTCATCCACTATTTTCTCTGGCTTATCCCATGCGAAGGATTTTGTTGGCATGTCGGAGAATGCCAACGACTGCGGGCTAAAGCCCGCGGGTTTCACTGTGGCTTTAGGCGGGTGCGCATTGACGCTGTGCAACATTGTCCGCGCACCCGCAGTCGTTGCTGGCTTTGTTTTTCCGTCTGGAGTTTGCAATAAACTGTCTTCCGGCATCATGCGCCAGCAGAAAACGCACGCGTGGTTGCAGAAGAGAAGCACTGGAGTCGCCTGTATGCACTGGTGGGATTCTATCCCGTAGAATGCGTTTTTGTAGCAGCCGATTCCGCCGCGCAATTTGTTTCCTGTCCACTGGCACATTTTCACTGCGGAATGCCTGCCCACGATATGGTATTTTTGCTTGAGGAGCTTTTGCAATATGGGTTCAGGTATAGCATCCGCTTGCGCTCGCATTTTGGAATAGTATTTTGTGTTAGTTTTGCTTGTTTTTTTCCTGCGCGCCATGGAATCTCATCTCTTTGTCTCCACCACTACGTCTCCCTTAATTTTGCACATGCATGCGAGCCGCTCGTTTGGGGCAGCGCCAAATGCCTCAAGCGTGAGCTTCTCCTGCTCAAGCGGCGGCTCTAGATTTTCCATTCCGGAAACTATGCGCACGATGCAGGTGTTGCATACGCCAACACGGCAGGAGAAGGAAATGTCAGCGCCCGCCTCGTCCGCAAGCTCCATGATGCTTTTTCCGACTGGCGCCTCGCGCGTTAGGTTTTGGGGCATGAAAGTGACCTTGGGCATGGAAAAATAATTGCGAAGAAGGAATATTAAGCTCCTCGCACCTTTTTTCATCATGGCAGTATCCCTTGAATTCGACCCCAAGCACAAGCGGGTAATTGTTAGCGAGCCGGAGAGCGTAAGCTCGCTTGTGAACGGATACTATGGGCATATGCACAAGGGCATCATTTCGCTTTTTCCTGAAGAGGCGCTGTATCTCATGGACATACGAAATGCGCGCTGCCATGATATGGCAGGAAACGAGTACAAGTTCAATGACATTGCGGCGGCGTTTGAGTCAAGGAAGCAGATGGCGCGCTATTTCACGTACAAGGACTGGCGCGACCGGGGCATGATTGCAAGGCAAGTGAGCGAGATTTGCGAAAAATTTGGCAGGAACAGCATGAAAAAATACCCTGGCGGGAAATTCGAGATGAACAGGTTTGCAATGCAGGGAAGGTTTTACCCCGACGACTTGTGGACGGTAATTGACGAGGAATTTATTGGCAAGGAATTGTATGACTCGCAGTGGTTCGGGCAATTCGGCTCGTACAAGGCAGAGCAGCGGGGGAAGCTGTCAAAACTGGACGTGTATGAGACGCTGTTTTTGATGCGGCACTGTGGATTGCATTTGCAAAATGCAAAAGAGGCAGATGTCATAAAATTCGCAAAGCGCCAGCACTCTGATTTTCTGCACATGTACGACGTGTATGAGGACTGGAGGCTGCGGGGCTTTGTGCTAAAGACCGGCTTTAAGTTCGGCACGCACTTTAGGATTTATTTCCCAGGCGCATCGCCTGCCAGGAGCAATGACGAGTGGATACATTCGCGCCATGTCGTGCATGTTTTCCCGCGCAGCAGCAAGATGCTCATATCTGAGTGGGCGCGCGCAATACGCGTTGCGCATTCGGTGAAAAAAACATTCATACTTGCAATACCTGGCGAGAAGAAAAAGAAGAAGGAGAGCAAGCATGCGCTGCACACGAACCTGGATTTCCTATTGTATCACCGGCACAAGGGCGGCATTGAGAACCCGAAAGAGGGCAAGCCGAAATATTTGATGTTCTCGCTCTCCGAAGAGGAATATATTGGAGGGGAAGAGCTTGCTGATGCCATTGAGGAGTGCAAGAGGATTGGATTGGAATTGCTGCTTGCAATATCGGACAGGGAGACAAGTGTCACTTATTACCTGATAAAGAGAATTGAGCTGCCAGGGAGCAAGTATGAGTATTACGAGATAGAATGGGAGCAGCCCTAAGTTAGCGCCTTCTTTATCCCTTCAATTAGCTCTCTGTTCCCCACATACACAGGCGTCCTCTCATCCACATTTTTTGGCATCACATCAAGAAGCGAAATTTTCCCGTTTGAGCTTGCGCCCCCTGCCTGCTCCACTATGTTTCCCATTGGGATGCCCTCATATGTCAGGCGCAATTTTCCCTCTGGCTTGCTTTTGAGAGCAGGGTACATGAACATGCCCCCATAGTGCAGAACCTGCGAGAAATCGCCGACAAACGCACCGCAGTAGCGGAGCTTGAGCTTTTTTTCTTTCACAAGAATTTTCGTGTATTTGTAAATGGCATCTGGATAGTCAGTGATGTCGCCGCCAAACCCGATTACCTTTCCTTTCTCAGGCAGTTTCATCTTCTCGTGCAAAAGGACGTATTTGTGCCCGCCTTTCCTGTGCGCCACATACTCGTGCACGCCTTTTTTTGCCGCAAGCACGATTGTCGTGATTGGCCCGTAGAGCTTGAAGAGAGAGGCAACAAGATTGCTGCCTTTGCATGGCAAATCCTTTTTGTAAATGCCGACGATTGTGCCAAAGGGATTGTTGCTTGCGATATTGGATGAGCCGTCAAGGGGGTCAAGCGTCACCACAAAGGGCGCGGATGCGTTGTATGTGAGGGGCCTTTCCAATTCCTCGGAATAAATTTTGCGCACCAAGCCGGTCTTGATGAGAGAGTCGCAGATGAAGCCGTTTGCCCAGGAATCAAGCTCTGCGACAACCTCGCCATATTTGTTTGGCGCATTCTGCACGCCCATGAGGCGGTGGGGAAATTCGTTTCGGAGAGGCACTGTCATGCCACCTATTGCGCAAATGAGCCCAGATAGCTCGGAGTCAAGCTCGCGCACGTGTTCTTCGAGGGAGATTTGCTTTTCCGGAACGGGCATGAAAACGCCTATTCTTTTCCGAATATCACTTTCTTCAGTTCCGCGGTTATCTTCAGGGGATTCGGGTTCTGCCAGACATTGCGCCCGACTGCAAATCCCACAGCGCCTGCCGCCATCACTTCCTTTGCCTTTGCGATGAATTCGGCATCGGACTGCTTGCTTCCGCCTGCGGAAATAACCTTGCATTTTTGCGCGGATTTCACTACGTATTTGAAAGATTCCGTGGAGCCGGTGTAATTCACCTTCACGATGTCTGCGCCAAGCTCAAGTGCGCATCTTGCGGCATATGCGACGGTTTCCTTTGACTTCTCGTCTTTTACGTATTTGCCGCGGGGGTATGCCCATACGATGCAGGGCATGCCATAATCGCTTGCCTCCTCCTGTATTTTGCCAAAATCGGAAAACATGCGCGCCTCCATTGTGGAACCCACGTAAAGGGTGTAGCCTATTGCGTCTGCGCCAAGTGCGACTGCCTCTTTTACTGATGCTACTGGTCCGGAGTAGATTTCATCCTTGGGAATGATGTTCGTCCTGCCATTCAGCTTGAGCACAAGAGGCACCTTGCCGGCGTAATTCTCATAGTAGCGCTTTGCAACGCCCTTTTGGAGCACCATGCCGGTAAAGCCGCCCTTGCATGCAATATCCAACACGAAATCCGGGTCAATATTTTTGTCATTGAAGTCGGATGGACCGTGCTCTATTCCCTGATCCATTGCGCAAAGCATTACCTTGCCGTTTCGCATAATGCGTGAAAGACGGGTTTTCTTGCCAGCGGACATATGAACACCTCTATGGACTGCTATTTGCAACTAAAATTAAAAAACAGAGTGAAAGAGGCGTGGTGAAAGGATTAAATAAGTGGAAAAATACAATAATGTGATGGTGGGGCATCCGAGGAAGCTGACAAATGCACAGATGATATTGCAGCTTCGCGAGCATGAGAACCGTGTTTCAGATTACATCTGCATAGACCGTGATTTCTTCCGGGTTTCTGAAATCCTACCGCTCATTGATGACGGCAGGCTGCCAGAATGCGTTTTTGATTATCTTGAGCTTGTGCTCCGTATCACTAAACCGCCAAAAGGCTCGGGACCTCTTGCCGCAGGTGAGCTTGCGAAATTAATTGCACCGCGTGAAAAGGCATGCATGCGCATGAAGAAAGATGCGCCGGTCGCGCCAAAAAAAGTGCCAGGCGCACAAACAGCAAAGGCTGTTGAAAAGCGGCCGGATGGAGGCGCATTGGCTGCGGCGCAGAAAAAAAAGCCTAAGCCGGATGTTGAGGTTATCCGGACCGAGCTTGCCGAATATGCCCAGCGCATATCTGGCTGTTTCGAAATAAATGGCCGTATCTTTCCTGTCGATGGCATAATCCGGCTTTTTGATGAAGGCAGGCTGCCAGAAGGTGCATTGAGATTTTTAGGGAACAGGTTTGGAATTCGGCAGTGTGTGACATTACATTCCAAGACGGTTGCCGACGGGCTTGTGGAAATGGGATTGGAACCGATCAAGCAGAGTGCTCTGCGCGAAAAAAATGCAGCCATGTCAGAGCGGGCAAAGCCTGCTTGGAAAAGAAGGCGGGCACAAACACGGCAATATGGCAAGTTCACACGGGCAGGAGTCGAGGCGCTCGACTCTCCAGATGAAGACAGTGTGCTTGGGCCAAAAATGCTCTTTGTGCTCAAGACAGCCTTGTTTGAGGACCTCTGCACTCCACTCATGCTTGATGGCCAGCAGGCGCGCGGAGCGACCCACAAAGACATGCTAAGGGGCGCGTTTGCGCGCGGCGATGCGCGGGGGATGGCGCTTTTGCTGCAGGATTATCTCCGCACCACTGAGGTGGGGGTGCTGCTGGGAATTGTCGGCGCATACGGCCTGGCATCAATGGCTGCATCAGTTGGTAACCTTCGCGCTTTTTCAGCAGTGTTTGTGCAGGTGGGGCCTGCTCTGCGGAATTACGTGGAAGCGCTTGAGAAGAACCTGAAAAAGCCGCCAGAGTATGAAAAATGGCCGGCAAGGGCACAATTCGAGCGCAGGCTTGCGGATGCTGGGCCAGATTATTTCAAAAAATACGTAATTTTAATTGAGATGTGCAGAGCGTTGAGCAATTTTCGGGGATTCCGGCCCGCACAGGCAATAAAGCCGCACGGGGCGCTGCAGGTCGGGCAACTAGGGCATGGTTGAGCATGCGGAAAGGGTTAAATTTTCGTTATGGGGAACGTGTTTGATATGGAGTACGCGCAACTGGGAAATCTTTTGAATAACGAGGTATACGGCACGCTGGTTGAGAGGACGACTTTGGCAAATGGGAAATCGATTAGGATAGGCAATAGGAAATTCCCGCTGGAAAAAGTGCTTGCTGCAATGAGCGACTCGCACATGCCACTGAGCGCATACACTGTCCTTTTGCACAGGTTCAAAAGCCAGCACACTGATCCAGATATTATTGCAGTTGCCCAGAGGGAGCTGGCAGAAGTGATAATCGCAAATGGGAATGCGCATGGCACATTGGATGGAAAAGGCACTGGAATGGCACAGCATGATGGCGCTGTGAAAACTGAGCTGAAAATGAACAAGCGCCAAAGGGCGCTCTATGCCGTGCTTTGCATAAACGAAAGCGATGCGAATGAAGTGGAGTTGGGAAGGAGGATTATCACAGCGCATGCCCACCACAACTGGCCACGCCTTAGGGAGCTCCTTTTGGAATACCTGAATCTGGAGGACGTGAAGCAGATTGCCAAGCAGGTAGCGGACATGGCAGAGACGCGAAGGGCAGCGGATGTTTCTGATTTGATAATGTTCTGCAACGCGCTTGGCAAAGCCGCGAAAAAAGTCTGGGAAGCGGCAGAGGGCCTCAAATCGCTGCCAGAATGGAAAGCCCTTGAGGCAGAATACGGCCCCAGGCTTGCAGAAGCGCCTGCAAATTTCCGCGCCATGATGCCCCTTGCCCATGAGATTACCAGGCGGATAAGCCACCTGCGCATTGAGGCGCGAAACGACCACGTGCATTATGTCATTGCCCGCGGGCTTATGCTGCCAAGGCAGGCAACCTTGCGGCCAGAGGAGATTAGGGAGGCGGCAAGCCGCATACGGGAAGGCAGGCTGCTTGCTCAAAGGGCAGGGCACATGCGTTGATTGTTTTGGCAACAATCTGCCAAAATATCACACTAGAGCCCGTTTTTACGCCGTAGGCAGGCGCGGCATGGGATAGCTATTTAAATATAAAGCAGAAATAGGGTAGCGAATCGCATTAATCTGACGATGCTTCGAGGGTGAGCTGATGGTAAAGGTTGTTGTGGCAAAGCAACTTGCCGGGAAGAAAATAATCACAAATGACGGTGACGAGCTCGGGAAACTTATTGACTTGGAATTCAACGAGGTATCCGGGAAGCTTGAGACGATACTCATTGAGCCGAACCTTGACAACGAGCTGGCAAGGAAGCTTGAGAAGCAGGATGGATTGCTTACCGTGCCGTATTCTTCGGTGCTTGCGGTTGGCGACCACGTCATAGTGGACAAGAAATCGGTCGGTTAAGCCTTTTTTTTCCGTTTTATTTCGATGCGGCTACGTTAGGATGCATCTCGTTGAACGTGCTTAGGAGAACCTGCGCCCTGACAAATTCCGCAACAGCCTTGCGCATGCGCCCCGCACGGCTAAACGCCGTTGCTGATTTGAATCCGTATTCGTGCGGACCAAGATAGCATGAAAGCTCTGAGGCAAGCCGGAATGCCCTGCCCGCTTTAACGTCAAGCGATTGTGCCTCTTGCATATTCCCTTTCTTTCGCTCCTGCTCCGCTGCCATTCTGAAAGAATCTCCCGCCAGGCTACATGATGCACTGGACATTACACAGTAGGGGTTTGCGCGGGCTTCCTTCATTCGGTATTTTCCAGCTTGCGCATAATCCCCACGCTTGAAGGCATCCTCTGCCCGCAGCTCATGCCGATGCGAACGCTGGACGATATCTGCCCCGATGGATTTCAAAAAGAATGGAATTGCAAAAACACGCGTGCAGGTAGCCATATTCAAGAGAATCACCTTTACATGAATTTGCATCTTTTCGTTTATATGTGCTTGCACCAGGGTGCGAGTAATGGCACGTGCCGTCAGCCATTAAAATTATGCTGCCGAAACTTCCTTAGGAGGGCGTTTTCTGATGATAGTCGGCATAGACGAGGCTGGCAGGGGCTGCGTTATTGGGCCCATGGTGATGTGCGCAGCCTCAATTGACCAGCTCGAAGAGTTCAAGCTAAAGGAGCTTGGCGTGAAAGACAGCAAGAAATTGTCGCCCCTGCAGCGCGAGAGGCTGTTTCCGGAAGTCGAGCGGCTCTGCTCAACCATTGTTACCCGCATATCTGCACATGAGCTCTCAAAAATGATGGACACCTGCAGCCTAAATGAGATTGAGGCAATCAAGATTGCGGAGATGCTAAACACCGGCGGGGTGGCACGAGGCTCGTCCATTTTCATAGACTCCCCTGACAACATACCTGCGCATTTTGGCAAGAGGATTGAGAGGTATTTGACAAAGAGGATGAATTTGTATTGCGAGAACAAGGCGGATGACAAGCACTTAATCGTTGGGGCTGCGTCCATTGTCGCTAAAGTGATACGTGACCATGAAATTGAGAAAATAAAGAAAGTGGTGGGCGTGGATTTTGGGAGCGGCTATTCGTCAGATGTACGCACAGTGGAATACCTAACTGCGCACAGGGAGGACAAGAAAATTTTGCCATATCTTCGGACAAAGTGGATTACGCTTACCCGGATGAACCAGAAGAAATTGAGCGATTATTGAGGCGGATGAAGCTGCATTGGCGGCAGGAATTGCCGCGGCTTGGATTTGCGAGGTGTTTTGCATGGCTGGAAGCATTATTGTGCCGTTTTTGTTTGGAGTGCTCAAATTCGCCGCAAGCGCAGTGCTTGCAGTTGTGAGCATCTTCTTTGGAGTGAGGGTGTTTGACAGGCTCACAGAAGGCATTGATGAGATGCGGGAGCTTGCAAAAGGGAACGCGGCAGTTGCTATCATGATGGGCGCCATCATAATTTCGATTGCGCTTCTTCTCAAGCCTGCTATTTTCGAGTTCGCGCACGGAATACGGCCGGGCTATGGCGCGGATTTGCTGCTCGGGCTTGCTGCCATAAACATAGTGAAGATGGCAATAGGGCTTCTTGTTGCCATAATCACCATTTTCCTCTCGTTCCGCGTGCTTGACATGCTGACAGCCGACATTGATGAGGTAAAGGAATTGAAGAAGGGCAATGTGGGTATTGCAATAATGATTGCGGCGGTAATTTTGGCAGTCACGATACTGGTGAGCGGCGGGCTTGGAAGCATTACCGGATTGCCAACGCTTGACTCGTGCGTGATTGCAAACGAATTGCAGGGAATGGGCATGCCATTTGATGCGGATGCGTGCATACCGATGGCGCAGAACGGATTGTGGAATTAGAAAATTTGCTTACCGGATTTCTTCGCCCAGATATTTTCTTACGATTTCAACTATTTCTCTCTTTTTTGCAGTATTGAGAGAGATGTGAATCTGCCCGGTTTTCTTGAGCCAGGTTATGAAACCGGCATCTGCAAGCTCTTTTGCAAGGCTGTCTGCCTGGGAGCGGCATTCAGGAGGCAGGGCACTTCTGACATTGATGAGTTCGGTATGCTTGCCGCCCCACCTGTAATGGCGTGAAAGCTTGTAGAGGATGTGCGCCTTTATTTGCTCGTCTGAAAATTGCTTTTCCGCGATGATTCCACCTTGCAAATATCAATATGGTGTGGTGTATTAGCACATATATATTTTTAAATATGCATGTTCATAATTTTCTCATAGATATTTAAATAGCTACCCGTACGGGGTGATTTTATGACTGAAATGGAAAAATCGTTGTTTCTGGAATTCTTTGGCGACACGCCTAGATTCAAGGTCATTGACTTTTTGCTAGAGAACAGATTGTCCGACTTTACGAAAACAGAAATAGCAAAGGGCGCAGACGTTAGCTGGGCAAGCCTTTTCAACCACTGGAACAACCTGGAAAAGAACGGGATAGTGAAGGTTACGAGAACTGTGGGCAGGGTGAAGCTCTACCAGTTGGATGAGAGCAACCAGATAGTGAAACTGCTCAAAGATGCAGAGATGAAGCTCATTGAGCAGCAGGCGAACGCTGAAGAAGAAAAAGCGGCAATGAAAGTCAGGGCAAGGAAGGCGCACTAGCTTGTTCTGGTGCCGGCTTTTTATCAACGGATTGTTTTGCACGGTTCTCAAGTGCGCTCCGTACATTTGAGTTTAATCCGCTGTTTGGCTTATCAGTAAGCTTGACAGCGCCAAGAACGCCCTCTGCGATTGCCGGTGAAATGCTCATTGCAACAGAATGCTTTATCGAGAAAAGCAGGCCTGCTTCGGAAACAAGGATGGAAATTGCGTCCGCCGGAGTTGAGATGAATTTTGAAAGCTCGGATGCAAGGGCGCAGCAGATATGGTGATGGCTCACGCCTTTTCCGGCTTTCAGGTGAGCCTCATGCGTCTTGGAAAGCAGCGATATTTGCCCAGATGCAATATGCGATATGGAGTTTGCATCATCAGCAACGCTTATGCTTTTTGAAAGTTCCACTAAAAGCCTGACAAACATGCCGATATTTTTCAAATCCTCGCCTATTGAAGCTTCAGTTGTTTCGGCATCTATGGGTTTGCCAAGGATTGTGGAAACGTTGCCCATTATTTTGGCGATGAGCAATGCGGCAACGCGCGAATTGATTTGAGGCTCGTCTGGCACGCCGAGATTCGCCCTTGCCCTTTTCATGAGCCACTCCGCAGTCCTGCCCACATGCTGGCCTAGGGCAAGCGAGGTCATTGTCTGGGCGATTCTCTGCCTTATTTCACGGTCTTCCTTTGCTTCCAAGAATGTTATGGCGAGAATGCGGGGTTGATCGTGCGCAATATGAAGACATGGAATTTCGCCACTACCGTCATTGAAGAGGCGCCTTGCGCGAAAATTATCAGGCTGCGGAAAATTTGGCTTTACATGATGGCGCACCGCTGTTGGAAATTGCCCTTGCATGAATTCCATTGTAATCCCTCCATGTTTCGAAGTGGTTATTTGAGTGGTTTGGTATAAAAAGAGGCATGGTTGCCGGCAATATTATTTTCCGCCAAACATCTTGTACGAAACCACGCCTGCAAGAAGCGAACCGATGAATGCGAGCGCAAGCGCTGCCATGAAATCAAGCGCAGGATAGAGAGAGTATAGCATGATGTAGAAGAGAATTGTGCCTATGGTGCCTATTGGCATTGCCTTTGCCACGGATGCAGTGAATCCGATTCCGTGCTTCCTTGAGAGCAGTATGACCGATGAGGAGAACGCCGCCGGGAATGTTGCAAATGTCCCGCCATAGAGCGGCCCCATCGTTTTGCCAAGCATCACTGCGATTGCAACAATCGAGCCGCAGAATGCCGCGCGGAAAATGAATTCGCCCGCACTTGAGCGGCGGGGCTTTGCCTCCGAATCAGCTTGCTTTCGCAGGTAAGGCACGAAGATTGCCAGAAAGATGCCTGCGATGAGAAGCGAAATTGCCATGTTCTCAATTTTTAGCGAAATGACAAAGAAGGCGATTGCAAACCAGAGCAGAAGCGAGCCTGCAAGGGCGATTGCAAAGCCGCGGCGGTAAAGGTAGATGAATGCCGAGAGGAAAAGGGCGTTTGCCGCAATTGACGCGGGCATTGATGCAAGCGCGGCGTGCGTTGCACCATCGCCAATTGTCCAGGCAAGAAATATGATGCCTACAAGGCTCGTTGATGGCAAGCCGAGCATTATGCCGCCGATAAGGGAGCCGTACTTCTCAGAGAGCCAGATTGTGAATGCGATGTATGTGCCGCCAAGCGCAAATGAGAGAAGGAGCTTGAGCAGGAAAAGGGAATCGGCATCCAATTTATGCACCTTTCTTTAGCTTGAGCAGGGAGAGCGAGTCGGTATCCAATCTACGCACCTTTCTTCTTGCGCTTTGCAGCTTCCTTTAGCAATGCGACAAAGAGCGGAGCCGGCCTCTCAAGGCGGGATTTTAGCTCAGGATGAGCCTGCGTGCTTACGCCAAAGGAATCTTTCCATTCCACCATTTCAACAATTGAGCCATCAGGGGACGTGCCTGATATTACCAATCCTGCATCTTCGAGCGCCTTGCGGTAATCCGGATTAACTTCGTAGCGGTGCCTGTGGCGCTCGGAAATTTTGTCAGTGCCGTATGCCTCATGCGCACGCGTGCCTTTCTTGAGGATGCAATCGTATGCGCCAAGGCGCATGGTCGCGCCCTTTTCCTTTATCTTTTTCTGCTCAGGGAGAAAATCAATCACTGGAGCGGGGGATTTCTCGTCAAATTCGGTCGAGTTTGCGTCTTTTAAGCCCGCGATATTGCGCGCGAATTCCACAACCTGCAATTGGCAGCCAAGGCACAGCCCAAGGTATGGCACCTTGTTTTCACGGCAGTATTTTGCCGCATTTATCTTCCCTTCAGTGCCGCGCGTGCCAAAGCCGCCGGGCACAATAACCGCATCAATATTCGTGAATGCCTTTTTCACTGCGCCCTCGCCGCCTTCAAGGTCGGTGGACTCCACCCAGATTACGTTCGGCTTAAGGTTCAGGTGCGCGCCAGCATGCACGATTGCCTCCTTTACGGAGACATATGCGTCCTTTACTGCAGTATACTTGCCCACTATTGCGACGTTCACTTCATCTTTCGGGTCGATTATCTTCTGCACAAGCGAGGACCATTTTTTCATGTCTTCGTTGCTTGCCTTCAAGCCAAGCTCGCCCATGAGCACTTCCGAGAATTTCTGCTTTTCCAAAATAATGGGCAGCTGGTAAATCGTATCGAGGTCCGGGTCGTCGAATATGTTCCCCTTTGGCACGCTGCAATAGAGGGATATCTTTTCACGCGCCTCAGAGGTAAGCGGGCTTCCCTCGCGCACGATTATTATGCGCGGGAAAATCCCCATGCTCTGAATAAGCCGGTTTGCGTGCTGCGTGGGCTTTGTCTTCTGCTCGCCGGCAGACAGCGCGGGAAGGTATGTGAGCTGGATGAAAATCACGCTGCCGGGCTCCTCGTTTGCAAGCTGGCGCATCGCCTCGATGAAATAGCCGTTCTCCAAGTCGCCGACAGTCCCGCCGACCTCTATTAGCACCACATCCGCCTTATTCTCTTCGCCAACTGCGCGCACCCATGTTTTTATCTCATCTGTCAGATGCGGGACAAACTGCACGTCCCTGCCAAGAAAGCCGCCGCGCCGCTCCTTCTCGATGAGGCGGGAGAAGAGCTTGCCGCCGGTGATTGAGCACTTGCCGTTCAAATCAATGTTGAGGAAACGCTCGTAAGTGCCAAAATCCATATCGCATTCCGTGCCATCGTCAAGCACGAACACCTCGCCGTGCCTAAAGGGGTTCATGGTGCCGCAGTCGACATTTAGGTAGCCGTCGAACTTTATCGGGATTGGCGAGAGCCCTTTGCTCTGCAATATCCTTCCGATGGAAGAAGTGATGATGCCCTTGCCTAAGCCTGACATCAAGGAGCCTACGACCACGATATATTTCCGGGCTTGCATATTCTTTTATGAGAAAATGAGTTTTTAATTATAGCGGAATTCGTTCCGCTGCTGAAAAAATTCTGATGAATTTTTTCATCGTTAAGTGTTTCGACGAAGAAAAAAATACGGCAGAGAATAGACGGAAAAAAGCAGCTTGAAAAAAAACTGATATGAAAAAGTAAAAAAGAAAAAAGAGGCATCGCTAGGATGCCTTTGCAGTCGGCGAAATTGCTGCAGGCGTGATGGCTGCGTTTGCTTCGGGCAGAGGGATGCCTTCCGAAGAAACCATGCCGGCATTGTTGCCTCTTGTTGCCAGAGTGAAGGTCACTTCAGTTGTAGAGGTGCCAACATAGACTGTGTTGCCCGCTGTCCTAAAGCCCGGCGCACGCGCAGATGCAAGCCTGTTCACAATCCCCTTGTAATAGATGCGCTCAGGGGAAGTAGCAGTGCGGAAGCGGAAATTTGCATCCTGCACGTTTGTTGTTACGATTGGCACGCGCGACAGTACGTGGATGCGTGGGATTGCAAACTCCTCTCGCAGCACTATCTCGCGGTCAAAGCCTGCTGGCGGGTCGACATAATAGTCAGCGTTTATTGTAGGCGCTGTCGGCATGTAGATTTTCTTCCTCGAAGGCTGGCCTGCAAAATATTGCAGCACGTAATTCGTGCTGCCATCGGCTTCGTTTGGCGCAAGCATCCTCCAGAGGTAGCAGTCGTACCCTTCCGGCCTAAACAGTATCAAGCCAGCGTAATTTGCAGGGTTTGCAAGCGAGCGCTGCGATATGCTTGCACCCGGCGCAAAAGGCGCTGCATTGCCTGCGGGGTCATAGTAGAATTTGCGCACTTGATGGTTGCCAAGAAGCCCGCCTGAAAGCCTAGTCGCGCCTGCTTCTGCCATAAGCTGCACTTCTGCAAGCCGTGGCGTATACATGGCATCCTGTGAAGACACATTTGCGCACGTCGCGCCGTCAACAGACACGCGATACTGCTGTGTTCCGATTGCGCGCAAGTAAAGTGTCTGTTCCTCTGCAAATGCTGTTGCTGCCAGGCACACTAAAAGTAGAGCCGGCAGTAGATATCCGTTTTTCATTTTATCGTCTCCCGGCCACCGCTTATATTGGTGTAATTAGGTGTATAAAAATGTTCTGTTAGCCAAAGAGGCTGGCTGAGGTAAAAAGAAAGAAAAAGAAAAAAGGGGCAGTTACCTGCCCATGCAGATTGCGTTTAGCAGCTCGTCGCTCAACGATATCCCAAGCGCGTTTAGGATTGCCACATATGGGTTCTTGCTGCCTCCGCCAATATTCATGGTCGAGATGTTGATGGTCTCGTTGGTGCGGTTTGTCGGGGCGTTCAAGCAGTTGACAGTTGCGGTGCGCAGGTTGTTGTTCTCATTGGATTCCGAAACCATGCCCGTGGAATCGGCGCGCGCAAGAACTTGGCGCCTGCCCACAGACGAGCATTGGATTTGGAAACTTCCAGTGCTGGTTGCGCCAGGCGCAAGCGGCAGCACTTGTATATTGGCGACAAATTGGCCGTTTGCCTGCACGTTGGTGGTGCTGCCTCCAGCCGCACCGGTGCCGGCGTTGCGCGTGGTCACCGTTCCGGCGTAAGGCCGCCCGACTATCATTGTTGTTGGCACGGAAAGCGCGCTCACAGTAAGGTCTGGCTGCTGCTGCGCACCAGGGCATATCGTAGCCCAATTGACGAAATTATTGTTTTCGTTGCTTTCACCGATGTTGTTCCAGACATCTGCCTGCGCACTTAGAGCAACCCATTGCCCTGGCGTGCACGTAACATTATGGTAATAGGAGTATGACTGGGATTGGGCAAGCGGGGGCACCTGATGCATTACGCCCTGTCCAGAATCATAGGTGTCATTCGTAAAAGAAGTGCTGTTTGCGTTGGTTCCTTGGTTGAATGTTCGAATTCCTATCGTCATAAATCCCGTGCTATTGAATATGGAATCTATTCCGACTCTATAATCAGGCAGCGCAAATGCCATGCCTGCAATAAGAAGCAAAAATATTCCTAAAATCATTTTTCCCATCATTTATCACCCGGGCGGATATTCCCGCAAATGTTAGGAGGGTAAAATATAAAAGGGGGGGCGATGCGCAAGCTCCGCCAAGAATATGCGTCTCTATTTCCGTTTCTTTTTCTTCGCGCTATTCAGCTCCTTTAGCTCAAACTCAAAGCCGCCGATGTTGCCGGAGAGGAAGTTGTACACGAATGCGGCAAGCGCGCCGAATATCGCGCCTATCACGATGTAGAAGAGCACCGAGAGCACGGTGAAGATGACCCAGCTTAGCATGCCTGCGCCAAGCCAGGGGAATATTGCCTCCGGGGAGAACAGGATGCTTGCCGCGCCTGCGACAAGGACTAGGAACATGTAGATTATGCCAAATATGAGCCCGATTGCGGCATAGAGGGCGGCAAACGTCTTTGCAGTAGTGAGAACGTCAAGCCTGCGGATCTCGTATTTCACTCACATCACCTGCCCTGACTTCGAAGGACACAATTTTAAAGGTTGGGCGGGAGAAGTAATTCACTAATTTTTCAATTATTAGGGATAGAATGGAATTTCGAGAGCTTGGAATCAGCAGCAAGATATTGGAAGGGATAACTCTTCTTGGATGGAAGGAACCCACGCCCATACAGGCGGAATCAATACCTCTACTTATGCAAGGCGAGGATTTGATCGGGCAGGCGCAGACAGGCACTGGCAAGACCGGCGCCTTTGGAATCTGCATTCTTGAGAGGATACTTGCGGCAGGGCATATTGGAAAGCCGATAGGGCTTGTGCTTGCACCCACACGAGAGCTTGCGATGCAGGTATGCAAGGAAATCGAGGGAATGGGCTCGCGCATGGATGTGAGCATTGCTGCAGTGTACGGCGGGCAGGACATTGAGAGGCAGATTAGGCAGCTCCGTGACGGCGCTGACATCGTTGTCGGCACGCCGGGGAGGATTCTTGACCATCTTGACCGCGGCACACTTGACTTGTCAGGTGTGCAAGTGGCTGTGCTTGACGAGGCTGACCGGATGCTTGACATGGGATTTGTCGAGGATGTCGAGCACATATTGAAAAATACGCAGCAGAAGCGTCAGACCATGCTTTTCTCGGCGACAATGCCAGAGCCGATAAAGCAGTTGTCAATGAGGTACATGGTGCACCCGCAGCACATACGCGTTGGCGAAGACACGCTTGCAGTTGAGAAGATAAAGCAGTTTTTTATTGAGGTTACAAGATTCAATAGGCTGCCCGTACTGATGACGCTTCTTATGAAAAAGAAGCCGGGACTTGCACTCGTTTTCTGCAGGACGAAAATGGGCGCGGACAGGCTTGAGGAGATACTTGGGGACCGGGGCTTTGAGGCAATGTGCCTGCACGGGGATTTGTCACAGAACAAGCGCGACCGCGTCATGGCGGCATTCCGCTCAGGAAAGCTTCACATGCTTGTCGCAACAGACCTGGCTGCTAGAGGATTGGATGTGCAGGGCATCACTCACGTCATAAACTATGACATGCCAGGGGATTCATATACTTACATTCATCGGATAGGCAGGACAGGGCGCGTTGGCGCCGATGGCGAGGCAATCACATTTGTGTTCACCGACCAGCTAAACGAATTGTATTCAATGGAAAAGCTTGCTGGCACCAAAATTGAGAAGCTTGAGATGCCCGAGGAGCCAATGCCTCCGCGCGTGAGGTTTGGAAGGCGCGAGGAAGGCGGGCGCGGGGGAAGAGGCGGTTCGGGCGGGCATGGGCGCTTTGGCGGCTCACGTTCTGGCGCAGGCTCTGGCTCGCATGGCGGCGGGTATGGGCACAGGAGCGGCGATTCGTCCGGCTCCCGTTCCCATGGCAGCGGCCCGCATTCAGGCGGAGAGCGGGGCGGCTATGGAAGCAGGCCAGCTGGCGGCGCAAGAAGGAGCGGCGGCAGGTTTGGCGACCGGCGCGGCGGCCACGATGGCGAGCGGCGGGAGCCAAAAGAGAGGCGCACAAGGACCGGAAGCAGCTACTTTGGAAGGCGCGGGTAAGTAAGAGGACGGGCTTTTTCTGCTGGCACGAATAAGACATGGCGTGGATTTTTTGCAAGTGTTGAGCGCAAGCAGGAAATTCGGGGTACCATAATCTGCTTTTTTAATCTTGCCTCTGTTTTTGCTCCGTGGAATTCGCACAATCAAAGGCACAGAGAGACTATATCGGCGAGACAGAGCTTCTCATGCGCGAGCTTACCGTGATATGCGGGAGCAAGGACTCTGCAAACGAGCTTCTTGGGAAGATGACTGACCATTATGAGAAAACAACGCGTGACCTCTCAGCCATTGAGAAAAAATACCCGGAGAAAGGCGGAAACTTTTTGCGGGAGAAAAGCGCGCTTTTATCAGTGAAGAAATACGAGCTTGAAAAACTCATTGAGCATTATGCTCCTGCGGCGGCTGACAGGACAAAAGATTTGATTATCGCAGGGTCGCTTGCCGTCATTGCAATCACGCTGCCGCTGACTGTTGCCGCATCAGTGCTTGCCACTGCAACATCCATAATTGCGATTGGCGGCTCGTATTTTGCATCTTATCACATACTGAAATCCTGGCCGGTTATTTCTAGCAAGGCGCGCGTGCATGCTTTTTTTGAAAGAGGCGCGATACCGAAGAGGGCTTCTTCTGTCAAGGCAAAGAAAGTAGGAAAAAAAAGATAGCGCCAGCGTTTGCAAAATTGCCCACGCGCAAAAAAAGAGAT
This sequence comes from archaeon, assembly GCA_020056305.1. Taxonomy (GTDB): domain Archaea; phylum Micrarchaeota; class Micrarchaeia; order Anstonellales; family Anstonellaceae; genus JAGVIA01. The sequence goes on along the minus strand of JAGVIA010000002.1, from coordinate 1,597 downwards.
GGAAAAAAGTAGGCATTGCTTTCGAAGAATGCCGCTTTGGCCTTCTAAAAATCGGCAATTTGGCGCATTTACGGGCATAAGCCGCAATTCGATGATGCCTGGCAAACAGCGCAGCAGCAATGCGGCGTGGGGGCGCTGCATGCCGGGCCGGCACCGCAGCCTGCTGGAGGAGGGACCTGAGAGCCGCCGCAGCTTATTGCTGTCGCACCGATTGCAGTGAGCACAGGCGGGGCGACAGAAACTATCATTATGCCTATGAGCGCGCCTGTGAGGCATGCGGTTGCCCAGACGTTTGCGCGGGCGCGCGTCTCCGCGCCCATGATTTGCCCGCTTGCGTAAACCACTGCGCCAACAATGACCATGAGCATTGATGCTACCGGCAATATTCCCATAAGACCTGTGCAGAATTGGCTGACGCCGCTGGTGAGGCTGTCAAGCATTGCAAATGATGTGCCAGCAAGAAAGAGAAGCGCTGCAATTATAGCCAATTTACGCATGTGCAGCTAACATTGTTCAAGCTATTAAAACTTGTGATGCGCCGCTTATTTTCGCGCGCTCCATCCCACATGCTGCGCTTTGCCATTCATGCTCCGCCGATTCTCTCGCAGCGAAGCTCTGCTTTTCGCTCGGCGCGCTCCGTAATCGTGCCGTCCTTTCCGAATGCGAATGCGATGATGCGTATCTGGTAAAGTTCGGGATAAGAGCTTGCACCGCCGTAGATGCGCACTTTCTTTGAGAGAATTTCATTTGGCTTTATGATGCCGATTCGCAGCCTGCCTGTTGCAAGTTCGCGGTCCGGGGCAAGCGAAATCGCCTTTGGCACATTCACGTCAGCCTCGACCCAGCACGGCTCCTTTGTGCGATTCTCGACAGATACATCCATCTCGACCTCGTTTCTCATGAAAGCGGTTAGGCGTATGGGGGAAAACTTGTACGAGATGCCAAGCATGCTATGGGGACGCATGCGGCATTTATAAGAATTCCACTGCTAACAGAGTTTTGGTATTATGTCATTGCCTGAATCCGAGCTTATCAGGCGCGAATATGTCCTTCGCGACTTGCAATTCCTCTCTGACGTGAAGCTGGCAAGGCGCTCGCTTGTGAGATGGCTTGCGCTCTCGCTTGGGCTGATTTCGCCAAATGAGAGCAGGACGCTTATTCTTGACGTGCTGGATGCGCTATTTTGCTTCCATTTCAAGAGAATTGAGCCTGACATGGTGCAGATAATTGAGGAAGTGGACAAGATGCGGGGAGCAAAGACTGGGGAAAAAGCAATTAGGTATCATGTCGGGCAATTGAAGAAATCAGGGATTATTGAGAGCAGGAAAAGGCACTACAGATTTGTGCCATCCCCGCAACAGGAAGATTATGATTTGGTTGCAGGATTGGAATACGCTTATTCGCAGAATGCGAAAGAGGCATTTGAGAAGATAAGGAAGGCGGCAAAATCTCTTGAGCGCTCTTATTAGCAGTTGTCGGCTTTTGTGGAAGATTAAAAAGAATTAGTTGCCTAGGCGCGGGAAACCCAATGCCTTCAGGCATTGGATGAAAGCGCCCCAGTCTTATTCTCAAAAGAAGATTTCTTGCCAGCAGGGGA
>JAGVIA010000063.1 GCA_020056305.1 archaeon | reverse complement strand
CTAATCCTTGGCACAGCCGCCCTGATCTCAGCCCCTTTTTTCCTTGCAGGCTGCGCAGCAGGAAGCTTAAGCAGGCATGAAATAATCGAAGGCAGGAAGGGGATCAGGGATTTGCACTGCTCAACAGGCTCAACTTCCGCATCAGCAAATGCATGGATACAGGCTGACCGCAAGGCGCTTCTCTTCTTCCCGGTTTACAAGGACTCCTCGTTTGCTGCAAAAATAGACCTTACTCCCGAACTGAGCGCGCTTGGGGTCAGCTCCATACCCTACAACAGCGCAATACACTCGCATGCCGATTCCCCCAACTGGCTGTGCATAGTTTTGCCTGGCGGCCGCGGGTTCATTGACATACGCGATGGCAAGAACGGCGTGGATGTAACCCTTGCCAAGGCGAAATATGGCGGCGCAATACTTGTGCACGAAGGCGCAGCAAATCCTTTTGCTGACAATCTCAATATCGACCTATCCGAATTGCGCCGCTTGGGAGGAATCATAGCAGCAACCAGCTCTTCTGTGATCCTGCCTTCCAGGGGCGGGGGATACATAACATTTGACATTAGGCAGTCATTTGGCGGCAAGCTCACTTCGCCCTATTTCGGAGGGGACGTGGTCGTGCATACGCAAATGGTCGAGCACCCTATCCCCAGGAATGACAATCCAAACACAATAAGAATATCGATCCCCCTCGGAGGCAGGAGAAGCAATACTGTAAGCGTTCCTTATGCTTCCTCTGAATTCTACCTGCTTCTTAGCGACGGAAGCAAGCCCGGGAAAAGCGCCCTATTCACAAAGAGCGGGACGTATGGCGAATGGGTTCCTGATGGCAACGAACAGCTAGCGCCCGCTTCTGACATAACTCTATCGCAGCGCACTGTGGACATTTACGGGATTGGGGGGCGCTGACACGATAGGAGACTCTCTTCTTATCAAAGCATTCCATATTCCCGTGCCTGGTCCCGAATCCCGGAATTTTGCCGGCGCGCCCATACGCTACAACTTCCTTAATTTGGCAGCGCGCAACAGATTTTTTTCCATTTCAGCCTTGCACTTGGGGCAATAATGCACTTTGAGCTTCGTGTGCCACGCAAGGCGGGCGTGAGAGCCGCAGTAATCGCACCGCATTTTCATGGTTTGAGCCCCCCTTTGCGCTTTTGCGCCCTTGCTGCATTAAGCGCTTCGCCGATAAGCCGTTGGAACTTGCAATCCACGCAGGACTGGCAGAGCCCACGCTGTATCTCGTCGCCGCAGATGCCGCATGATATGCTGCTCATATTTATACCTCCATGCAATTTTAGTTTATACAACACTATGTATATTGTCGTAAGTTATGGGGATATAAGAATTACTGGCAAAAAATAGGAAAAGAATTGTAAAAACGATGCTAAAACACGTGAAATAAGCAAAAAATGGGAAAGAAACAAGCTGTGCTATTTGCCACGCCGCAATGGCTGGGCAAAAAAATGCAAATTCCGCCCTAAATGCGCCCAAGTTCCCGATATATTATGTCGCGCTTGCCGACCCGATAGAACCGAATGATGCTGCCGTCCACGCGAAAAATAATGCGAAAGGCGCCTATGCGCGCTTTCTGCAGGCGGGCCGCCTTGTTCAGGAATTCAAAATGCGAGGGATTTCCCCGTATCTGCGCTATTTTCTTGATTGCCGCCTCGCGCACGGCCGCATCAAGCGCTTCGATATCCGAAACAAAAACGTCGGTGTAGAAGCACTCGTAGGGCATAAAATCGCCTATTTCTCTTTTAGTTTTTTGAGCCTGGCATCGAATTCTGCCTGGGTATGCAGCTTGAGCTTGCCTTCTTTGATTAGCCGGTCCTGGCGCACTGCGTCAATAGTCGCACGCCTGTCAAATTCGGCTTCGCCGCCCCGCAGGTATTGCTCTTCGAGCTTGAGGACGCCAAGTCGCAGCGCCTCGGATTTTGTCGCGGCGACGCCTCGCCCCACAAGCTCATCTATTACGTCTGCTACGTGCCCTGTGAATTTTACCGTTAAATTCATGTGTTTTCACCATATTTATTATAGTAAAATGCTATTAAAAGCTTTTTGGAGATTGGCGCAAGCCACAGTGATTCCACTGGTCAGTTGCCTAAAAAGTTTGCCAAAGCGCCTTGCCAGATCATTCAGCCTGCAAATAGCTTCCAAGCAGCTTCCTTGCCTTGGAAGTGTTGTCCACGCGCACTGCCAGAAGCGCATGCCCGGAGCCCTTCTCCATTATGTGCGCAGAAAGAATGCTGATGCCCGCATCAGAGAGTATCTTGGACATTTTCGCAAGCTCGCCTGGCGCATCAGCCATGCGCACAACAAGCACGTCAGCCTCAAGCACATTGTAATTGCTTGCCTCAAGGAGCTTCTTTGCGCGCTGCTCGTCTTTCAGTGTGACGCAGACAAGCGCCTTTCCGCCCACTACGCCGATTGAGATTGCCTCGATGTTTATCTTTGACTTGCCCAGGATGTAGGAGATGTCTGCAAGGATGCCGACTTTGTCGTCAACGAGAATGCACATTTGCTTCATATTCGCACCAGCCTCTTCTTTTATCGCATCAAGGCGTATAAATCCTTTCTGTTCGGTTTTGTCCATTGGCCATCAACGCAGGCACATGCCCTCAAAGCAAGTCAACAACTGCGGGCTAAAGCCCGCAGCTTGCCGGCCACAAGGCTTTAGGCGGGACCGACTTGTCGCTTTGGCGACAAGTGGTCCATTTTTCGGCACAGCCGAAAAATCGGAGCCGGCAAGCTTGTGTTTCGGGTGCGCTCCTCCGAGGGCTGAAGCCCACGGCTCCGATTCGTCGCCGCAGCGACGAATGGACCACTCGTTCTGGGGAACGAGTCGGTCCCGCGCACCCGCAGTTGTTGTGGCGCCAAAGCAGCAGGGATGGTCCTTGTCGCACGCATCTGTTGTGCAGCATTTGCCTCCCATGCAGGAGAGGCCGTCACAGCACACGTCGCCGGGGTTGCCGCCTCTTGGGCCCGCATTCAGTATTGAGGCTACTTTCCAGAAAGAAGATGGTAGAAATCCGAGCCTGCGCCATATATTGAGTCCAGCATGCCAGCTGCGAAATCCTCAATTTCTATTTTTATCGGCATGCTTGGCATCAGCGCGCTTGCAGGCGCGAGTTGCACGGCAGAAACTGGTTTTTGGAAAGTGAGAACGGTTACTTTCGTGGTCGGGAGCTTCACTTTCCCGCCCATCTCATAGTCGCCTATCTTTTCAGCAAATGAGATGCCAAAGAAGAGAAGGAGGAATGCGAATATTGCAAATGCCTTCATGTGAACACCGGAAAATATTCTGCGCGCGGAAGTATAAATTACTTCTTGCGCCCGAAAATTGCCGCCCAAAAAGAATCAAATGCGGAATATATGCCGCTTAGCATGTCGCCGCCCGTAGTGCCGCAGGAGTATGTTCCCGGGTATCCTGGCTGATGGTGCATCTCCTGGTCATCTGGGCAAATATACCACTTTGGCAGATTGGGAGGGTGGCAGCGCGCGCCATCCACGCCAGGGATGAAATCGCACTCAAAATTTTCCATGGGGCATTTTTTATTTGAGTCACACCGCTGCGCCGTGTTCCAATCCAGCTTTTCGCAGGCAATATCCCCAGGATAAGACAGAAACACTGAAGGTGATTTCCCTTCTGGGCACCTAAAGAAACTTATTGTGTCCCGAACAGTGCATCTTGCTCCTTTCACACCAGGAATGTTGTCACAACTTGGCATATCATCTGGGCAGCGTATGTCCAAATAAGTTCCGCCGAACATTTCCCAGCATCTCTGCCCAGCAGGGCAAGTGACATTGCCGTCCCCAATTTGCTTATAGCCGCACTCCTGTCCGACTTTCGAATAATCATAAACGTAGCCTTCTTTCGCTGGGTCGTAAACGTATTTGGCGCCCATCGGAGCTGGGGCATCGGTTGGAGAGGGTTGGGGCTTGGCACTATTTTCCTCTTCGCTAGGTTCAGGACTTGTTTGAGTTAGCTGTGATGGTGGGTGCTGCTCCGATAGTGGGAGAGGGGTAACTTCGATTGTTTGCGGAGGCTCGTAAGGTGTCCCATAAACAGCAGATTGCGGTTCGTTTGGATTTGCGGGCTCGGAATGAACTGGCTCGGAACATTTAATTTTTCCCGGATAGGTCCTCGCGATAGATAGTTCCTTTCCCTCAGGGCACCTAAACCAGCTTAGGATATCATAGACGTGGCACCTTGGTCCTTCCATACCGGGTATAGAGTCGCAGCTTGGCATATCTTCCGGGCATCTCTTCGTGGCTCTGATATAACCTTCGTCCCAATTACTGCAGCTATACCCTGAAGGGCAGTCGGCAGTGCTGCCCCGTATTACATTACTGCCGCACTCCTCCCCCACTTTTGAATAATCGTAAACATAGCCTTCTTTCGCAGGGTCGTAAACATAGACATATGGTGTTGTCGCCGCTGCATTGAGAGGGTTGTGCGCAAGGATTGCGAAAAGAAAAAGGAGGAATGCAAATATTGCAAATGCCTTCATGGAGAACACCTTAGGATACCTCTATCCCTTCGCGGAGCGCAACCGAAACTATGCCCCACTCCTTGCGCTTCTTTTCCTCAATTTCGCGCGGAGTGTAGCAGAGGATGTCAACTGGCATGTCAAGCTCCCATTTCTCGTAGAGGCTAAGCGGCCTCTTGATGAACCTTTTTCCCTCAAAATCCCTTGAGATGACAAGCAGGTCTATGTCGCTGTATTTTCCGCCGCGCCCGGATGCCATGCTGCCAAAGAATAGTATGCTGTCGATGCTCATGCTGCGCGAAAGCTTTTTCCGGTAAGCCTGCAGGCCCGCTATAATTTGCGTTCTATCCATTCCATTACCTCTTTTGCGTATGACAGGAATTCTTCGCAGTCTTTCTTGGTGTAAAGCTCTCCATAGGATGGCGCGTCCGGATAGCGGCTGGAGAAATAAACCGGCGTGACCTTGAGGCTGTAGCCGATCAGCTTTTTTGGCAGCCCGAGCTTCTTTGCGAGAGTGAAGACATCGTGCATTTTCGGGATTTCGCCATTTGTCTTTAGATAGAGCGCCTTAAGCGATTTCTCGATTGACTGCTGGCAGTAAAGCGCGCAATCTTCGAGCCTTCCGTTTTCAAAAAGCACCTTGGCGGTTTTGAGGTCTTCTTTTGATTTCCCAAGCCAGCTTTTTGCCCCTTCATCCATGATTCCATATCAGCATAAGACGTTTATATTGCTGACGGGGCGTGCTACTGTTTCACTACCAAAAACTGCGCAAGCAATGCCTCAAGCTGCAAAGTCTCGTTCGCGCCCTGCACGAGCCGGAAATTGTATTCGCCGATCTTGTCCACGAGCGCGACTTTTGCCTGCTCGGAAATTTGAAGATTGTCTATTTCGCGGTACATCTGAAGCATGACGTCCTCGCCGGACAAGCCGTAAGTAATTGTAAGCGTGTGCAGCAATTTGCGCGCATCAATGAATTTTCCTTTGAGCGCAAGCTCCATCATCTCTTTTATTTCCTTGGGCTGCGCGCGAGACGCGTTCTTGAAAACCGCTTCCTCTGTGATGTGCTTTGCGTGCAAGGCAGCGCCCTGCAGGGAATTGATTGCCTTTCGCATGTCGCCATCAGACACGTACATGAGCGCATGCATTGCCTTCTCATCCACTTTGAGGCCTTCCTCCTTTGCGACGCGCTCTATCATTTCGGCAACTTCCTTTTCCTCAAGTGGGCGGAAGCGGAACACGCAGCATCGGGATTGCAACGGCTCGATTATCTTGCTTGAGTAATTGGCAGAGAGGATGAAGCGCGTGGCATTCACGTAAAGCTCCATGGTGCGCCGAAGCGCGTGCTGCGCATCCGATGTAAGCGAGTCTGACTCGTCAAGGAAAATGAGCTTGAAGGGCACTTCGGCAATTGCGACAGTGCGCGCGAAATCCTTTATCTTGCCCCGCACGACATCAATGCCCCGCTCATCTGACGCGTTTAGCTCAAGCACAGAGCCCTGGTAATTGTCGCCATACAAATCGTGCGCAAGCGCAAGCATTGCAGTTGTCTTGCCAATGCCTGGAGGGCCTGCGAAAAGTAAGTTGGGCATGTTTTTCTCTTTCACGTAGAGCTTTAGGGATGAGACTATCTCCTTTTGCCCGAATATTTCGGATAGTTTGCTTGGGCGGTATTTCTCGGTCCAGGGAAGAAGCTCTAAAGACATGGAAGGAGTTTAGCGACTTACTTTTATAAGGGTTGATTGGGTAAGGATAGCAGGTGCTTATTTGAAAAAGCAGGATTTTGGCATAGTGCTTGGGATATCAATAGTGCTAGCGGGGCTTACGTATGGAGCCAACATATTTGGCGTAAGGGATGCCGGCATTGGATTTGCGGCATTGGTTTTCATTATGCCCCTTGTATCGTTCTTCGCAGTGTCATGGGGAGTTAAGATGGGGCTGGATGCGAAAAATGCGGCAGGCGTGGTGGCGGCAGCATCAGTGCTCGCATATGTGCTTGCAGGATTGTCATTTGGGGCGCAGCTACTTTCTGGACCGGCAGTTGCACTTCTTGCAGCGTTGCTTGTGCCTCCGGTGCACCGCGTTGTGAAAACAGTTATTGCTTAGGTGCTTTTTCCATGGTATTTGACCAAGTCAAAATTGAGAAAGAAGTGCTTGCATACTGGAAGAAAAATAATATTTACCAGAAAGCAAAGGAGCAAAACAGGAAAGAGAAGCAGTTCTACTTCTGCGACGGCCCGCCTTATGCAACTGGGCAGATACACACAGGCACGGCATGGAACAAGTGCCTAAAGGACGCTTTTTGCCGATATTGGAGAATGAAGGGGCTGGATGTGCGCGCGCAGCCGGGCTATGACACGCACGGGTTGCCAATCGAGCTCAAAGTCGAGCAGGAGATGGGCATCAAGAACAAGCGCGAAATCGAGTCGCTTGGCGTGGCAAACTTCACGCAAAAGTGCAAGGCGTTTGCGACAAAATACATTAATGTAATTTCCGGGCAGTTTGAGCGCTGCGGCGTGTGGATGGACTGGGAAAAGCCGTATGTGACATATCAGGATGATTACATTGAGGCTGCGTGGGGCACCATCAAAGCCGCGCATGCAAAGGGGCTTCTTGCAGAGGGAACTTATGTCGTGCCATATTGTGCACGCTGCGAAACAACGCTTGCGAATTACGAGCTGGAATACCAGGACCAGAATGACCCGTCCATTTATGTCAAATTCAAAGTCGCTGGAACCGAAAATGAGTATCTTGTGATTTGGACAACCACCCCATGGACACTCGTATCCAACATGGCAGTGATGGTGCATCCAACGTATGCATACGTGAAGGCAAAGGTCGGGACAGAAGTGTGGATTGTCGCAAAGGAGCGCCTGGATGCGCTCATGGCATTTGAGCCTTTCAAATCCGCAGTCATTATGGCGGAATTGTCAGGAAAGAAGCTTGAGGGAATGAAATACGAGCACCCGCTGCAGGATAAAATCGGCAAGAAGTATGAGAGGAAAGTGGTGCTATCTGACGAGTATGTTAGTGCGGAGGATGGAAGCGGGCTTGTGCACTGCGCGCCTGGGCATGGTCCTGAGGACTATGTGATAGGGAAGAGGTTTGGCATTGAAATATTTTCACCGGTTGATGCAGCGGGCAAATACACCGCGGATGCTGGGGAATATGTTGGCATTGGCGTGCGGGATGCAAACGAGAGGATAATTGCGGACTTGGAGGCTGCGGGAAGCCTCATTCACTCTGGAAAGGTGATGCACTCATACCCGCACTGCTGGCGCTGCAAGACGCCGCTCATTTTTATCGCGACCCCGCAGTGGTTCATACAAATCACAAAACAGAAGGAGCGCATGCTAGAAGAGATTGAGAATGTGCGCTGGCAGCCAGAATTCGCAAAGACAAGGTTTAGGGATTTTGTGACATCAGCGCCCGACTGGTGCATCTCAAGGCAGCGCTATTGGGGCATTCCGCTTCCGATTTGGAGATGCCAGGCGTGCGCAAAGATAAAGCTTGTTTCAAGCAGGGCTGAATTGCCGCATGTGCAGGAGCTGCACCGCCCCTATATTGACGAAGTGAAATTGACATGCGAGTGCGGGGGCAGCATGCATAGGGTGCCTGACATATTGGATGTCTGGTTTGACTCTGGCAATTGTGTGTGGGCGTCGCTTGGCAAGGATGAGCGCGTAAGTGCCGTGAAAGCGGACTTCATACTTGAGGGAAAAGACCAGACAAGGGGCTGGTTCTACTCGCTTTTGGGAAGCGGAACGGTGCTAAACAACGAGGCGCCTTACAAAACAGTGCTTATGCATGGATTTTTTGTGGATGAGAAGGGCGAGAAGATGTCAAAGTCCGTTGGGAATTTTGTCGCACTTGAGGAAGTGACTGAGAAATACGGGGCGGATGCTTTCCGGCTCTGGGCACTGACATGTGCGCCATGGGATGATTTGCGCTTCAACGTGATGGAATTGAAAGAGGCGCACAGGACGCTTGGCATCATATTCAACGTGGGCGTGTTCCTTGAGAGGTTTGTGCAAAAGCCCCACAAGGTTGCGGCATCCAAGCTTGAGATTGAGGACAAATGGCTGTATTCGCGCATGAACAGCACAGTGAAAGCCGCGTCCGAGCACATGGAGGCACTTGAGCCGCACAAGGCATGCTCTATGGCAGTTCGGTTCCTGGTGGATGATGTGAGCCGCTTCTACATGAAAATACTAAAGAAAAGAATGGATGATGGCAGGGCGGTATCGGCTGGATTGCAGGCGCTCTATGATGCGATGCTCACATCAATGCGGCTGCTTGCGCCATTCGCGCCATTCATTTCCGAGCACGTTTACCAGAAATTCTATGCGGTGCACGAGAAGAAGGAGTCTGTGCACCTGCTTGGCTGGCCAGAGGCTGAGCAGACAAAGATAGACTCGCTTCTTGAGACGCAGATGGAAATCGCGCAGAGCATCATAATATCGGCATCAAATGCGCGGCAGAAGGCGAATGTGAAGCTTCGCTGGCCGCTTGGAAAGCTCCATGTGCAAACATCATCCACCGAGGCAAGCAATGCTGTTGAGAGGCTTGCGACAGTAATAGAGGGGATGTGCAATGTGGAGAAGATTGCACTCGATGCGAAATTGTCTCCAAAAATAGAAATCAGACCGAACAGGGCGAAAATAGGCGCAGCGTATAAGGCGGAATCTGCTAAGGCGCTTTCGGAAATAGAGGGAGCGGATGCCGGGGCAGTTGCAAAGGCGCTATCGGAGAATGGCAAGTTCGTTTCAGGCAAATTTGAGTTCACTTCCGACATGGTTGGCGTTGAGGAAACGCTTGAGGGCTTTGCGCTTGGCGGCTTTGATGCAGGTAGGATACTGCTTGATGTGAGGATGGATGAGAAGCTTTTGGCTGCCGCAATGGTGCGCGAGGTTGCAAGGCGCATACAGCTCATGAGAAAGGAAATGGGGCTTGTGGAAGCGGACAATATTGAAGTGGAGTTTGAGTGCAAGGATTCGGAGCTTGCGAAGATTGTTGAGAAGCACAGGAAGGAATTGGCGGAAGAAGTCAATGCGAAGAAGGTAAGCGAGGGCGCTGCGAAGGGCGGCAAAGATTGGGAAATAGAAGAGTGGAAGATAAGGATAATTGTAAAAAAAGTGTGAGCTGCTTTTAGAAGTCGGGCTAGGATAAAGAAAATTGAAAAATCGATTGAACGCTACTTCTCCCGCTTGAATTTCGTGCGGATTGGAAGCTTGCCCCAGCAATCCTTGCATATTACAATGCGGCGGATCTTTTTCTGGCGCTTTGCGCTCTTTATGCAGCTCAAGCAGAGGCTGCGCTCGCAGTAATTGCATTTCTCAATCAGATATACCTGTGCGGAGCATCGATCGCAAATCATTCTATCACTCTTGATGGCTTATCCTAAGCGGAATTAACATAGATTGTGCTAAAGGGCTTAAAAAGCTATTCCGGCGCCTGCCTGCAGTACTTCCGAAAGTAATTGAATCCGGTGCCTGAAAACCGGCCCGAAGACCGGATTTTTGATAAAATCTTCTGGCGGCAGCTTAG
>JAGVIA010000099.1 GCA_020056305.1 archaeon | reverse complement strand
TTTTAAAGAAAATCGAAATATGAACGGTAATATGATCAGAGTCAAGTCACCTCATCAACGCCCGCAAGGGCTCAGAGTCGTAATGCTCATCATCTCGGAAGAATCTGACCAGAGCAGAATTTAAGCATTGCACCCCAACCATTTTCGGGTGATTTGCACATGAAAAAGATAACGAAAGTCGGCGTCATGTCAGTCGCATTGACTGCGGCTGGAGTTTATGCCATAGTGGGCCTGCTCTATGGCTTGCTGTATTTCGTCTTCCTGATGGTTTTCGGGGCAGCAATAAGCGCTGCTTCTGGTTCTGCTGCCGGCGCAGGCATGATGGGCGTTGCGGGAATAGCAATGGTTGTAATCCTGCCGATATTTTTTGCCGTAATGGGTTTCATTGTCACTGGAATAATGGCGCTTATCTACAACCTGATTGCAAAGTACACGGGCGGAATCTCGTACGAGTCCGCCTGATTTTTTTCTTTCTTTTTTTGTTTTTTCCTTTTGCCTAAGACAATTTCCCTAAAACAGTAGCAAAGCACTGTGAAGAAAACGACCAGCATGACATAATATGCTGCCAAATATTCCATCTGCAGGGGCACCACCTTCCTGCCGCCAAATAGCGCATTAATGGCTGGGAAGTTAGCCCTCAATATGTCAATTATGGGGAAAGACGCGAGCATCAAGGCAAAAATTATCGGCATTGCAATCCAGTTTTTCCTAAGCACTTTTTTCTCCAGCGCCGTTCCATCATATTCACTGTTCATGTCCATCCCCAAAAATTACTTGAAAAGCTCCCTTACCGCGCTCTCAATATTCTGCCTTGTTTCCGCCTCGGATGGCGCGTTTTCCACCGGAGTTTCGCTCACAGGCACAACCTGTGCTGGCCCTCCAAAAAGAAGCGCGGACAATGCAATCGATATGCCCCTGCCACAAGACGGGCAATATCCGCTCACCGTGATATCCTCAATGGACATGTCAGATGTGAACTCAAAAGTGTTGCTTGCCCCGCACTTGCAAACGATGACTTTTTTGACAGACACCATCACAACCACCCCAACAAATCACGCACGCCATCAAATGCGAACTACCATCCATCCCTTCAACCGCGCCAGCCATCGAACGAACAGCCGGCTCTTCGCATCCAATCACATGTCCATCTTTCTGTCCCCCTCTTTTCCCTATTCCACCGTCACGGATTTTGCCAGGTTCCTCGGCTTGTCCGGGTCCTTTCCCAATTTCACCGCCATGTGATACGCCAGAAGCTGCAGCGGTATTACATAAATTATAGGTGCAAATACCGCATCCACCTGCGGCATCACGAATTTCAATTCCGCCTCGCGCAGCACAGCATCGGAGTCCGATACTGCAAACACGCTTGCATTTCGCGCCTTGCACTCCTTTATGTTCGACACCAATTTCGGAGTGGAAGCATCAGATGGTGCAATTGCGATTATTGGAATCCCGCTCTCAAGAAGCGAAAGCGGCCCGTGCTTGAGCTCTCCGGCAGCATACGCCTCGGCATGAAGATAAGTGATTTCCTTTAGCTTGAGCGCGCCTTCAAGCGCCACCGGGAATGACAATCCTCGCCCGATGAAGAAAAAGTCCTTTTTGGCAGCCAATTTTTCCGCAAGGGCGCGAATCTCCTCATTCTTTGAAAGCACTATTTCAGCAATGGCAGACAAGTCCTTCATGCGCTCCACCATGTCCTTCTTTTTCGCAAGCGTGAGCGCCAATTTATACAGCACAACTAGCTGCGATGTGAAGCTCTTTGTCGCAACCACTGCGATTTCCGGCCCTGCGCCGATGTAAATGCAGGCATCAGCCTCCCTAGACAGCGAGCTTCCAACAACATTCGTAATCCCAAGCACTGATGCTCCATGCTCCTTTGCATACCTAACTGCATTGAGCGTGTCCGCAGTCTCGCCCGACTGGCTGACTGCCACGACTATTGTGTCCCGCTCGTAAATGCCTGACAAATATTCAGAGCCCAGGACGCAATCCGACCTTCTTCCCGCCTGCCTTAGCATCTCCTTGAACAGCAACCCGGCATAATAAGAAGTGCCGCATGCCACGGTGGTGATGAACTTTGCTTTCTTGAGCAATTTCACCCCTTCCCCAACATCTGCCGCAAGCGACTGCCTTATCGTACTCTGCTGCTCGAATATCTCCTTTATCATGAAGTGCGCATGCCCTTCCTTTTGCGCCATCTGCGGCGTCCAGTCCACGTGCGTCGGCTTCCTCTTCTCCTTTTCCTTGCCGCCCTTCACTTCATAGAGCGCATAGTCTGACGCGCTAATGGATGCGGCCTCGCCTTCCTCTAAAAACACAAAATCCCGCGTGTATGGCAGCACTGCCGGGATGTCGGACGCAAAAAACATCTCGCCCTTTCCCACTCCCATCACAAGCGGGCAGCTTTTCCTTGCGGCATATATGCGCCCGTCCCCCTGCCTCATCGCAACAAACGAATACGAGCCTTCCACGCGCTTAACCGCAGCCAAGAACGCCCGCATAAAATCCGGCTGCTTGCGCTCCTCTTCCTCAAGCAAATGCGCCATCATCTCGGTATCCGTTTCAGATGAGAACTTGTGCCCCTTTTCCTCAAGCTCCTCTTTCAATTCCGCAAAATTCTCAATAATGCCATTGTGCACAAGCACTATTTTTCCCGTGCAGTCAGTGTGCGGGTGCGCGTTCTGCGTGTTCACCGTCCCGTGCGTCGCCCACCTGGTGTGCCCGATGCCCATGTTGCCTTCCAATTTGGAAAAGTCAAGCTTTTTTTCAATGTCCGCAATCTTGCCCGCATCCTTCATGATTTCTATTTTGCTGTTGCTCACCGCAATTCCTGCAGAATCATACCCCCGGTACTCCACGCGCTTAAGGGATGCGAGTATGATTTCCGATGCCTTTTTCGGTCCGATATAGCCAGTTATGCCGCACATCTCAAACGCCCCAATTGCTCCTCTCAAGCGTTTGAGAGGAGATGTTGAACGCCGAAGCGTTCAACAATTGTCGAGCGATGCTCGACACTTTTTTGCAAAGCAAAATCATCATTGTCCCAACCCGATCCTGCCAAACGCTAAACCTTCTCCCCAATCGCAAAAGTGCTTTTCATGGTCTTTATCCGTATCCTGATCTTCTGCCCGACCTCTCCGCCCGGCACAAATATGACAAACCCTTCCACATGCGCAATGCCGTCCCCATGCCCTCCCTTGGCGTCAATGGTGACCTCGTATTCCTTGCCCTCCTCAACAGGCTTGTCAATGGCATCCATGGCTCCCCACCTACGGAAAGAAAGGCGCCGTTTACAATATTAATACTATGGCAATATTCAGCGCTCGAGCTTGCAGAGAATCTTATGGGCCAAATATGCGGAAACAAGCCAGATGGCCAAAAACGGCACAAGAAAAAGCGCAATATCCACCCCGATCCTCAAAACAAAAAGAGCAATTGCCGCATAGGCAAGTGCCACTGCCCCCCCGGCGTAGATGCTCATGATCACTATGCTACCTTGCCTTTCTTTTTCTGATTCGCCGGCTTCACGGCTTTCCGCAGGGCTGGCTCTGCCTTTTTTTCCGTCCGGCTTCAAAACGGAGCGCATAGTAGTGACTTGAAAACCAGCCAATAAAACCTTTGCCTGCCCTATTTCAACTCATTTCTCCCACGTCAGTCTTCCAGCATCCACAGCATAACCCTTATATTTGTTTTCCATACTAAACAGGGCAGGTGACTTCTAATGCTTAACGAGGACGAGGACATAGACGAAGACGAGGACGACGACTTTGACCAGGATTGGGACGAGGACGAAGATTAAGCCCCGCCCTGCCGTTCTTTTTGTTTATTGTATTGGAATTTCTATATTCCAATGCTGAAAAACTTCTTTTTGAAGTTTTTCATTTCTCAAACAGCTTCCCGCAATCGCTTCTTTTGCATTCTTCAAGCGCAGTTGCAAGGCCGTCCTTTATCTCAGGCTCTCCAGTCAGCATGCGCTTGCCGATGAACAGCACCGGCACTGCCCGGTCACCCGCCTTGACTTTTGCCCTGTCCGCAAACGCGGTATAAAGCGCATAATTGACGGCATCAAAGTAAATTTCGTACTTCCTTGGCAGATATCCGCTTGCATCGCCAACAGTTGCATCCACAAACGGCGTTGTCCTTGCGGAAAACGGGCAGAGCGCGCTGTAGAAATAATAAACGTTTGACCCATCATCAGCCCTTGCCTCTGCAAGAAGCGCGGATATGTCCTCTGCCTGCACATCGCTTGCGTTCCTCTCCACCTTTGTCGAGTTCAGCTCCAGGACGGGCACATCGGGCCTTTGCACCGGGTTGTTGAAGTTCGGATACGATACTTCGATTTTCTGCGCAGGCTCCTCAGTGACTTTCAACCCTGGCTGCGGTTTTTGGGGCTCAAGCTGGGCGCAGCAGCCTGCAAGCAGCACGAACACTAGCGCAAAAAATATGCCCCTTGACACCATAGCCATCGGCAAGGTACTTTCATCCTGTTTTTAAATAATCCTTCCGTTCCCAATCCGGCGACAAGTATGGGAATAATAGAAGAGGAAATAGTGCATTGGTGGAAGGACGACAAGGGCGAGTCCCACAGGAACGCCCTGCGGCTGGAGCGCGACAACGCGACAGAGGTGAACGGCTTTCCCCGCGACGGCATCATCACCGTGCGCATAATGAACACGGCGGCGCAGCAGGCAATCAAGCTTTCGCCTGACGAGGCTTTGCGCATGTCGACCCAGCTCCTCTCGGTCGCAAAGGAGCTTCTGAACCAGAAGCGCAGCCTCTGGCAGGCGCATAATGAATAGCTATTTCTTCATGCCGGCAAGAAGCGCGATTATTTTTTCGTCAGCCGCGCCAGATGGCACATTAAGAAGAATGCAGCGTGCCCCTGCCTCAAGCGCATTTTTTGCATTGGCGCATATTTGCCCATCTTTTTGCTCAAATTCCGCCTTGGCTTTCTGCGCCCCATCGTTTTTCACATCCCCAATATCCGCCTCAACAATGACAATCCTGCCGCTTTTGGAGCCTGCAATCACGCTTGCGGAATCCACTTCTCTCCCGCTCCAGAAATCCCTGCCAGTGACAAGTATCATGTCCGCCTCGGTCCCCACCGCCCTCTCAAATTCCGCAGCGCTTCCCACCTGCAGCACGACCTCAAACCCCTTTTCATGTGCGGCATCAATCAAAACATTCTGGTTAACTCCAGCCGCATCAAGGAGCGCAGTGATGAGAAGCATCGCATCCCCGCCTGCCATCTGCCGCTCATCAATGATGAAATCCGTTACAAGAACCGGAACATTCCACCCCCTCTCCAAAAGATGAATGTCTCCGCCCAAGAACGCAGGTTCGACAGGAATGCAAACTCCGCACGCCCCTGCGGCAATTGCCCGCTCACATATCCCTGCCAAGTCCGCTTTCAAATCGTTCCCTGTACCGCCCAGCGCGCCGCTTTCCGCTTGCACCGCCCTTGCAATGACTGGCAACAGCCCCGCATCCCGTTTCTTCTCAATCGAGTCAGCATCGCCCTTTTGGGCGATGTCTGATGCATTTTCCTTCGGAAAATGCACATCGGCTGACGCCGACTTCTCTCGCATTGCTTCAGCATCGAGCTTAGGCTCGATGTCTGATGCATTTTCCTTCGGAAAATGCACACCGCAATGCTCGATAGCCTCAAGAAGAGATTTCTTTTCCTTGTGCACAAGCTGCGGCACCTCGTAGTAGCCGGATGCTATGGCTTTCCTTGCACTCGCCAAAATTTCATCCTTGTTGTGCAAAAAATCGCCCTACCTCTTCTTCGGATCTGCCCCAGAGGGCATCTTCCTCTTTGCTGAAAAGTCCGCAGCCTGCTTCAATTTTTTCGCCGCCGCGCCCGATTCAATAAGCTCCTTTGCAAGCCCGACTCCATCAATTATCTTGTCCGACTTGCCCCCTGCCACAAGGGCAAGTGACGCATTTGCAATCACAAAATCAGCGGCAGGCCCGCGCTCCCCGCCAAACACGTCGCGTATTATCTTCGCATTCTCCTTTGCCGTGCCGCCGGCAATCTCCGATGCCTGGGCTTTTTGCAAGCCAAGCTCCTGCGGCCCCAGCTCAAATTCCGCAACCTGCCCGTCCATTATCATCGCGACTTTTGTCTGCCCCAGTATGCTTACTTCATCCAGCCCGTCAATGCCATGGAAAACAAATCCCCTCTGGCAGCCAAGCCTGCAGAGCGCCGATGCGACCTTTGGCACCAGCTCAGGCGAGTGCACCCCCATTGTCTGCCTGCGCGCGCCAAACGGGTTTGTGAGGGGCAATAATATGTTGAAGACCGTGCTCACGCCTATCTCCTGCCTTGCCTTCTGAGCGTATTTTGTTGCCGGGTGGAAATTTGGCGCGAAAAGGAAACCGATGCCCACTTTCCCAAGGCAGGATGCGACATCTTCGGGCAATAGCTCCACGTTCACGCCAAGCGCCTCAAGGCAGTCTGCAGACCCGCCGGTCCCGGAAAAAGCCCTGCTCACGTGCTTTGCAATCTTCACGCCGCCTGCCGCCGCAACAATTGCCGCAGCAGTGCTCACGTTGAAAGTGCGCAACTTGTCCCCGCCGGTTCCGCACGTGTCAAGGACATCGCCGCCAACTTCAAATTGTATGCATTTTTCGCGCATGACGCGTGCAAATGACGCAATCTCCTGCGCGGTTTCGCCCTTCTGCCGAAGCGCCACAAGAAACGCAGCCATCTGCGCATCTGTTGCCCTGCCTCCCATTATCTCGCCCATGCACGCATAGGCAAGCTTGTCATCCAAGTCAGCGTGCTGGCACAGCCTCTCAATTCCCTCAACAATCATAAGAAGAAGAATGAATGGGAAAAATAAAAAAGGGAGGGTTTGGTTTCCCAAACCCAATTATGCTGCTTAGGATGCAAGCTTCTTGTCTATCACTGCCTTGAATGCAGCGACAGGCTGTGCTCCCACAATCATCTCCCCGTTAATGAAGAATGAAGGTGTTCCCTGCACGCCGTAGCCCGCGCCCTCCTGCTCGTCGGCTGCGACAATTGCCGCCTTTGAGCCGCCGTCAAGGCATGTGTTGAACGTTGCTGCGTTAAGGCCCAGCTCCACTGCATATCCCTTGAGCTTGTCAACCTGCAGCGCGTTCTGGTTCGCAAACAGCTTGTCATGCATCTCCCAGAACTTGCCCTGGTCGCGTGCGCACAATGATGCCTCAGCAGCCTTCTGTGCGTTCTCATGGAACGATAGCGGGAAGTTCCTGAAAACGTACTTTATCTTCCCGTCATAATCCTTGAGAAGCTGTTGTATCGTCGGCTCAGAGCGGCTGCAGAACGGGCACTGGAAGTCGCTGAATGACACAATGGTGACCTTCGCGTTCTCAGCCCCCCTAAACGGCAAGCCTGCCACGTCAATATTGCCCACATTCGGGTTTGCTGCCGGAGCCTGCGGCTGCGGCGACGGGCTTGGTTTAGGTGTCGGCGTTGGGGTGGGCGCTGCCTGCGTGCCTCCCTGCACAGTCACCTTTGGCGCAAAGTCCGTTTCACCAATAACTTTCACCAGGCTGTTTGTGGATACCCACACAGAGCCTGCAACCAAGAGGGCGGCAACAATCATCGCGATTCCGATAATGTATTCGCCCTGTTTTATCATCTCACCTTGCTTTTCCATCAATCCACCTCTATTTTTTTTTGCAGAAATTCAATGTCCCGTAATAACTTAACAAGCAGAAGGCGGCTCCTGGAACTGCTTGCACAGCCAGCCCAGAAATTCCTTCTCGCTAGTATAACCCACAAGCGCATCATTGCCATTTGCGACAATCGTCGGGAAGCCCCGGAACTTTCCCTCATCCTTGTATTTCTTGTCGAGCTATGCTCGACAATTGTTGAACGCTTGCGCGTTCAACATCTTGTAGACGGCTGCGGTTTGCGCATCTGTTGCGCGCAGCAACTCATCCCAATAATTTACCTGGACGCTTCGTTCCGGCATTTTTGCAACCGTTTTTTCCACAACTGCTAACATGTCGCTGCAATGCACGCACCAATCCGCATACATCACGTCAAGTGTGACCTGCGGCCCGGGCTCAACTCCGCCTCCAAATCCCCAAGGCACCCTGCGGCGAAAAACATCAATGCCGCAATTGCGATGCCCGTCTGTATTCCACCCACCCTCCATATACAGCCAAAGAATATTTAAAAATGTTTAGTGGATGGTTCGGGGCTGCCCAAAGCGCAAAAATGTGATGTTTCACTTGCGCGTAACATGCAATTTCCTTCCAGCAATAACAATTCCCGCGCCCATGCCATAGATGGCAAACGACAGGGCGGCCGCCAGGAATATTGCGGAAAACCCAAACCCCTCAATCGCAAAACCCGCAACCGCCAGCACTACTATCGTAAGCATGGACAGCGGCAGCCGCAGAAGCGCGATGTCAAGCGCCTTTCTCCGGCTGTCTTTTACCTCCCCATAAATGAGCTCCTCCCACAAAAGCGCGTACATCCCATCGCCTATTGCCATGCCGAAAAACAGCCACGGCAGGTACTGTGCAGGCAAAAAAGCCATCCCCAAAAGCGATGATACGAAGAAAAATCCGCCCGCAGGCACAAGCACTCGTGCAGGCACCTTATGGCGCGATGCCATGTGAAGCACAAGCCCCATGATCAGGAAATACGCGCCAAAATAAGTCGCAATCTGCGCAGCGCCAAAGCCCGACGTCTTCATGTATATTGGAAGTGCAAGGTACATGACGGCAACGTACATGACCGAGCCTGCGCACAAGACAAAGACGGTCTGGTAGAAGCTCATTCTCCTGTTCCGAAAGCCTCCGATTATTTCCTCAAACTTTGGCAAGAGCGCATGCTTTTTTTCCCTCCCTCCGCTCCAAAGCCTAGTTGATGCAACCACTGCCCCAAGCGATACCAGGAGCAGGAAAGCAAACAGGAAATCAAATCCAAGCCCCGAAATAAGAAGCCCTGCCATAAGCGAGCCCAGCGCATAGTAAATGACCCTGCCAGAAATGAGCCCGCCAAGCGTATGGTGCGTTGAGAGCGGGTCGTCGAGCACGCTTGCCCTGTTAACCGCCCAGATGGCCGCCTGCCCCACCCCTTCCGAAACTTTTCCCATTGCGATAAACGGCCACGAATGCGCAAGCAAATATGATAGCGCCTGCAGCGCATTCGCAATCCCGTTTGCAAAATAAAAGCGCCTGATGCCAGAGCTTTCCGAATGCATTGCAAAAACAAGGGGCAAAAACGCGCTTCCGACAGCCGCAAGAGAAAAGATAATCCCTGCAAGCCCCAATGAAATGCCGCGCTC
This sequence comes from archaeon, assembly GCA_020056305.1. Lineage (GTDB taxonomy): Archaea > Micrarchaeota > Micrarchaeia > Anstonellales > Anstonellaceae > JAGVIA01. The sequence continues at coordinate 210 of JAGVIA010000099.1, read as the reverse complement.
GACAATTAGAAGCGGCACTGCCACAAGGATTGCGCCTCCCACGAACGCGTCAAGGAAATTGAGCCCGAATATTTTTCTCATGAAATTGCACCCTCAAATCGCTTTACACTCTTTAGGCTGTTGCAAATTTAAAGCATAACCCCACCTCGAAAACCTCCCAGCCCAACCATCAAACCAGCACCCGTCTCCATTTCTCATTTTTCATCCCAA
>JAGVIA010000019.1 GCA_020056305.1 archaeon | reverse complement strand
CGCCTCTGTCTTTGTTTTTGGTCTGCCTCAAACTGGTCAAAATCAGAGGCGAAGGCGACCTTTAAGCTTGCAGTGTCAAAAGATGTTCGGAACTACTGACACCCGAACGTGCAATAACATTTATATATATTATGGGCGTATGTTCTACCACAATACTGTACCTCGGGGTGGTATCTAATGAAGAAAATGATTATTGGAATTATGCTTGCTCTTCTTTTCGGAATCAGTTTCGCGCTGCCTGATTATATACTGAATGTTACTCCAACTGCTATCAGCCCAACCACTGTTACATTCAACGTAACTACACGAAACGTCGGCACCACGAATGCGATCAACTGGTCAGTCACCAATGCTACGGGCACAATGATGGGCTACCCCGTTCCGCCTCTTGCAGTAGGGCAGGGTATCACTTTCCAGACAACTGTGAGCTGTTCTGGCGGGGTTGCATACTTTCACGGCATGGCTGACTCTACATTCAATATTACCGAATCCAACGAATTCAACAACGGATTATATATGCCTGTTCAATGCGGGCAGCAGCTGCCCAACCTCGTAATCGATCCATTCTCGATTACAAATTACACATCTAACGGAACGCTCTATTACCGCATAACGATGACCACGCGCAACAATGGAGCTGGGAATGCTGGCGCTTCAGTAACTGGCACCAGTGTTCCTGGCGGATCAACAGTATACTACAATATACCAATGCTTGCTCCAGGCGCCACAAGCTCAGTAACTCGTGATGTGGCCTGCCAGCAAAGCTGGGTGAATTTCAGAGCGACTGCGGACAATTACAGCCAAGTAGCAGAATCAAATGAGTATGACAACAGCCGCGGGATCAATCTTAACCAATGCCCACCTGTATGTAGAACACAGGGTCAGACATGCGGTGGAGCCCAAGTCTGCTGCACAGGCTTGACGTGCTCATCTGGAATCTGTGTCAACCAGTCGCAGCCCGATCTCGTGGCTGATGCCTCGAACCTCTCGGGCAACAAGATTGTTGGGCAACCGTTTTCAGTGCCCGTTTCAACCCGCAACATCGGAAATGCCGTTGCAGGCGTATCCATCACGAGGGTTACATTCGGCTCAGGCCAAAACCTCAACGTGCCGTCCCTTGCAGCAGGCGGAATGAACACGCAGACAGCCTCTGTCGTCTGCCCATTTGTTGGTTCAATCCCATTCAGCTCAACTGCTGACTATTACAACAATGTTGCAGAATCCAACGAGGCGAACAACGGCTGGAGCACCAATGTCAACTGCGTTGCAGCGTGCATCCCACAGGGCGGAGCATGCCAATACAACTGGAACTGCTGCCAGTCACCGCAGCCATTGGCATGCATAAGTGGCGTATGCTCGGTGAACCAGTCCAACAACACTCAGCCTGACCTTATCATCACAACGCTGACTGTGCCAACATCCATGATACAGGGCAGGTCATACAGCGGCACCGTAGTGACAAGGAACAACGGAGAGGCAGCATCTGTCGCAAGCGTGACGAGGATTGTCTATGGCGGCAGGACCATTGCGAACATCGCAATACCCGCGCTTACAGTTGGCGGGCAGCTAAGCAGAACGTTTAGCATCTCCTGCAACGGCTATGAAAGCAATAGCGCTGTCATCGCAACCGCGGATTCTACAAACACCAATGTCGAGTCAAGCGAGACGAACAACGCTAGGAGCGCCACGTCAAGGTGCATTGTCAGGGCCAATGTCACCAACGCCACGATTGACTCGGTGCCCGGAGGAGGCAAGACCACGAGCCCTGCAGTAAGCATCCTAAATGCGCTTGGGATAACTTTCAGCGACGAGTTGCTGAATGCAATCTGCGCAGGCCGCTAAGCCTGCAACCTGTCGAGCATTGCTCGACAATTGTTGAACGGCTTGCCGTTCAACATCCTTTCTTTTTTCTTTTTATTTTTCATTTTCAAATAGCGAAGCTCCGCTAAGCACGCAATCAAATGCAAAACAAGCGCAAGAAAAAGTTAATTTTGCTTTCTGGCACGCCCGTTATTTTTTTCCTTTCCCTTTCTCGTCCTTTCCAAAAACAGGTTTTATCTTCCCCTTTTCCTGCGCCTTTTTTATCTGCTCTTCAGTCTCATCCGCAATCTTGTTCATCTTCGCAACAAGATTGTCTATCTCCTCTGGAGGTATGCCATGAATCAGCGCGCCCTGTTCCAGCGACTCGTACGGTGAAATGGCGCACCCTATGCAGTGGAAGCCGACTTCGATGAGGGGGGCAAGCGCCATCGGGTACTTGTCCGCGACTTCGCCAATCAACATCTCCTTTGTAATCTTTGGTTTTGCTGCCATGTGCATTTTACTCCATAAAATGCATCAGACATCGGGCTACGCCCGATGCTGATAGTTTCCCTACTTACGCCTAAATAGCCTATTAAAGCTTATTCGAGATAATCTATGAGTGATTTTTTGAAAAGTTATGAAGAACTTCTAGCACAGGCGCGCAAAGCCCTGCCGGAAAAGACACAGGGAGCCGAGCGCTTTGAGCCGCCTGTCGTAGAATCTTTCATGCAGGGCAGCAAGACAGAGATACGCAATTTCGAGGTAATCTGCCAGAAAATACGCAGGGACAAGCAATTGCTTTTGAAATATTTTGCAAAGGAGATGGCAATCCCGACAACGCTTGACGGCAGCAGGCTCGTCCTGCATGGCAAGTTCAATGAGCGCATGCTAAATGAGAAGCTGCGCAATTTCATAGAAGCTTACGTGATTTGCAAGGAGTGCAAGCGGCCGGACACGAAAATCGTGGATCAGAGCGGTTTCAAGACCCTAATCTGCGAGGCATGCGGCGCGCGCGCGCCTATTAAGCTGTGATATTATGGCTGAAGAAAACACACCAGTGGCAGGGCCTGTTGGGCCGGACGGGCAGCAGTTCCGCATCAGGCTTCCCCGCGAAGGGGAAATATTGGGCATAGTGCTTGGCACGCTTGGCGGAGGCAGGCTCTCTGTGCAGTGCAAGGACGGGCATGACAGGCTGGTCCGCATCCCGGGCAAGATAAAGCGGCACATCTGGGTGCGAGAGGGCGACATCGTCATTTGCAAGCCCTGGGTGATTGAGGGCGAGAAGAAGGCGGATTTGGTGTGGCGCTACAACGGCGCGCAGGCAGACTACTTGAGGAACAAGGGTTACATAAAGTAAATAGACTCAGGAAATCTACTGGGAAAGCAAACGGGCTTCGAAAGATGTTTAAACTGTGCCAGCGGATTTTTTCCGGTGGTGCCATGAAAGCGGTTGTCCTTGTTTTGGCGTTCGTATTCACATTTATGCTGCTTTTTTTCCTTTCAGGCTGCGCAGGCGGCAGCACCGTCGCCCCGGTGTCCAAAGGCATCACTTTTGGCACAGGAGTCGGGTCCGGAAGCCAGAACTTCGCAGTGCTCCCGGCTGGGAAAGAAAGCCAACTATACAGCGCGAAAATAACTCCATCAGGCGGAAGCGCGCCATATTCCTGCAAGAGCGTTCCCGCGGGTTCGGCAATTGCAGGCACAATCAGGCTATATGAAGACTGCTCAATTGCTGGAGTGGCTCCCTACTTGTCTCCTGGGACAACGCGCGCTGCATTCCCTGTGAAGTTTCAGGTAATAGACAGCAAAGGAGTAGTTGCAGGGCCGTTTGACCTCACGCTGGAAGTGATTGCTGGCGAGAAATCAACAGGGGTGCAGGAAGCGCCGCCTATTGCGCAACCGTCCCAGCCGATTCCGGCAGCAGGCATAACCACTGCCCCGCCGGATGTGCCGCCTGCCCCAAATAACCCGCCTGAAACGCAGGCGGCTGGCTGCACTTCGCCGTATGATGGCACGTGGAGCGGGACAGTAACGGGCTCTGGCACTGTGAATTTGGAGGATTATTCCAGCACAAGGCCATTCTCTGTTTCATATGATTTGGAATTCACAGCCAAGTGCAAACAAGGATACTCCGACGGTCACGGCGGGTCATTGTGGGCAGCCAAAATCACGCACGCGAAAGCGTCGCATCCGTTCTTTGGGTGCATTGATGGCTGCGCACCTTTGCCGGAGAGCACGTATGTTCGGGAAAGCGAGATTGCAACAATCTTCGATAGGACTACTAGCATGGACATCAATTTCCCAAACGGCGCGAGCATCAGCCTTAGCGATCTTTTTATCAGCCAGGACGGGAAGACTATTACCAAGCAGTGCGATCAATGCATGCAGGAGACGGGGATATGGATTGGGGCGAATGCGCCGTGGGATCCCAGCGCCGATATGGATAAAGATACCTATATTGAAACCCACGGCTGCGGCTCGGGCTGTTTTTGTGCGTCATGCTTTGAGCTGAACCAAATCCGGATGGCGCTGACCAAAATCAGCTGAAGCCGGCAGGGAATTTCCGCGGAAACGCACGGTGGGTATTCAGCCGTCGCCCTGACAGACAAATTCGAGCCAAGCGTACAGACGTCGGTTATATTAAGCAAGAAAACGCATTCTTCCTTCCATGTCACGTTCCCAGTCAAAGCGCAAGGAGCCTGAGCGCGAGGTAAAGCAGCTGCACCAGAAAGGCAAGATGGAATCCTCGGTATTTGACAGGCCGTCCCTGCTTGCGCTCTCGCGCATGATGAAGAAGGGAATTTTCAAGACCCTTGATTATCCGATTGCGACTGGCAAGGAGGCGGACGTTTACCGGGCTACGTGCGCTGACGGCTCATTCATGGCAGTGAAAATGTACCGCATTGACACGTCAAACTTTGTCAAGATGCAGGATTACATTCACGGGGATTACAGGTTTGAGAAAGTCGCAGGCGGGCGATTTGAAACCATAATCGCATGGACGCGCAAGGAATACAAGAACTTAATGGAATTTTCCCGCGCTGGCGCGCGCGTTCCAAGGCCTGTTTTCGCATTGCGCAACCTCCTTGTCATGGAATTCCTCGGAGAGGCGGGTGTCCCCTTCTCAACGCTTGGGCAGACTGGCAGTGAAAACCCGCAAAAAGATTTTGACAGCATCATTGATGACTTGGCAAAAATCCACGCTGCAGGCTTCGTGCATGCAGATGTTAGCGAATACAACATCATAATGGACGATCGCGGCCCGTATCTGATTGATTGCGGGCAGGGAGTGCCCACATCGCATCCCGGCGCAGCTGCATTCCTTCTCCGCGATGTGCAAAATGTCATCCGCTACTTTGGGAAATATGGCGTAGAAGCGGATGAAACTGAAATAATGGAAAAAATAAAGAAAGGCAAGCTATAGAATCTGAAAATCAATCGCAACCTGCACAACATGCGGCGCATATGGGCGTACGATGTGCCGGTTCACGACCGTTGCCTTCCTGCCAGCAACTTTTGCAGCATCCATTATTTTCTTCTCAGCATCTGCAAATGGGTTATCTTCTCTTGCCATCAGCATCGCGCTATGCGCGATGTCTGATGCATTTTGCTTCGGCAAAATGCACAT
>JAGVIA010000092.1 GCA_020056305.1 archaeon | reverse complement strand
TTGGGATGAAAAATGAGAAATGGAGACGGGTGCTGGTTTGATGGTTGGGCTGGGAGGTTTTCGAGGTGGGGTTATGCTTTAAATTTGCAACAGCCTAATTGCAGATATGCAGGGAAGCGGCATGCGCAAATGCGTATGTGCCTTCTTCTGCGCAAAATCCGTATTTGTTTGAGAAAGGGCAGTACGTTGCAGTTGTTGCAAGAATTGATTCACTGTATGGCAATAATGTGCTTAGGCTTCAGGGAATAAGCATTGAGGAGTCAACAACTGCGGGCTAAAGCCCGTATGTTGAATAATGGCTTTAGGCGGGTGCGCTTCAGGGGCTTGTTGCATTTGGTCCCGCGCACCCGCAGTTGTTGGTGATGAAAGTTGGATGCGATTGCGCTTTTGTTCGGCTTTTTGCTTGGGGCAATGTCAGGCCTTGTGCCGGGCATGCACTCAAACACGATTGCATCCGTGCTTGTGGGCTATTTCTCCGACCCTTCTTTCCTTTCCATTGCCATAATTGCAATGTTTGCATCTCGCACCGCACTGGAATTCTTCCCATCCATATTCCTTGGGGTGCCTGACCCGGATGTGGCAGTGTCGGTGCTGCCGGGGCATAGGATGCTATTGTCTGGCAGGGGGCTTGAGGCTGCAAGGGTGTGCGCAACTTCTTTGCTCGTATCTTCTGCTCTTGCGGTATTGTTTTTCCCCGCAAGCTTGTGGCTCATGCCCATTCTGTACTCGCTTGTCGAGCCGTACATGCTTCCAATTTTGGCTGTTGCGTGCGGGGTGCTGCTTCTTACTGAGCGGAAAGTGAAGAGCGTGGCAATGGCAGCAGTGGTCTTCATTTTGGCAGGGATACTTGGGCTGCTCACCATCAATTCGGGCATCAATGACCCGCTTTTCCCGGCATTTGCAGGGCTGTTTGCAATACCGGCATTGCTTATTTCTGCCGATGGCGCATTAAAGATGCCGCAGCAGGAGGACAGGCAGCCAAAGCTGGATTTCCTGCACGTGATTGCGCTTGGCGTGCTGCTTGGCATGCTGGCGGATTTGTTCCCGGGAATTGCATCCCCTGCGCAGATTGCGGTGTTTGCCACGCTTGCAGTCAAGCTGGAGGATGCGAAAAACTACCTCGCGCTTGTTTGCTCCATTGCCGCGTCGCATGCGATATTTGCGTTTGCGTCTCTTCTGTCAATAGGGAAGGCGAGGGAGGGTGCGCTTGCGATAGTGAATGGATTGGCAGAGCTTGCGCCATCCGACATTGCCATGTTTGTTGGCGTGTTTTTCACATGCCTGTGCTTTGGAGTGCTGATTTTCATGTTCCTGTCAAAAAAAGTGCTGCAAATGGGGCATCTGGAATTTTCGAGATTGAATCCCATCATCATTGCATACCTTGTGATAATGGCATTTTTGATGTCGGGTTTGGGAGGATTGCTCGTGCTTGCTACGGGAACTTGCATAGGATTGCTGCCGATTTTCTGGGGAGTGAGAAGGACGCATGTGATGGGATTGATATTGATACCTTCAATGGCACTTGTTGCAGGATGACGGGGGTGAATACAGTCGAGCTTCAGCGTTGCCCTGCGGGCAACGTCTGATGCATTTTCCCAAAGGAAAATGCACATTGCTCGACTTATTCATAAGTCGGACGGTTCGCCGTCCGACTGTATGAAACCCTCAGGGGGAGGCGAGTGCTTCCGTGTGCCCCCTATGGGATGGGATTGATACTGATACCCAGTATGGCGCTTTTGTTATGATGCAGGGGTTGATGTGCATTTTGCTACGGCAAAATGCATCAGACATCGAGCTTTAGCTCGATGCTGAAACCCTCAAGGGGGCAGGTGGATTCATAGTGCCCCTTATGGGATGGCGATGCTCCTTTAGCTCCCGCTATCCTCTTCCAAAAATACAGAAAGAAGGAATTTAGGAAAGCAAAACGCCGTTCACGACGCCGTCTTGGCCCACGCGGTTTGTCACGCGTATCTTGCCAATATCGCTCTCGACAATGGCGCCCTTTGTCAGGATGTTCTTGCGCGCGTTGTGGCGGTTGTCAGGAGTCTCAAGCACGTTTTTGAGCTTGACTTTCTTGATGCCCTCCTTGGTGAGGACGTTGGCAAATGAAGTGGTCTTGAGCTTTACCTTGCGCGTGCTGCCCCTTCCGCGGTTGTTCTTGCGGATTTCCTTTGGGCCTAGCTTTGTCGCGGTGAACGGGCCGCCGCTCATGGACAATTTCTTGTCTGATGCCTTGCCCTTCTTCCCGCCTGTGCCGGATACCTTTGACTTTGATGGTCCATGCTCTTGTTCCATATTACAACCCCTGTAATGAGTGGTCTTTTTTAGCCATAACTTCTTTATAAAGGCTATGATTCTACGGCTGTCGTCATCGCTTCCATCAGTGGATGCCCTATTGGCAAAAGTGGCAGAGGCGGAAGGGAAGTTCGGCTGCACGCTGCAGGCATTTGACACGCAGGCTGTTTTCTCGCCAGTGCACCTCTCCTTTGCAATCGAGCTAGCAAAGACGGCTGCAGGGGCAGGGGAGATGATATCTGGCAGCCTGAGAAATGAGGTGCTTCTATGGCTTGCGTGCACCACAAACTTCCAGGCTGCATTGCGGGAGGCAGGGGCAAAGCGCCCGGCGGACTTTGTGCTGGCGCTAATTGAGGGGAAGGAACCAGATGAGGGGGAGCTGCTGGCGGCACTGTCTGCAAAAAAGATGGAATTTGAGAAGCAGGATGAGGAGAGATTTGCGGAAAAATTTGGAATAAAAAAAGAGGCGCTTGCCACTTATGCGCTTGAAGACCTGCTTTTGGAGCAGATGGCGACATCGAGGATAAGGGGTTAAGGTTAAAAGGGGAAAAAGAGTAAAGATATGGGAAGTGAAAGACATGAAAATCATAAGCATTGCACTTGCATTGTTCGCGTGCGCGATTCTGGCTGGAGCGCTTAGTGCCGCAGTGATAGTGCCAAAATACAGTTTCATTGATTCTGGCAAGCATTATTGCAATGACAGGACGCTGATGCTTAGAATCGGGGACAGCCTAAAGGTGCGCGGCTTTGTTGCGACGCTTGTTGACGTGCAGCCTTATTGCCAAAAATACAACAAGCTTGTCGCGATAAAATATGACAGGTATTTGCACACATACCAGGACCCGTTTACGCCAGGAACTGAATATGAGTATACGATTGAGCCTGAGAAATGCCTTGCAAGCACCTATCATGCTTTTGTGAGGCTCGCGGCTGAAAACGGAAATGAGTACCTGCCATATTACGGTGAGATAAACACAAGGCAGGGCTTCTCCGGCACGTTTGGCAAGAGCACAGTTTATGTGAGCGCAAGCGACATGTTTGCGGGCAGGACAAAGAATTCGAAGTGGGCGCAGGTAAAAATCAGGGTTTGCAACTGAAGGGGCGGGAAAAGCATGTATGCTCGCTTTTAGGAGGGGGTTTTCCATGTATGATGCAAAGCTTGTGCAGCCAAAGGACCGTGCCGCACTTGAAGCCGAGATAAAATCCATAGACGTGTCTGATGTGTGCGTTAAAATAATGCGCGAGAAGGCGACTTTCCGGCTTGTGCGGCTGCAGGGCGTGAGAAATGCAGTTGCAAACATCATCAAGCAGGAGATGATTGCTGCTGGCGGGGATGCCACGGTATCGCAGCATACTGTGGGGTGCGAGCAGCCAAAGACAGATGCGCTATTGATGGGAACAATTGCGCATTACAAGAAATTCCTTGCAAAAATGCGCATGCAGGGCGCATATTTGGAGGAGAAGCAGAGCGAGTATCGGGCGATATCTCAGTACTTCCGAAAGTAATTGAATCCGGTGCCTGAAAACCGGCCCGAAGACCGGATTTTTGATAAAATCTTCTGGCGGCAGCTTAGGCTGCCTC
>JAGVIA010000004.1 GCA_020056305.1 archaeon | reverse complement strand
TTGGGATGAAAAATGAGAAATGGAGACGGGTGCTGGTTTGATGGTTGGGCTGGGAGGTTTTCGAGGTGGGGTTATGCTTTAAATTTGCAACAGCCTACACAAAGGCTTGGCGAGTATTTTTCCGAACGAAGTTCGGAAAAATTTGATGTTTTAGGCGTCTTCAGGCAAGCACTGCCGCCCTCTTGCAGATGAGATAGATTGCAAAGAATTCTGGCACGGAAATTGTCTGGCTGTCTGCATACGGGCCGAATGATTGGTTCTTCATCTCGATTGCAGGCACCTGCTGCACGGTCTTTACGGAAACCGGCTGCCCGCCAAACACTACAGCATCACGCATGGGATCAAATGCAGCAAAATCATTCACCAGAACGCATGCCATTCCCGTGCCGCCATGTATGCTTTTTGGAAGGCGAAGCAGTTTGCTCGTGTCAAATGTGACGTTGGCATCCACATGCTCAGGCAGCCTTACAGCAACCGAGTCGAAGATTGCCTTGAACTTCTCCTCGCGCTTTGAGATGCCAATCGCGTCCCAGTTGCCACGCTCGATGCCAGAGATGAATTTTTCAAGCTCGGCTGGCTTTTTGAGCTTGGTTGAAATTTCTTTGAGGCTTTCGGGATTTTCGCGAGCCCGCCGTATCATCTCGCGCGCAAATTTGCCAGCATAACCCCCGTCTGTTGGCATGGGACCGAAAAATCGAAGAGACGCTTTTGATTTTTCTGCCTCTATTGGACCCATATATTGCCCGTCGCGTTCATAACCAAAAAATGAAACGACATCCAGATTTGCCCCTGCGATGTAATTGACTATCTCCCGCCGCTCGTCCCTGCCAAGCGAATATACCGCAGGCGAGTGCACGTGCACGTGGTAGCCGCGGTTTCCGGAGAAATTGATTATCATTTCGGATTTTGAGAACCCGAAATCCGGGATGAGGAAATCCTCCACAAGCTTGAGAGTCTGCGCCTTTATCTTCTCAAGGCATTCCGGGCAGATGAACGGCGCGCATGAATGCAATTCCGCATCAAGGTCAAAAATCAAGTCAGCGCCAAGCCAGTTTTTCTTTGGCATGGGGCGCGCATCAGGGAATTCGTAATATGCTGCAGAATAGGAGACATATAGGGGCTTTTCGCGCGCCAATCTCTGCCTAAGCTCATCGGGTGATTTGAATGCAAGGTGCCGGAATTCGATTTTCTTCTCCCAGCCGCCAAAGCCAAACTCGCGCTGCTCGACATGCGCAATCGGAGGCTGATACGATTTGTAGTATTCCCCGAAACGGGACTGCAAAAATTGCATTTCATTCATTTGACCACGTTATTGCTGCTTTTTCATCCATTTGCATTTGCCAATTTCCTCTGCATTTCTTCTTTCTTTTTTCATCCGATGGCTTGCCTATTTCTTCTCCACCTTCGCCTCAATTTTCTTCTTTTTCGCGTAATCAATTGGCCTTCCTCGCCGGAAATCCGCATTCGCAGACAGGCACGGGCACTCTGCAAGGGCGATGCCGTTTGACTCCATTGTGTTGCATGAGGGCATGGAGTAATTCTTGTCCTTCACATACTGGAGCTGGTATCGGGTGGTGCGGTCATTGTAATCAGAAGATGCTGCAAATATCTCAATCATTTTCTCAAACGGGATGCCTGCGTGCACCAAAAATACCGCCAATGACCAGCGCGCGGAATGCGTTACGTGCTCGCCTGCTGCCAAATCGTCCATTATTTTCTTAATGCACGGGGGGTAGCCGCCCTCTTCCAGCTGCAAATTCGTCGGCGCTGCGGCGGATTTTGGCACGTGCGCAGCAAGCCTATTGGCTGCCTCGGCAATTGCAGGAGGCGGGTTTTGCAGCATGCCAGTATGCTCAACGCGTTTCTTTATCGCGCTCTCAAGCAGGCGTAGCAGCTCGGATTTCGTGGCAGGCACCATTCCCTTTGCAAGCTTGCGCTTGGAGAGCGAGAATTCAGGCCTGCGGGGCGCAAATGACAGATATGCACCAAATGGCACAAGATATAGCTTGTCCGGCTTTGTGAATTGCACCCCAAGCTCGATGGAAATTGCTTTGAAATTGCCTTCTGTTTCCTCATCTAAGTATGCGGCGCATTTTTTTGCAACAGCGGATGCGAAATAAGCTGTTGCCACTCGGTTTTTCATTGCTGCAAGTATCATGCGCGATGCGGCGTATGATGCAAGGTATGCTTCTTCCGATGCAAGCATGGCAGGCCCTACTGCGCCGCCTTCAAATGCCCGCTTCACCAACTCCTCTGCAGCCTCGATGATTGTTGCAGTAAGCTGCATCTTTCCTTCTCCTGCCTTCTGCTTTGCCTGAACGGAGAACGGGTATTTGGCTGCGAAGGAAAGTGCCATGAGGATGTTTCGAAGAAGGGATTTTTAGCCCATGCGGGAAGTGGGTTGCCAAAGGAAGACTTTAATTTGGCAGAGTAATATTGACCATCATGGTACTAATAAGGGGAAAAAATGTTGTAGTGTGTGTTCTTGTACTTGCCATGGTGCTTATTTTCCTTTTATATTGGTTCGTTTACCTGCCCGAGTATAAGAAGGCGAACACATTTTCAGACCTGCAGGTAATGATGGCTCAGGGGGACGCTTATTGGCGATATGATGCGAAACCCTTTGCAATTTTAGAGCATTCGCAGTCAAATGGCCGTTTGGCACTGCTTGTACAAAATGTTGAGCTTGACCGCAGGACCTTAGCTGCGGTATCGGTCGGTAACAAAGAAGGGACAGGTGAAATAAATAATATCTCCATGCCCTTTGCAGGGGGCGAGAAGGAGCCCATTTACATTCAGCTTAACGGCAAATGCAAAGCCGGGAATATTTACAAGCTGGATGTTAATTTCACTTACAATGCAGAAAATGCAAAGGAACAGGTGGAAATTGGCAATATGTCATTAGTCGGCAAATGCCGCTAATTTTTCTTTGTCTCAGGCCATTTCTTCTTTGGGAATTTTTTCGCCAGGACATACGACGCCCCGGCATAGCCCGCGTCAAATGGCAGGATGCTCCCGAAATAGTGCAGCTGGCCCATCTGAATGTCCGAGAGGATTGCGGCAAGCTCCAAAAAGAGCCTGTGCTTTGCGATGCCGCGCAGTATTTTTGGCTCGTTTCTCCAGGTGTATTCGTCTGCTGCTGCGGCAATGAGAAAGAAGAGGAAGTGCAGAGGCCCGATTCCGTTTGGCCCGATAAGAAATATGCCCCCGGCAAACACGACCATCGCAAGCATGTGCGGCCTTGAGTCTATCTTGCCAAGGGCAAGGGCGCCAAGCGCGGCAGCAAGCCACATGTTTGCAAGCGGGAATTGCGTTGCAAGGTAGATTCCGATTATCGCGTAAACCAATGCCCATGCAAACGGGCGCAGGTCGCGCAATTTCCGGTCTTCCGCCTCGTCCGTTATCTTTGTTGCGATGCCCATGACAAAAGAGGAGATTATGACTAAACCGAGCGCAAGGAAGCTCTCATCAATGACAAAATCCGCCAGTGGAAAAAGCATTGTAATATCCCCCATTGTTTGTTTGCGGGCAATTCGCCGTTGCAAACGCTACTTGCCTGCCTCTTTGAGCGCATGGCAGACTATTAACGGAAGCGCGATTGACGCGTCGCATTCTACATATGCACTCTTTGCGTTCGGCGAAATCTTGCCCCATGACTGCGCTTCGTTTGTGCGCGCGCCTGTTAGCGAGCCGTCATACTGGCTGCCGGTGCTCACGTATACTGCATAGTCCAACCCGCCGGCAAGAAGATTTGCGCCTATTAGATGGTGCTTTGCAAACCCGCCGCCAAGTATCAGCCCGCCTTTTTTCTTGGCGTCAAGCACTAGCTGCCCAAGGGGGCGCAAGTCGCCTGCGACATCAATGCCGAAATCCTTGCGCTTTTGGCGGAAGAAATACAGCTGCAGCCCCAGGGCACCGTCGGTTGGCGCAGGGCAGAATACCGGTATCTTGTTCTTGTGGCACCAGTAGAGGAAGGAATTCTTGTCAGTTATTTGTACGGCGAGGTCAGCGATTATTTCATGCGGCGCAAGCATCCTTCCGAGTTTTTGCTGTTTTTGGTATTCTTTTTCAAAGAACGGCTGCAGCTTTTTTTCCAAGTGGATGTAGTGCTTGTTGTCCACAAGGATGTTGCCTATCCTATTGATGCCTTTTGAATGCAATTTCTTGTCATCAAGGTCGAATGCGCCAAGCTCGAATGGGGCAAACGATTTCATGAAATCCTCTTCCACTGCGCCTATGCCTGTGATGATCACATTCACCATTTTTTCGCGGCACATCTGCGCAATCACCTCGCGCAAGCCGGAGGATACCATGTTGGATGTGAAGGAGAAGAACACCGTGCACTCTTCCTTTTGCATGCGGGAGAACAGCTTTGCGGCTGCGGATAATTGGGTTGCCTGCAGGCCGCAGCCCTCCATCTGGGAGCAAAGCTCTGCGGCAGACGTGCTTGCGGATAGTTCAAATCCTGAGATTTTCATGCATTCACTATTGGTTTGCCTATTAAAAAGTGTTGCAGGCTAGCGCGGAAGCTGGCCGCAATGTGAAAAATAAAGAAAAAAATGCTGAAAAAACCTAATCGCCGCGAAGCGCCCGGAGAAGCGAGAGCCGAACCGTCTTCTCGTTCACCTGCATCGCTTTTATCTTCGCGACAAGCCTGTGCATGCCAATCATAGAGAGCCATGGCGCCAAATGCCCGCCCTTTGCATGGTACAGCACAGCCTCAAGCGGCGCGTTCTTTATCAGGTTTGCAAGCTCGGAGACATTCTTCGCCCTGCCGATTACCTGGCCGCCTGGCATCTTGAATACAAATTCCTTTCCCGGAGAGCAGTCCCTGTCCATAAATTCACCCCAACTGTTGTCTAAATTCCGGCGCGATATTTAAACGTATCACCGTGCGGGACACGGTTGTATACGCTAAGGCACATAGCACAAATGCCCCTTTATAAATGGGGTATAAATATCTGCCCCCTGAAGGGGGCAGTTTTCCTATATGAAGGACACCAGACTCATTTGGTCAAAAGTCTTTTGCACCTCCACAACTGATGTGGAA
>JAGVIA010000011.1 GCA_020056305.1 archaeon | reverse complement strand
TTGGGATGAAAAATGAGAAATGGAGACGGGTGCTGGTTTGATGGTTGGGCTGGGAGGTTTTCGAGGTGGGGTTATGCTTTAAATTTGCAACAGCCTACAGTGGGGCAAAAAAGCTGGCGCATAGCCGCCAAACGCGCCATAACTGTTATTTTTTTGCAAAATTCCGCAGCTACTTTTTCCTTTTCTTTCCAGCCGCGCTTGAAAATTCGATTATTCTCCTATTCGCAAAATCCCGTATCCTGCCTGCATTGGGGAATCCGCGCACGGAATAGGAAACCAATATCTCAATTGAATTCTGGCGTATCCGCTCCGCAAACACGCCCACTTTTTGCTCTGCAACAAATCCCTCGAATTTGTTTGCAGATATTTCCCTGTGCAAATATGCCTCCAATGCCTCCAAATCAGTGCCAATTGGCACCTCGACAGGGAAAGACATGCGAAGCTCGTCATCGGGGTGGTTGAGGTTTGTGATTCTCTGCTTTGCAAGCTCGGAATTCGACATGATTATCGTGCTGTGGCTCAAATCCTCAAGCATTGTCGAGCGCAGCCCGACGCGGCGCACGCGCGCCACCTCCCCTGTCGCAAAGCGTATGTAATCTCCGTACCTGAAAGGCCGGTCAAGCTGGAGCGCCATGCCAGCAAAGATGTTGCCAAGCGTTTCCTGCGAGGCAAGGCCAAGGATTATGCCTGCAATGCTTGTCACTGCAAGAAGCCCGGTAATGTCAAAGCCTGCCGCGCCAAGCGCGATTGTGAGCCCGACGAAATAAATGACAATTTTTGAGACTCTGCGGATGAGGGGCATGAGTGTAAGGTCTATCTTTATCCTTGAAGTTTTGTGCCCCTCCCCGTAATACCAGCGAAGCACCGCCCCTGATGCCTCGCTTGCCATATATGTGGCGACCACGACAATTGCCGCCCAGACATATGTCCGAACAAGAGTCGCGGCTGCCGAGAGGTCAGGGAAGAACTCGATTAGAAAATAGAACACGACAATAAACGCAAACGATTCCAGCGGCGTTGTTATCGCATCGAGCACCTTGTCGTCAAGGGTCGTTTTCGTCTTTCCGGTGATGCGGCGCGCTATCCCGATAATTATGCGCCCGACTGTCGCGCCTGCGGCTACTGAAACCGCGAAAAGAAGGGCGATGAAACCCGTATACATCAAGTCAGCTTCGGAAAACATTAGGATTAACCTCAATAAAAAAGAAATATGCGATTCCTTGGGCTTGCGCCCAAGTCCTCGCAATTTCCTGCGGAAATATGCGACCGCCGTGCGCGGACGACTGGGCTTGGAGCGGCGCCTCGTTGAAGCCCCTCCTGGCTGTTTGAAAATGCAGCATAAGACATTTTTATGCCTTGCTCCGCTTCGCGGCGCAAAGAACCGTGATGCCGCAGAATTTGTTATGCTCCTATGGCACCAGAACCTAGCAAGGTTTATATATAACTTGTCATATAAGACACTCATATGACAAATAAAAGTCGTTACGAGCCGGCTGAGAACACAAAGAGGATAGCCCGCCTCTTGGCGGAGCGCATGCCCCACCTGGAATTTGCCTTCTGGGACCTCTCCGAATTCATGCCTGCCTTCCACAACGTGCGCAGGAACATGATTTTCATAGAGTGCGAATCGTTGGCGCACAAGGAAGTGATAAGCTCGCTGGCTGCCGACCCGAAGCTGCGGAATTACTTAGTCTATTCCGGGGAAAGAAAACCGGTTGCGATAAATGAGGAATGGGCAAGCGCAAAAAGCACCAAGGAGATACGGGACGTGATAGCGGTAATTGCCCGCAGGGACTTCAAGGAAACTGATGTTTTTGAGAAAAATGCCAGGATTCCGAGCCTTGAGCGGCAGCTGGTAGACCTCATGGCGTATTCCCTCCGTGGCTACCTGCCCATAGCCCTTGACGAGGCTGTCGATGCCTTTGCATGGCATGTGAAGCGCAATGCAGTGCGGATAACCTACATGCAGAGATATGCCACCCGAAGATACATGGGCTGGTTCCTTGACATACTCCTGTACAAGCTGGCGGAAGAGGGTAAAATCATGGCGGTGGATCCGCGCTATTTGGAGAACGGGAGGCGCTATTACGAAGCCATACTGAGGGTTGGTAAGGCATGAACCGGGAATTCGCAAAAAGGCAGGCTCAGGTTCTTGAGGTATTGGAAATTCTGGTTCGGGAAGCGTCTGCGAGAAAGGAAACGCTTGTCTTCTTGGGCGGAAGCGCGATCCAAACTGCGGTCCTGAAAGAGCCCAAGAGGCTTTCCGTTGACTTGGATATCCATTACAGCGGCGATACTGCAAAGCTGCTTGGGGCATTGGGCGGCGATTACAAGGTCGATAAAAGGCAGTCAAAGGGAGCGGATATGTTCGACCACTACAGCATAGTCCACGGGGATGTGCAGGTCAAAGTGGATATTGCCAAGTTCAAGCTCGCGGAACACGGCAAGCCGTGGGGAAGCAGGGCAGTTGGAGAGGCCAAATTCAGGGCCAATGTGGCATCTCCTGATTACCTGCTGGCATCGAAACTGGCAACTTTGGCAATCGGAACTGTCGGCAGGCGCCAATTCTCCCCAATGGATTTCCTGAAAGACGTATTCGATGCAAACTTCCTGCTGGACGAGTTCGGTGCAACTTTGGGCACTCTGGATTGCTTCGGACAGATATGCGAAATACAGAACAGGATAAACAAAACCTCATTCGCCGAGGCGCAGATAATTGAAAGTGCGGTGAAGGCGCTTTTGGAGTCCGCCAACACCGATGATAGCAAGGCAACCATCAAGAGTGCCGACCTTGGCAATTTCAACCAATACTCGTTGGGCGGAATTATCAAGAAGACTGATTATTGGGCCATGGCTTACCGCTTGGCAGCCTATGCTCATGCCATCACATTCAAGGGAAGGGCAGTTGAAGCGGTGAAGGAAATTGAGAAGAATGCGAATGAAAAATACGCGGATAAGGATTTCGTGGCCATGTGTGAGCAGAAGCTTGCAGCCAAAGGCATCGGCGCAAAGCAGCTCCACGAACTCAAGATACTGGCTCCCAAGGCGTTAGTTTACTTCTACTATGCGCATTATCCGCCCGGGGCTATTTGAGGCGTCCTGCCGAATCCGGCAACGACGTTCCAAACCGGAGCGCTCTGAGTCCAAGTATGAGTGCGATGTGCATTTTGCTTGAGGCAAAATGCAGTTGTCGAGCGGCGAACCGCTCGACAATTTGCCAAGTTTTGCAAACTTGGCAACTCAGACATCGGGCAAAGCCCGATGCTGAAGCGAGTGCGACTCCTTGGGCTCGTGCCCAAGTCCTCGCAATTTCCTGCGGAAATATGCGACCGCCGGGATTTGAACCCGGCCCACGAGATTGGCAACCTCGGATCCTACCAGGCTAGACGACGGTCGCAATGGAAGGTGTTTTGCGCAACGGAGTTTTATAAAGATTTGTCGGCACAAGAATAACCAATCCCGCCATAGCTCAACCTGGCTAGAGCGCCTGGCTGTAGAAATCCTCCGCATTAATCCGCGGAAATATGGGCGCCGGACGATTGTGCCCGGCAGTCATCAGGAGGTTGTGTGTTCAAGAGCTTTTTTCTTTCGCAGAAAGAAAAAACCTCGGAAAAAAGAAAGGAGGTTTCAGCGAAAAATATCCAGTCGTGCGGTGCACGACTGTCTGTTGCCTCGTGATGCTCGGCAACATCCGCGCTTCGCGTGGTTTTTTCGCCCCAGAAAGAAAGCTGAACAAATCTCACTGGCGGGATTATTGCCTTGGTAATGCAGCGGTTTAGCATCCCGGTCTGTCACACCGGTAACCCGGGTTCGAATCCCGGCCAAGGCGTAGGCCCTTTTCTTTGCTCCGCAAAGAAAAGCCCCTGGGTTTAGTATGATTTATTTCTAAAATTGGTATTTTATTCGCTAAATTGCAGAAATTTTTATGTGAAACCGTTACACGTATTTTTTGCATCAACTTCTGCGTTATATCTGGCAATATCCTTGCAAACAATATTGTTAGGATTAGCCATACAATTAATACAATCAAAATAACCTTTTTCCTTTAGTATATTGAATGCACATTTGTCTTCGGCACAATTATGAATGCATTGTTGTGTTTGATAATTTATAGTGTCTTCTGTAAGGATAGTGTTGTCGTCGCAATTTGGACAGTCAGATGACCCATATTCCCCAATTTCACAAATACCATTTCCAAAGCAAGATATGTTCTGCTCATGAACACATTTGAGAGTTGTAAAATTCATGTAGTCATTTGTACATATTTTGTTGTCGTCGCAATTTGGACAGTCAGCTGTCCCATATTCTCCTGGGTCGCATATGCCATTTCCTTGGCACGGACTTATGTTCTGGTGCAAACACTGATAATTAGTATCACGAGAACAAAAATCCTTTGTACATCTCATTCCATCATCACAAGAGCGCGGGCATGATGGACAGTCATTTAAATTTACTACAATTTTTCCATTAGGGCATTCGTATATTTTTGCAATTTCATTTTGTTGCGGAGTTTCAACACCCTTACTCATTTTTACTGAGGATGGCTCTGCAACGCAGCCAAACACGAGTAATGTCACTGCAACAAGCGCTACGATTGCTATGCCTTGCATCCCATCACCCGCTGATTACTTCTTCATCCCAAGTGTCATCTGATAAAGAAGGATGATAGCTCCAGAAACAACTCCGCTTATTACGCCAATAACATACGCATCTTTGGTGGCGTCGAATTTTGATGTAAATACCAAACCGAAGGCAATTACAATTAAACTGAGAAAAAAAGCGATTAACATTATGGCAAAGCGTTGAATATTTCTCATCCCACCACCCACAGATTAAGGTTCGGAGTTGTTATATAAAAAGATGCTCGATTAAGAGTTAATACCTGGTGGTTTGGATGGACATTGAACGCATAAAGCTATGGATTTTCTATGCCATTATTGTTTCAATAGCATTATTCACTTTATTCTGGCAACAAATTTTAGAATACAATCAGATTTTAGGAAATATATTGATTGCCATTTTTTCAGTCATATGGGTCGTATCTATTTTTATTTTTCTGAGGGGAGTGAGACGCAATATTTATCAAAATCTTTACAAGCCAGACAAAACAGATAAGGCAGAGAGAGTAAAGCGAACTTTCATGTACGTCCTTGTTATTGCCATATTGGTAATCCTGGTTCTTATCGTTGCAACTTTTATGGGGTAAGAAAGGAGATAAATGAGCTGACCGCCCACAAGAACAAAAATAAGATAAAGTCGAGGCGCCTTAAGAGACTTTTAAGTCCGGCCAAGGCGCTTATTTTCATTTTAATACTTTTATTCCAAAGATTAGCAAACAACCGGTCTTCCAATGGACATAATCTCAATCATCTTCACAATCCTCGGGCTTGCGCTCTTCGAGACAATCAACAGCGTGGACAACGCGGTCATAAACGCATCAGTCCTCTCGAAAGTTTCCGAGCGCGCAAAGCGCTGGTTCCTGCTGTATGGGCTGCTAATCGCAGTGTTCATGGTGCGCGGGCTTCTTCCAATACTCATTGTATGGGCGGCAAATCCGGCAATCGGCCCTGTTGGCGCGTTCTTCTCAACTTTCTCCGACGACCCGTCAGTAATAGCGGCAATCGAGCAAAGCTCTCCAATGCTATTGGCAGGCGGCGGGGTATTCCTGATATTCCTTTTCCTGCACTGGCTTTTCCTTGAGCCCAAGAAATTCGGCCTGCCAGGCGAGGAGTTCTTGGCAGGGCAGGGCGTGTGGTTCTTTGCAATAGTGTCAGTGCTCCTCGCAATCATAACGTGGTTTGCGATACAGATAAGCCCCATGATGGCATTTGGCGCAGTGGTCGGCTCCACCGCATTTTTCATTACGCACGGCTTCAAGCAGAATGCCGAGGCTGCGGAGCAAAAGCTCCTGCACGGCGAGGGGCATACTGCAATGTCTGACTGGAGCAAGATAATGTACCTTGAGGTGATTGATGCCACGTTCTCAATTGACGGCGTGATTGGCGCATTTGCTTTCACGCTTTCCGTGCCCCTTATCCTGATTGGAAGCGGGCTTGGCGCATTCATTGTGCGCGAGGTAACAATCCACAACATAGAGAACGTGAAGAAATATGCATACCTCAAAAATGGCGCCATGTATTCCGTGTTTTTCCTCGGGATTGTGATGCTGCTTGACGCGTTTGCAGTCCATGTTCCGGCATACGTATCCCCGCTAATAACATTTGCGATAATCGGCTTCTTCTTCTGGAAATCGCACATGCATATGAAAATGCAGGCGCAGGGCGCAATGGCATAATGTAGATATCCAATGGACAAAATCGCGCACCCGCCGCCGAAGGGGATTTTTATAACTTCGTATCGTTATGCCTAATATGCCAAACAGCGTGCGCAACCATCAGGGAAAGCCAGTGAAAATATTTGTCGGCCCTGACGTAATACTGGCGCTCGAAGGCCGCGGCTTTTGCGCAGCGCTCCTGAAAAACGGTCAGACAAAGAGCATGGAGTCGCGCACAGTAAGCGAATTCTCAGACCTGATTTCCCAGTCAGCCGTAGTGTGGGTGGATTATGTCGTCGACAGCATCAGCAAGGAGGCAGTGCCGATTGCAAAGGAGCTGGGTTTCTCCGAAAGCCTTGTGCACAGCCTGCTAAAGGACCCGCGTCGCGGCTATGAGGACTTGGGAAACGAAATGGGCGTGCTTCTCCCAGCCATGGTGGTAGAGGGCTTTGATGTCAAGCTTCGCCGCCTCCTGATACTAATCCGCGGCAACATGATAGTCACATTGCACATCAGCGAAGTCAAGCGCTTCTTCCGCGTGCGCCGCTATGGCGAGGTGCTGCTGCGCAAGCTTCCGCCAAAAATGCCGCGCAAGGACAAAATCACACTGCTTCTTATCAGGCTCATTGAGGAGAACAACGCGCGCAACTTCGACCATTTGCGCGACATCGAGGAGCACGGGGACCAGCTCTCGCACGAGCTTGCGGACCCGAAAACCCCGCGCGCGCAAATGGGGCAAAAAATATACCAGATGAAGCATGCGCTGATAATTTACTTGGGCGGGCTGTGGGCGACAGTCGATGTGCTAAATTCTCTGCGCTACGGGGATGCGAGCCTCATAACCGATGACCAGAAGCTGATAAATCGGATAGCCGGGCTAATTGGCGAGCTGAACTCACAGATAGGGCTTGCAGAGCACCTGTCCGAAGTGCTTGCCTCCGGCCTTGAGGTGCTGCAAAGCATCTACAACAACCAGCTGCAGATCCTGAACAACCGCCTTGCGATGCTTGCGGCATATCTTGCAATAATCGGCACTGCCCTGCTTGTGCCAAACACGATTGCGACAATAGCGGGCGGCTCGATGTTCGTGCTAACGCCTGCGGATGCAGGATGGTATGTGGGGCTGCTTGCGGTTCTGACAATAACTGCAGTAGGGATTACGTGGTATCTCTTGCGGCGCGCAAGCCTGCTTCCGCACAGCCCGGAATAAATCGTACTAGATTTTTTCTATTGGGCGGCCTTTCTTTTTCTGAAGTAGTAGAACGCGGCGATAGCTAAAACAAGAAGAGCAATTATGCCAAATATATAGTTGCCATAAATATCAAGAACCGCCTCTACGGAAGAAGTATACCTCTTTTCTGACTTTGACGGGCAGAATTTTCGAATGGGATGCGTTCCAACCTGCTGCGAACTGGTATTGGTCCAATCGTATCGATAAACGACGCCATAAGGGTCCCTACCCACTGCAACCATATCATATTCGGCACTCTGGTAATCTATTGTGACATTTGGTATTTCATAACCAAACCCTCCCTCGGGGCATGGTGTCAAAACAAGCGGAGTCTTAAGGGTGCACCTGAATATTTTCTTCCCGCCCCCGCCAAATTCCAAAGTGCTGATGGCGGTCCCATTCATAAACCCCCAGCTGCCGCATGAATCTGCCAAGCTAAAGCCGGTCATCCTGTACGTGTCTGCCTCAACATTTTGAACGGTCAAAATCACGACCTTGCCGCTAACGTTTGTTTCCAATATGGCAAACGGTCGTGCCTCACCGCGCCAATAAGAATCGCCGGGCTGGGCATATAAAACATTGGAAGATGCAACCAAAACAAGGGCAACTGAGAACAAAAAATGGAGGTTTTTCATTTATCCAGCCTCAAGATTTCTTAAGTGAAATCTTTCGTTTCCTTCCGTCTTTCGTTGCAGTCTCGTCCGATTTTATGATGCCCATCTTTTCCAGCCTCTCAAGATGGTAGCGCACCGTTCTCTCCGGCATCTTCAATTTCGCATACAGCTCGCCGCTCTCAAGCGCTCCTTTCTTTAGCAAATCAACTATTTCGCGCTCAATTCCCTCAAGTGTCTCCTCTTTGCGCGCATACAGCCCGCGCGCCTTCTCAATGCTCTCATCCCTGACTTTCTTCGCATGCTCAACAGTGACTTTCCGCTTTCCCTCGCGCTCAGCCTGCCTCCCTGCCATCCAAAGCATGGTGATTGCAAGCCGCGCGTCCCCGCCTTCCTTTGCGCCAACAGCCGCGCACACTCCGATCACATCGGCATCGACTGCGCCTGGGAAAAATGCGATTTTTGCGCGCTCGGACAATATGTCCTTTAGCTGCGTGGGGGTATATTTTGGAAATTCAATCACTTTTTGGGCAAGCGAGCTTCTTATCCTGCCATCCACCTTCGCAAGTATTTCCGTGTCGTTTGTGATTGCGATTATGCCAAGGGGCACTGAGTGCATTTCGCTTGCGCGCGCCAAGTCATAGAGCACCTGCTCGTTTGCATATTCTGTGGAAAAGAGCCTGTCAGCCTCGTCAAGCACCACGACGGGGATGCGCTTTAGGTTTTTTGCAAAGGAAAACAGGCGCGACATTATCTCATCCGATGCGATGCCCCGCCGCGGCATCATCTCGCCAAGCTCGCCCAAAATCGCATTTAGTATTCCAAAGCGCGTTGGTGTCTCCCAGCAGTTTATGTAAACCGGAAGCGGGGTCTGGGAATATTCTGACAATTGCTTGAGCACCGACTTTGCGCACGTCGTCTTGCCAGTGCCAGGCGGCCCCATTATCACCACATTCTGCGGGCTCCTGCCCCCTGATGCGGGCTTTAGGCAGAATGCAAGCTCGGCTATTTCCCGCTCGCGGTGCACCAATTCATCAGGCAGGAAGTTCGGCTGCAGGGCTTTTTCGTCCCTGAATATGGATTCCCCGGAGTCCATCGCACGAAAGACGTTCATGGCACAATTTCTGCAATCACTAATATTAACCTCGCCATCGAAGCCATTGCGGGAGGATTATGGAAGCAATTGCCGACTTGCACGTCCACTCAAAGTACTCACGCGCGACGAGTGCGAACATGGACCTTGACGGCATGGCGGAGTGGGCAAAGCTAAAGGGCATAACTCTTCTTGGCACCGGGGATTTCACGCATCCTGCATGGATTTCCGAGCTCTCCTCAAAGGCAATGGAAACCGGCAATGGCTTTTTGGAATACCGGGGCATGAATTTCGTGCTCACAGTGGAAGTATCCAACATATTTTCGCAGGGAGGCAAGACCCGCCGCGTGCACAATGTCATCCTTTGTCCCGGCATCGAGGTTGCGCATCAGATAAACGAGCTTCTGGGAAAACACGGAAAGCTCGCATCCGATGGCAGGCCGATTCTCTCCTGCTCGTGTGCGGAGCTTGTGGAGCTTGTGATGTCGGTGCACCGTGACAATATTATTTTCCCGGCGCACGCATGGACGCCGTGGTTTTCCGTATTCGGCTCAATGTCAGGTTTTGACTCGATTGATGAGGCATTTTTGGACCAGAAAGGGCACATCCACGCGTTTGAGACCGGGCTTTCATCAGACCCGGCAATGAACTGGCGCCTCTCAGCGCTGGACAAATATTCCATCTTGTCGTTTTCCGACGCGCACTCGCCTGCGAAGCTTGGCAGGGAGGCGACGGTATTCTCCTTGGATGCCCTGACATACCGAGAGCTTGCGTCTGCGATAAACGAGAAAGAGGCGCGCAAGGTGAAAATGACATACGAATTCTATCCTGAGGAAGGCAAATACCATGTTGACGGGCATCGCATGTGCAATGTGTGGATGATGCCTGCGCAGGCAAGGAAAATAGGCGACATATGCCCGAATTGCAAAAAGAAAATGACAATAGGCGTGCTGCACCGCGTTGAGGATTTGGCAGACAGGCCAGAGGGATTTATCCCCCCGCATGCAGTGCCTTACAAGACCCTTGTTCCCCTTGCTGAGATAATCGCGCAGGTGATGGGCACCAACACATATTCCAAGGGTGTAAATGAGCAATACCAAAAAATAGTGCGGCATTTCGGCTCGGAGTTCTCGGCGCTCATGGCAACGCAAGAGCAGCTTTCTTCTGCAACAGACCAGAAAATCGCTGACGGGATAATCGCTTCGCAGACTGGCAACCTGAAAATCCGCCCTGGCTACGATGGCGAATTTGGCAAGGTCGAATTGCCCGGGCATGAAAAAAAGGAAAAGCCACAAAGGCAACCAGCTGCCGAAAAATCCCAGTCAAGGCTCTCGGATTTCAAATGAAAAAGCAAGGGTTAAATATCAGCTTTTGCATATTTTAGCATTATGAAGCTCGAACTGGCCCTTGCGGTCCTCATCCTCGCGCTCGCACTCCTTTTCGCTTATTTCTCCTCAGGAACGCCCAATTTTTTCGCAACAGCAAGCCCGCAAAACCTGCTCCCTGTGCGTGAGACTGGCGTCGAGTCATCAATACGGGAGCACGAGTTTCAAAAAATAAGCCTCTACGCAGGAGGCTCGTCTGGCTTTTCAACATACATAAAGAATGCGAAAATCGGCATGGGCACGTGCGCCCCGTTCGTTGCTGAGTGCTATGTTGGGGAAAACACAGTTGCGGCCATGCTGCCAGATGGCAAGATTGATGCCATGGTGGGCTATTTTGCCCGCGTTCCAAGCGATTGCGAGATAATATTGTCTGGCGAATCGGCAGCCGATCTTTCTGGCATGCGCCTGTCAGCAGGCTGGAACCATCTTGGTGCGCCTGCGCAGCCTGCCAAGGCAATTGATGCGCTTTCCGGCTGCGAAATAGAGAGTTTCATGCTATTTGACAGCAAGGCTCATGCATACGTGGATGCCGACACGTTTTACCCTGGCGGCGCGTACTGGGCGAAAGTGGCATCCGATTGCACGGTATCCGGCTAAGGAGGGCTACTTGTTGAGAAGATTGCCAAGCGTTAACTTCTCTTGACTGCCTTTAACATGTCCGCCTTTGTAATGATACCCTCAATTCCCCTGCCTCCGACAATGACAACTGCTGAATTGTACTTGAGAAGCTCTGCTGCAAGGTGCACTGGCGCCCCTGGCGGCAGGGTCGGAAAAGGCGGCTCCATGACTTCTGATACGCTCATTTTTGAAAGTTGCGCATGCGGAGTTCCCGCCTCAATCCGATCCACTATCGTGCCTTCGGAAATTGCGCCGACAAGCTTGCCAGATATGACAACCGGGAGCTGCGAGAGGCTTTTTTCCCGCAGCAACTTAATCGCAAGGCTGACTTTGTCCTTTGGGCAAACAGCCACAATGGCCCTTGTCATCATGGAATCGGCCTTGGCACTGCCTTCCTCCTCGGCTGCAAATAGCGCGTCAAAAATCCGCTTCACATTCTCATAGCCTGGCTTCACCCTGCCACTCTCAATCTTTGCGATAAGGGATTGCGACACCCCGCTTTTTTTCGCAAGGCCGTTCTGGCGCATGCCAAGCTTCTGGCGCCTCTTTTTTATCTCGTCAAGTTCAGGGAACATGAAAGAGAATAAACAGGTGGCAAATAAATTCATATCGGAATAAGGGGGGGGGGTGCCGCCAATCCTGCATTTATTCAATGGCTGCCAATATTCTAACTGCTGCAGATGTGTTTTATCCCCCGCGCTTGCCTGCATTCCACTTTCTTGCCCGTGTGCTTATCTTTTTCTTCTTTTGCATTGTAATCTGCACGGGCAGATTCCAATGCTGGAAAAATCCAGGGATTTTTCCATATATTCGAATACGACGTAGGTGCATATGGCAAAAATCACCAAAATCACAGGCAGGCAGATTATTGACTCACGCGGCAATCCAACCGTCGAGGCTGACGTGTGGTGCGGCAAAATATTGGGCAGGGCGGCAGCCCCGTCCGGCGCATCGACCGGCTCGCACGAGGCAGTTGAGCTTCGCGATGGCGGCAAGCCATACCATGGGAAAGGCGTGCTTTTGGCAGTTTCAAACATAAACAAAAAAATTGCAAAAAAGCTCGTTGGTATGGATTTGGCAAGCCAGCGTGCAATTGACAATGCCATCATTGCCCTTGATGGAACTCCCAACAAATCCTCCCTTGGCGCAAACGCAACAGTTGCGGTTTCCCTTGCATGCGCACACGCTGCCGCAAATTCCAAGGGCGTAGGCCTCTATGCGCACCTAGGGGGGAAGTTGCTGCCCACGCCGATGATGAACATCATAAACGGCGGCATGCATGCGGGGAGCGGTCTTGCGATACAGGAATTCATGATAATGCCAATCGGCTTCAAAACATTCTCATCCGCCTTGCAGGCAGGCTGTGAAATATATTCGAGCCTGCGTCTCATCATAAAAAAGCGGTATGGTGCCTCTGCCACCGGGGTCGGGGACGAGGGCGGGTTTGCCCCCCCTGCAAAAAGCGCTGAGGAGGCAATCGCGCTTGTCATGTCCGCAATTGAGGAAAACGGTTATGGGAACGAAATGAAAATCGCAATAGATGCCGCATCAACATCTTTTTTTGACCAAAAGATGCGCGAATACGATATAGACGGCAGATTAATGTCCGCAGGCGAGCTTACAGAGTTCTATGCTTCCCTTTGCTCAAAATATCCAATCATTTCACTTGAAGATCCATTTTTTGAGGATGACTTTGACTCGTTTGCCGCGATCCGCAAAAAGCTTTATGGCAAGGTGCAGATTGTGGGTGATGATTTGACTGTCACAAGCATTGAACGCCTCAAGGAGGCAATATTGCGCAAGTCCATATCCGCCCTGCTTCTCAAGGTGAACCAGGTCGGCACTCTCTCAGAGGCTCTTGACGCTGCAGCACTCTGCAAAAAGAGCAAGCTTGGCGTTGTGGTGAGCCACCGCTCTGGCGAAACAGAAGATGCAACAATTGCGGACATCGCGGTAGGCATCGGCTGCGGGCAGATAAAGTCAGGCGCGCCTTGCCGGGGCGAGCGCACTGCAAAATACGACAGGCTGCTTCGGATTGAGGAGGAGCTTGGAAGCAGGGGAAAATTCGCTGGAAAGTCAGGGCTGGTATTCTAAGGGGCAAAATCCGTATGCGGATGCCGCACTAAGCCCGCCTTTTTTGCGCACGCCAACTTTCCTGCCGCTTTGGGGGCATCTGCCGGCATCCTCTGTGCCGCTGCCATTCCTATAAGTTAAAATTCATTCTCGTTGTTCTATCCGCATGGGCATATACGACAAGATCCATCCCAAGCACCACTTCTCAATCGTATCTCTTCTATTTTCACTGACCTTCTTTGCGCTAATCGCCATCGGCACGCTCATCATGGTGTTTGACAAGATGTTTGGCACCAATTTCACCCTCGGGCTGCTCCTCTTTGTGCTTGGCACCGTGCTCATGCTGGGGAACGAGATAATGTTCATACGGGGCCTGATAAAATCGGAAAACACCGAGCAGACAGCAAGCGAATCTGTCGCATCTGTCGTTAATTTCGCAGTTATTTCCTACCTGTTGCCGCTTGTGATAGTAGTCTACCTGTACTTAACGGTCACAAAGGAATCCAAGCTGCTAATCATCGTGATTGCGGGTTTTGTCACCGCAACCATTAAGCTTGCCTCAAAGACGTTCGTGCTGTTTTTCGGGAAGAAAGGCTTAAGCCAATAATCGCTTAAGTATACCTATTTAAAGTAAAAAAACCACAAATAAGCACTAACGGGGAAATTATATGGTCATTCCAAAGTCTGGAGATCCAAATAGTGTTAGTTGCCTAGGCGCGGGAAACCCAATGCCTTCAGGCATTGGATGAAAGCGCCCCAGTCTTATTCTCAAAAGAAGATTTCTTGCCAGCAGGGGAAGT
>JAGVIA010000026.1 GCA_020056305.1 archaeon | reverse complement strand
GTGAAATTGAGCCTCAAATTTGGCGCTAAGCGCCAAATGTCAAATGGCGTTGGGGCAAAAATCAGCGGAAGCTCTGCGAAAGTGGCGAGGTTAAGTTATGAAGATCCAAACGGACGAAGTGTTAGGTGAGATAAAGGGCAAGATTCCCACATATAAATCCGGCTTTGATGAGGACGGCTTCATCATTGTCTGCGAGAAAGGCCTGTACATAAAGACCGCCGGCGAGTCGGTGCGCGCGCCCTACAATTACGTGAAGAAAATCACATCCGGCAAGGAAATGCCCATGGGCCGCGTGGCAGTTGACATGACTGTGTTCGACCACCTTGGCAGCCAGTATGACCTGTCGTTCGCAATCACGGACACGCACCTTGCAGCCCTGAAGAAGGCATGCGGAAGGTAAAAAGAAAGTGGTGGCATGCTCAATAGTTGAACAGTTCTTCAGCTGGGCACCCTTCCTTTGCAAGCCGCCTCAGGGCATAAAGCTCCGCGGGTTCGGCATGCTTCAAGTAGAGCCCGATTGCCTCCTTGAGGTTTTTGATTGCCTCCTCCACACTTCTCCCCTGGCTTGCTATCTCAAGCTCTGCAGCCTTGGCCACATACAGGCTCCCTTCCCTCTCGATTATCGCGGTGAAGCTCATAATTATTCCATTTTTGGTCCTGCCCTACTTCTTTTCACTCAGGGATCTTTTATACTCAACCCGCATTCAAAGCGACTTGTAGGATGTGACTGTAAATTTATTCCCGTCTACTGCGAATCTGACTTCCGCAGATCCTTCTCCCAAGTGGTTGAATACGTAACCGCTCCTGTCCTTCCGTATTTCAACCCCGCATATGATGCCGCTTGTAGGGACCGCGTTTATATTCGAGAAAAATCCACTGAAATACGATATATCGCCGATGTTCGCATGGTTCTGGTGGGCTTTTGCATAGCGGGCGAGCGCATCCCCCATCTTATTCATTACAATCAGCATTGAATTCGAATAGTTTTTGCCAACTGGGGTCTGCCAGTCCTCCATATGAATTCCTATCCCAAAAATCACATTTCTCGGTATCGCATCCAAATGGTTTTCTAGGCTGATCAGCTTCGGCTTCGAATTGAGTATCCTGTAATATTCCTTTTCACGTGTCTTTATTTCGCCCCGCAAGGAATCGATCTGCATCCGAATGGCCCGGACTGAATCGGATACTGTGAAAGTAGAATCCGATTTGTCTCTGTTCCCAAACACTGCCGTAGCGCTTTGTCTTGCTTTGGTAGAATCGGCTTGTATGGTTTCGTTCATTAGGTCACCGCAAGCTATAACGCATAATGCAATATTAATGTTGCCTATAAATCCACAGCCGCTGTACAGTGCAAGCCCCCCGAACCCGCGCCAATTTGTTCCATCTCTCTTCTCGCACCGTATGCCGGTGGCAGAATTCATGCCAGCGTTTGTTGCAGCATGACTCCCTTTTCCGCAGGCATGGCATTGATGCCCACTTTGCGCAAATGCGCCGCCGCCTTCTCATTCTCCCCAAGCGCGCACAATACTGTTTTTGCCCCGGACTCCTGCGCATATCGCACAATATCATCAAAGTCCGCATGGTCTGAGAGGGGGAAAACCGCATCCGCATTGTAATCATGCACGCCAGCCCAGCCAGTAGCAAGCGCGCAGAGCACGTTCATGTTGTTGGCCTCGCCAATTTCAGCAGCCATCCTCCTGTTTACCTGGTGGAACGGCATCACTGCGACAAACGGCTCGCTCATCATTTCAGCTGCCTCGGGAGTGCCGGCAGGGACGTATTTCAGGTCGCACCCAAGCGAATTGTAAATTTTGCAAACAGAATCCACGCTTTTGCTCACAATCGGCGTTATGCTGCAATACTTGTTCAGGAATTTGACAAGCTCCTCTGCCTTTCCTGTGGAATATCCCCCAAGAATTATGGCATTGCTCTCTATGTTCTCATCCAGCCAGCGCTCCATGTTGGTGAAAACCTCCTCCTTTGTCGGGAGGCTTCTTTGCGGGTCGCAATAGGTGGTCTCGGTAACAAGCACTTCGCACTGCAGTGGCTTGCAGCCCTTGTAAGTAAGCCCGCCCTCCATTGAAAAGTCCCCGGTATACGCAAGCGAATACCCGTCGCACTGCGCAAGAAGCTGCGTTGCGCCAAGCATGTGGCCTGCCGGGGAAAGGGAAATTTTTTCATGTGTTATGCCCACTTCAGCGCTTTTTTTGCAAAGCGCAAGTGTCTCCTTGCTTGCAAGAAGCGGCTTTCCGCTTTTTACTCCAGCAGTGTGGTCTGAATGGGCATGGGAAACGTAACAGGCATCAATCCCGGCAGCGGCGCTGCTGTTTTCGTGCAAGCCAGCTGTCTTGCTGCCTCCCGCACGCCTTCCCATGCTAACGCTTCCTGCATGGTCAAGGGCAAGTTTCAACCCTGGCAATGACAGCACTAAGTCGCCACTTAACATAGCTGGAAAAATAGCTGGCAAAATTATTAATCAGATGGCAAAACAGGCGCGCAAAATGCGTACCAGCAGCAATTGCGCATCAAGGCGAAGCGAACATTGCAACCGCACGCACCATTGTCGCGCATTCAACGGCTTTTGCAACCTTTTGCGCCTTATTCGTACCGCAATGCCACAACCGCATCAAGCTCGGCGGCATTTTTTGCAGGCACATAGCCTGAAACAAGTCCAACAATCCCTGAAAATGCGATTGCAAAACCCAAAAGCTCTGGAGTGGGCTTTGTGGGCACGCCAAAGAACCCTGCAATCGCAATCACTGCAAGCCCCACAACACAGCCAGAAAGCCCGCCGACAAGCCCGATCAATCCGCTCTCGATTAGGAACATGCGCATTATCTGCCCCTTCTTTGCGCCAATCGCCTTTAGCGTTCCGATTTCCCGGTAGCGCTCAAGCACTGCCATGAACATGGTGTTCGCAATTGTGATGCCCCCTGCAATAAGTGAAATTGCCGCAACCCCGCCCAAAAATGCGGTGATAAAGCCGGTAATCATGCCGATTCTCTCCTGCAAAAAGTCCGATGTGATGAGCGTGAAATCCTCCTCGCCTTCCTTTACCTTGTGCGCGTTTCTGAGTTCCTGCTTGATCTCTTCTGCTGCAACCCTTGCGTCATATGTTTCCTTTATTTCGATGTAAATGTATGAGAGCTCGTTTTTCGCAAGCGTGCTTTTCACCAAGTCCCGCACGTCGTCAATCGTTGCGTATATGGTGGTGTCCGTGTCGTCAAGGGTGCCCCCTGTCCGCTTCATGATGCCGACAACGCGGTATTTCTTGCCGCTTATCATGACAGCGCTGTTCGCAAGCAAGTCATTGTCATAGGTGTCCTTTGCAATCTTGTCGCCGACCACAAGCGCCTGCCTGTCAGATGGGGCAAGGAACCTGCCCTGCGATATTTCGATATTTGAAACAGTGCTCTGGTAATTGAGCGGCTCGATGCCCATGACGCCGGACTGCAGCGTCTGGCCCTTGTACTCTATGCCCACCCTGCCCATGACGACGGGCGTGATGAGGTTGATGCCATCAATGCGCCGCAGCCTCTCAATGTCGTTGTCATAAAGCTTTCCAACTGCCGCGCCTGTCCCGCCCAGGCTCTGCGCACTGCCCGGCGCAACAATGATGGTGTGTGTGCCAAATGACTCAAGCTCCTTGTTCACGCTCTCCTGTATGCCTTGTCCTAATGATATGAGTATGACTATTGCCGATATTCCAATCACGATTCCAAGCACTGTGAGAAGCGAGCGTAGCGAGCGCTGCCGCAGCCCGGCAAGCGAATAATCGAGGAAGTCAAGGAGCATATGCAACCTCTTCGGCGATAAACGATTTAAGCTCGCGCCCAGCATGAAATATTTAACATAAATAACAATTATTAACAACAAGGCTTATAAATCCCTTAAAGTAGATAATTTGCATGGAAATACCGATCGAGGCAGTGCCAGGTTTAGTTGCCTAGGCGCGGGAAACCCAATGCCTTCAGGCATTGGATGAAAGCGCCCCAGTCTTATTCTCAAAAGAAGATTTCTTGCCAGCAGGGGAAGT
>JAGVIA010000030.1 GCA_020056305.1 archaeon | reverse complement strand
TTCCCCTGCTGGCAAGAAATCTTCTTTTGAGAATAAGACTGGGGCGCTTTCATCCAATGCCTGAAGGCATTGGGTTTCCCGCGCCTAGGCAACTAATCCAAGCAACGTCTCGTAAGCAACCCTGCAATACTCATGAAAGTGTTTCCATACGGCGCCAGCTTGCGGCGAACTATTGAGTCGTTCGACAAAAGGATACGCAGCAGTATCGTCAGTAAAAATGACATTTTGGCAAATGTCTGTGAATATATCTCTTGCAGTTATCGGAATATTTGCCTTGGCAATAATCGGAGGCGCTCTTTCCAATGTTGCTAGTTTTGTTTGTGCTTGCAGTACGCAACTTTGAAGTTCTGCTGATGGTATCTCCCCCATCATACTAAAAATTGCCTCCAAGTTAAGGAACTTGCTAGGCAGAATAAAATCACTCATGATTACAACAAATTCGAGCGATGCACGCCTAGCGGGTGTGTCGTACTTTGATGGGCCTTCTTTGCCCAATGCCCACGCGATTTCGAAGGTCGGATTTTTTCCAGGTGCCGCAATCATACGCTCATAAGCTCTTTTTGCCTTTCTAAGTCGGTTTCGAAGGACGTAGATCTGTAGCTCAAGGCGAGTCCCATTTTGGTCATTTTCGTTTTTTGGGGCTTTGATTTCTATCACGATAATCTGCACTAAATATTGACATTAAAGAATAAGAAATACGCTTACAGCAGCTCATTTTCCTAATAATTTCCGCAGAAATCACTCAGTCGCTTTCTCTTTCCTAGGTAAAACTGCACCTGCGGTCGCGCAAAAATTACTTGCTGCGCACAAGCTTCTCATGGTCGGAAGGGTGGATGAAAATCTCATTGTGAAGCTGCTCGAGCTAATCCCGGAGCAGAACGTGAGCGTGCACCAGCTCTGCTGCAAGACTGGCATTGACCACCGGACCATCAAGAAGTACGTCCAGCTGATAGCGAAAATCCAGAACTCGCCCCGGCTGAAACTGGAAACAGTCGGCCTGCGGGTGCTTGTGAGGAAGGAAAATGAGGAGCGGTTACTCAAAAGTCCTAGTGATTGAGGGAAGGGCAAGCGGCCCGGACTACATCGCCAAGATGCCCATTGAAGGGGGCAAATGGGTGAAGGTCGGCTATGCCTACTTCAACCCGAAGACGGAATCGTTCACGGTTTACTTCGACATACTGCCGGACAGGGAAAAGATTGTGCTGTTCAAGAATAAGTGACCAGTATATGCACTTATGGTAGCTGGACTCGTTCCCATCTTTTTTTCGCGTCGCAGTATGCCCCGGTATGCCCCAATATCTTCAATATCAAACGGTCAATAGAATTAAGAAGAACGAGATATATTTCATTATAAGTTGTAGCAGGATCTACTTGGGATAACCCCTTGTGTATAAACTCTTTCCTCCAATCAAAAATTGTTTCATCCATGGGGTCTTTCTTCACCCCAAAATGATTTCTAAGATGCCGGATTACGGTTGGCAATGGTGGATTGGGGTCTGCGATAGCACCAGCAAGCTCTTTTGCGATGACTTCTGACATAGCTTTTAACTCTGGATTTGACGACGCTTTTTGCGCGCGCCGGATCCTGCCATATGCGATACCAATGGATTCGTTTGGGACGGGTTTGCCTAGGTCAATAAAATATTTTCTTGCCTTGTCGGCAAGACACTCAAGCAAAATATAGCAGTGTAAGCATTTGGTTTCTAAATATTCCTCCCGCCTTATTTTAGTAAAGTAACCAACGAGATAGTTTAAGCCAAGACCCACCTTCAAGCTTCTATAGGTAGGAAAGCTTTTTTCCAAGAAATCCCGCAAATCTTCGGGTGGTAGGTTGCTGATTAACGGCTGGTGCGATTTTTTCATAGCACTTTCCATAGACCCCTTAAATTGACCTTCGACTAGGTTTTCGTCCCCATGATTAAAGTAACTCCATCCAGTATAATCAACGTATTGACCATTCGCAAAAGATAAAAGATCGCAAAGATTGGTTACATACTCCACTATCCTTTCCTTCTCAGTCAACTCGGCATCGACTTTGAGCGTGCAAAATGATATGCTCTCTTTCTTGTCACCTAAACTAACCGGCTGTTCCGTAAAACAAAATTCTTTACCCTCAACCATAACGCGCATGACGTTTGACTTTCCCGAACCATCTGGATTGTGAGACCATTCAGTTCCCTGAAAATCGCAATTTACGATGCTAAAAAGGAAAAACCCGCTTCCTGCTGAAAAGGAAAATGGTCTGAATGAATTCATTATAGGATTTGCGAATGACAAAATAGCGTTTTCTTCCCATTTAACTTCTTCAATAAGGATATGCTCACAGGTACAATACTTCTTTAGTTGGAGATACATTGCGTTGAATGCCCACATAGTTAGTATGCGGCCATGGATTGTACACCTTGCGGGTCGCATTTTCAGTTTATCCAATAGATTCGTTTCGGGTTCGGTAAGGCGTATCCTGGCTTCCTTCCCTGATTCCCATTCGACAGTAAACTTAATTTGGGAAGGATTTTCGTTTTCGATTTTTATTTCCCCTTCGCAATCCCATCGGAGCAATAGCACCATCATAAACCCCAGTACAAATGGCTGTTTCAAGTTAATATAAGCATTGTGATTCGTTCAAATAACGTCGTGGTTGCACAATATTGCCTCATTCTTCACGACCAATAATCAGACCCATCCCAAGACAATAGGTGCATGGAAAAGAAACACCTGATTGTAATCGGCGACCCTCGCCACATGGCTGACGTGCCTGATGAGTCCGTGCAGCTGGTCGTAACCTCCCCGCCCTTTTTTGAGATGGTAGAAGCTGAAGAGGAAAGCATTGTTTCGATTGAGGATTTCGGCGAATACCTGCAGGAGATGCAGCTTGTTTTCAACGAATGCTACCGCACGCTCGAAAAGGGCCGATACATCTGCGTGAATGTATGCGATGTAATCAGTCATGCAAACAAATACCCTATCCCAGCCCATTACGTCCTTCTCTTGCAGCGTGCAGGGTTCGAATACCGCGAGGACATTATCTGGCGCAAGCCTCGCGGAACAGGTAAGGCAGTGGATGGGGCGGAAAAGCGCTTTGGTGTCCTTGTCCAGCACCCCTATCCAATGTACTACTTCCCAAACAACGTCCTTGGGCACATCCTAGTCCTGCGCAAGGGCAAATTCGATTACAAGAAAGTCAGCAGTGAGGAGAAGCGCCAGGCAACAATTGACATAGCAGAGGCAAGGCGGCGCTGGAACTCGGACATTTGGGACATGCGCTATGATGTCAAGAGCCAGCCTGACCTCTCCCAACCTATCCTCTTTCCAGATGAGATTCCCGAAGCCCTAATCCGGCTTTACACTTACGAAGGGGAAACGGTGTTGGACCCCTTTCTTGGAAGCGGCACTAGTGCAAAGGTAGCGGCTAGCCTTGCTCGGAGGGCGATAGGCTATGAGTTAAACCGCTCCTGCCTGCCGCTGTTCATGCAAAAGTCCAACATCGCCCCAAATGATTTGGAGATTAGGGAGGCGATTTGAATGAAACGGGTATTTTTGACGGCTGCAGGGCTGCTTGGGCTGGTCGGGCTTGTTGCAGCGGACTTGGTAATCCCGGTTGACCAGCCTATCTGCAAGCTGTACGGACTGATACAGCTCTTTGCAACCGTGGGCGGGATTCTGGCTGCCGCGTATGCGGGCTTCATCCTTGCCACGAGCCATGACCTGATGGAGCGCAACAACGCCAAGCTGCTGATTTCCGGTGTTGTAATTGGGCTCATCATAGTCTGGCTTTCTCCGCTTGTGGTGAAGAACCTCGTTGGCGCAACCGACGTGTGCGGGTGGTAGGCTTGCCCTTTGATTTCGCAGGGCTGGCAAACAGCCTGAAAACCCTGGCTGTTTTCTTTGCCACCATAACGATTGCATACGCCGGGTTTTCCCTTGCGACAAGCAGGAGCCCGGAGCTGCGGGAGGAATGGAAGGAGGTCATAGCCGGTGTTTTCATCGGCTTGATTCTCCTGTTCCTTGCTCCTTTGATTGCGGCACAGTTCAGCGGTTCAAGCTATTGCGGGGGATAAGATGGTTAGGTACATCATACTAGCATTGATGCTGTGCGGCATTGTCCTAGCCTCTCCTCCCTCCTGCCCGGCTTACCCATACCATGATTTGTACTGACCCCCTCCAGGACTGGACAGGTTGAAACCTGAAGGTTTTTACCTCAAAAGTCCAAAAACAACAATCGTCTGGAGGGATTTGAATGAAGA
>JAGVIA010000076.1 GCA_020056305.1 archaeon | reverse complement strand
CCAGCGCAGACTTGGAATTCATGGAGGAGGAGCTGAAGAGGTGCTGCGCTGGAGGTGAAAGAGTATGAAAAATCTCAGAGATAGAAATAGTATTTTAAACCGGGGCATCGAACTAAAAAATATGGGAAAACCGATTGATGTATTGCCACTCGGTTTGATGCTTATAGGCGCGTATCTTCTTTCTCAGGGCAACAGCTATGGGTGGCTACCCGTCATTCTTGGAGTCTATGTTCTGCTCCGTAAGTGATGGTTTATGGACAAGAAAACTTTTGCCCAAATTCTTGATTCTCTAAAGCTTCTTATCGGCCTCATTCTTTTGTGTTGGGGAGCGTTTGATAAACAAAATCAATTCCTCATGACACTTGGAGGAACTATTATCGCTATTGCTGGTGTTGAGGTAAGAATCGGCGCTTTAGGGCTTAATTCTCCAACAAAGAAAGGTAAGAAGTGAAAAAGGTGGCAGGCGTGAGAGGATGGTTGGCCCAGAAGCGTCATACTCGATTTTGAAACTAAAATCAATCCGATTCCAACTATGTGGTTGGATGTGATTTTAGATGCCAGCATTTGAGTTTAAAATGCGGGCATCAATCATCACAACTTATAACTTCATCCTTCTAACAAACTTTTTACTTTTGCCTCGCTTCCTTGCACATGATTTTTCTTTTTCTCTTCATGCCTTTTTTCTCAATTATGTGCTGCGGCTTGCTTATGTGCAAGCCCGCGACCTTGCAGCCAAGAAGCTGGCCCGCCTAAATGGAAATTCTAACCAATCCGAAGGAAGAATAAGAGATAGATGCGGCTATGCCTTATTTCTTGAGGCATTATTAGCTAGGGAGGCATCCTCCCAGGGCAAAAGAGGGTAAAAGAATAGGGCTTTTAACGTTAGTTGAATATCAAAGTTATACTTCATGCTCAATTCTCGTCGGGGGCTTCGGCTTCGCCTCAGCCCCCTCTTTTTGGCGCTGCGCGCCAAAAACCCTCGAAATGCTATCGCATTTCTCGGTCGTCGGGGGCTCTCTTCTCATTACTGCTTCTCCGCCGCTTTCCTTCCCCCGTCGCGGAAGCGCCTTATGTGGCCCGGCACGTTGCCAAGTATGCTCCAGATGAAAAGGAGCGCAAGCAGGATGAGGGGGATGTTAAGCAGGTTGAAGACAGACGGGAGCTGGAAGATGGCAACAAATATCGGCACGTCAAGGGCTGCAAAAATAAGGAATGTCGAGGCAAGCACGTTGCGGACAAGCTTGCGCCCGTAATCCGATTCCTCGTTGCCAACGTGCGTGATTGAGCGCGCAAGCGCGTCAAGGATTGCCGCAAGATTGAGCAGAATTCGGTAAATCGGGAAGAAAACAAATGGCAGCGAGGCAAGCAATATGAGAAGGCTTATGCGTATCCGGTGCGAGTCCACGCTAATAGTGCGCGAGCCAAAAAGCCAGTACAGCACAAGGAAGCAGAATGCGACAACTGCAAAGCGCACAAGGTCGTTCACCATGGTGCGCACGCGGGCAAAAAGCATTTTTGAGAATGCCCCGCCTAGCTCGAAATCGGCAATCACAAGCTTGAAGTAGT
This sequence comes from archaeon, assembly GCA_020056305.1. Lineage (GTDB taxonomy): Archaea > Micrarchaeota > Micrarchaeia > Anstonellales > Anstonellaceae > JAGVIA01. Next base: position 2,715 of record JAGVIA010000076.1, on the reverse strand, counting down.
CGGAGAATTTGGTGAGCGTGTGCTTTGCGCGGTATGGCAGGCGCCTCTTGATGGCCGCATCTATTCTTTTTTGGTTGTCAAGCAGGAAGGATGCGCATATTGTGCTTATCAGAATCGAGAGGGAAACAAGACCAAGCAAGTTGAGCCCGTGGCCAAAGCCCGACATGGTGGTCGCGATAAGAAGCGAGAACTCCCCGACAACCACCATGGACGAGCCTGCGAATACCGCGGATGCGGAATTGAAGCCTGCCATGTAATTGTAGAAGCAGACTGTGAAGAACATCACCAATACGAAGAAGAGCGAGAGGGGCAGGAGCACCCAAATCTGCGAAATTATTATTGCCGGGTCCAGCATGGTGCCTACTGCGAGGAAGAATAGCGATGAGAATGAGAGGATGAATGGCTTGACAGAATATTCTATCGGCCTGCTGTTTGGGAGTGCGGAAATCACCATGCCTGCCATGAAAGCGCCAATTGCAGGCTGGAGCCCTAGCACCGATGCAAAGAGTGCGAGAGCCGTGCAGAGGGATAGCGCCAAGAATATTTTCGTGTCATTAGTCTGGTAGCGCATGAGCTGTCCTGCATAGCGGGTCAGGAGGATGCGAAGGACGCGGTAGGTTATGACAAGTACTGCTATGGCAAAAAATATGGAGAACGCAGTGCCCTCTATTGTGGGCGAGGCGCCGGAGGAGAGGGATGAGAGGAAAGTAAGGGCGGCAACGGCAACGACATCCTCTATTACGAGGGCGGAGAAAAGGAATGGGAATTCCTGGCGCTTAAGCATGCGCTTTTGCTCAAGTATTTTTACCATGATGGACGTGCTCGTTATTGAGAACATGATGCCAAGGGCGAGAGAGCCCAGGATGCCTGCGCCAAGCAGCATGCCTGCCTGGTAGCCGAAGAAAAATATCGTGCCCATCTTGAAAAATGTCACGACTGCGGCGCGGAAGCCCGAGGAAATGAGCTTGGAGATGGAAAACTCAAGCCCGATTGCAAATAATAGGAAGACGGCACCAACTGTTGAGAAAAGCTCGACAAGTGAGGAATCGGTCACGATGCCAAGCATGTGCGGGCCGATGAGCGCGCCTGCGATTATGAGTAGGATGACGCTTGGCTGGCGGAGGCGGACTGAAAGCGCGCCTGCTATGACTGCGGCTGCAAGGAATGCCGCAAGCTGGAATGCGCTTCCGCCCAACAAATCGGACATGATGGAAAAATCATTCGGAGATTTATATGCGTTAGCCCGAAAATCAGGAGATAGAGGGTAAAACAGGGAAATATGCAAAAAAATGGGCAAAAAAGAAGCTGGCAGGAAAAGAAATTGCCATCAAATGCGCACAAATGGCGATGATGCGCGCTTTTTTCATCTAGCCCGGTTATTTTTTCCCAAGGAAAGGAAGCGAGGAGACAAGCGCGGCAAGCTTCTTTCCCGTAAGGGAGAGGATTTCCGAGCGGCCGCGGCGCAAAAAGTCCAGCCTGCCAAGAAGAATCATGAGCACTATTTTCCTGTTTTTCTGCTCTGGGGGGATGAGCTTTAGCGCATCAGTTATGGAGCGGGGCATGGGAGCCGATATTATTTCCCGTATTGCCCTCTTGTCAGCATCATTTGACTTGTTCATTTTTTCCACGCTTTCCTGCACTTGCGCTATTGCGATGTCGTACTGCTTTACGAGCTCCTCGCGCCGCTTTTCCGAGATTTGCACCGATAGGCGCGCCTCTTTCTGCTCCAACACCTGCACAGGCACGATTGTTGGCTGCGCATGCGCCTCTTCCTGCCCGCCTGCCTGCGCAATGCAGAACTGGTAGGATGGCGCAATGCTCAAGTCTGCAACAGTTTTTTCAAGCGCGAAATTAGCCTGCTTGGACAATTCCTCGCCGCTTGCCTCTGCCACCATGAAGGATGAGGCGGATTTTGCGACGTAGGCATCCTGGTTTTTGAGGTCCTCGTTGTAGTAGCTCCAAACAAAAGATGCGGCATGCGAAATCTGTGATGACTTGGTGTTTGCGTAATCCGCAACAGCCTGCACTGTGAAATCGGATTTTTCCTTAACGCTCGCGGCTGATTTGAGCGTGGTTTCAGACATCGCCTTTTTTACTGCGCGGTGCGCGTTGTCATAGCCGATCAGAAAAGATGATGTGTGAATCGCAGCCTGCGCGCTTGGGGAGAGGCTTGCCACGTAATCGGCGCAGTCCGAAGTTGCGAATTTTTGCGCTTCTTTGTTGATGGCCGCTTTGATTGCCATTGCATCGCCTTCACTGCCGTCAAACCCCTTTGGCAGGCGAAGGTTGTTGGATGTGACTTCGAACATGATGCGTGCAACCACCATGTCAGAGTAGGCGGATTTTATCTCGATGTAGCTGCCGCCGCTGGCAGTGTCGCCTTCGCGGCGCATGCTTGTGACTTGGAACAGGAACATATCATCACTTGCTAGTGGGATGCGGAGGGGAGGATTTGAACCCCCGGAGTCGCTAGGACACGGGGTCCTAAGCCCCGCGCATTTGACCAGGTTGCAGCGCGTCAGCATCGCCCGTTTGGCGGTGCCATAGGCGTCTCTGCCACCTCCGCGGAAAAATTAGGGCGTGATACATTTATTTACGTAGTTGGCAGGGGTTTGGGCGGGGTGAATGACCCACGCCTGAAGGCGTGGGCTTCTTGATGTGAAGGCTCAGCAGAAAGAAACCAAGCGCATCTGCTCTGCCTCAACTTTTGCTTCT
>JAGVIA010000066.1 GCA_020056305.1 archaeon | reverse complement strand
GTTTAAATATCTTTATTACCACATAGATAGAATCTTCACGGAGGTACGTTATATGAAACAAGTCAATTTGCCTGTTAATGTAAGAACTTCTTCAATCGCGCATCCCATCCGTTCCACAAGGGAATTTTTTGAAAAGCATCTGAAAACAGAACCTTCAAGACATCACTTCCATGTTTCATTTGCAGGCGTAGTTATAGCGGCAATTCTTGTGCCGCTTATCATTACTGTTGTGGCAATCGCAAAGCCGCCGCCATTCTACGGTCCCAACCGCCCAAAAAGCCCGGTTTCTGTTTTCGGATATTACCAGAATAGCAGGACAGATGGCATGGACGGAAGGACGGATTTCATTGTGAAGGAAATAGGTGCGACATTCACGCCGCCTGTCTCAACAAACGTGGCGGGCGTGAAAGTATCTGGCACTGTTGCGGCAGTAGATGGAACCACGGAATGCGAAGGTTTGCCGATGGCAAATTCGAACTTTTACAAAGTGACAGGGAATCTACACTTTACATATGGAAATTTCGAAGTGACACCGGGCTATCGGTATGTTGTGTCAGAAACACCTGAATGGTCAATGAAGGCAGGGCCCATGACTCTGACTTTTCCGGACAAAACATACTTTGATGCGGATATTGGATTGAAGGGCAAATGGGAGCGGCCGCATCACGAAAAAGGCTTTTGGCGCAAGGTGACTGCCAGCGCAACGGAATTTCGGACAAGGCATTCTGTGGGGGAAACCTACAATGTTTATGCTGCATCTGTTGATGTGACCAAAGGCTGGGGCGCTGAGCTATCTAAAGATACGAAATCGCAAAATGTTACTGCAGGCGTCAACAAAGGATACGCATGGAAAAGGGGGCAGTATGTCGTATCAATTGGGGCAGGATATGGTTTCAAGACAAGCGAGGCATATGGCTATACGTTCGGAAAGGCAGGCCCGTTCTCCCTATTGCTGGCGCGTGCGGATGAAACTGGAGACCCGACAAACCTCGCGATGCTTGCCGTTGACCCATTCGGGGTCTACAGGATGGTAGCTGGAAAATAAAGCGGCAAGACTGCACGGGTCCGGGGGCCTAAACTATCCCTGTTTATTTCCATAAGTGTTTTATCCTTTTTGCGAGAAGCCTTATTTGGGAGGGGTCTTAATGCGCTTTGCTCTGCTCTTGCTGGCAATTTCTGTTTTCTTCTTTCTGTTTGGTTGCACCAATAAGGATATTGTCGATGCGATGTTTGGCAATGAGGAAGTGAGGGCAGCGCTTGCAACAGGCGACCCGGCAAAGTGCGAAGCGCTCGAAGGGTCTGATGTGAATGAATGCCTCTCAAGAATGGCTGAAATGAAAAAGGACGATTCGATATGCGAGCGGATAAGGGCAGGTGGAAGCGTGGATTCGTGCCACTCCAGAGTGGCAGTGGCATCTGGAAATATTGAGACTTGCAAGAAAATCAAGGATTCTGCCATATTGTCAATGTGCTATTCAAGCATGGCGACAAGCAAGGGCGATGCCTCAATCTGCGACAACATAACCGATGCCGAGATGAAATCATTATGCATGAGCGATGTGGCGCAAAAGATTGGCGATGCAGGCATCTGCGGCAGGATCGTGGATTCCAATCGGAAAGATTTTTGCTATGGGGAGATAGCAAGAGACAAAGGGGATGCAAGCATTTGCGACAAAATGGCAGACAAGAAACGCATCCAGACATGCTATGCAGAAGCTGCGGGAAAAAGCGTGGATATCGGGATTTGCGTGAAAATGGATGCGGGGAATGACAGGGACACATGCTACACTAGTATCGCATACAACAAGAATGACCCGGAGCTTTGCGACAAGGTGGCTGAGGATTACAACCGGGACAGCTGCTATGCCAATATGGCGGGGAAACGGAATGAGGCCACTCTGTGCAATGAGATTGATAGTGCGCAAAGCAAGGATAATTGCATAAAGAAAGTGGCAGGGGAAAAGAAGGAGCACACACTGTGCCAAAGAATAGTGGATGAACAAACCAAGCAAACCTGCTATCAAGAGATTGCGATAAGTGCGGAGGATGCGTCAATTTGCGAGAGCATGGGCTCGAAAGGGATGATTACCAACTGCGTGCAGGAAGTTGCGCAAAGGAGCGGTGACCAGAAGGCATGCGTGAATATCAAGGATGCGGCCGCACTTGAGCTCTGCAACAGGATTGCGAAGGGCGAGTGATACCCTCATTTTTCTTTCAGTATAACTGTCCTGCCGTTGCTTCTCGTTATCCCAAACCGGTTCCTGTTCGGGTCCTCAAGCTCGCATTTTCCCTCCAAATCAAGCTCAAAAAAGAGGTCGTTTTCGGATATCATGAGCTCCTGCTTATAGCCAGCATAGCTTGCAAAGCCAAGGGACTTGCATTCGGATTCAAGGTGCGCCATCTCAAGGGGAGGGGTCGCGCCTATCACATTGCCGAATTCCTTCCACGCGCACAGCGCCCAGGAATTCGTGGCGTTTGCATAGGGCGAGATGATGGTCGCGTATTCAGAGACAAGCGAAGGCTCCGAAACCATGAACGCGAACGGTTTTTCCGCGGAAATTTCGCGCATTTTCTTCTCCAGCGCCGGAAGCTCTTCATCAAATGCGACGCGCGGGGTGTCAATCACCATTTTGGATGCGGGAAGATCTGGCGTGAAGCTGGAAAGCGGCACCACAAATCTGTTTTGCGCGCTTTCTTGCAATTGCTTTTTGTCCCTGAAGTATGCAAGAGGTGGGATGGGCGCAAAATCGGGTTTCTTGCTCTCGAATGCGAATTCGCGCGCGCTCTTTACTTTCAAGGGCGCGTAATCCTTGAGAAAATCATCCTCTATCTGCGCGCGCGCCACTTTGTAGAGCGAATCGCCTGCCCGTATCGTCTTTATCAGAAGCGTGCATTCGTCCGAGGCGGAAGGAACCTCCTTCCCATTGCGGTAAATGCGGAAGACCTCGATTATCTTGCCGCTTGAGCTGGAGCGGATGGAATCCCCGACCTTGAGGGGCGAGACGAGGCGTATCTGCGCGCCTTTCCTGTCAGCTTTCACTGCCTTTCCGATGAGCGTTCCGGAAAAGGAAGGCGCGGAAGGGCTGGTCAGTTTCTCCTTTCTTGCCGAATCCGAAAGATAGCCGCCAGTGTAGCCGCGGGAAGTGAATTGCGAGAGGTCCGCCTGCCCGCCAGTATCTATGGCGCGCCTGTATGCCGACACTACCCCCCGCACATATGCCGCATCCTTTAGCCTGCCCTCTATTTTCACGCAGGCAATTCCGGCCTTGGAAATTTCAGGAATGAGCGGGAGCGTGTTCAGGTCTTTTGTCGAGGTGAGATAGCCGCTTTTCACGTATTTGCCGCCGCAATAGAGCTTCCAGGGGAAGCGGCATATTTGCGCGCACGCGCCGCGGTTCGCGCTCCGGTTCGTCTGCATGAGGCTGAAATAGCACTTGCCCGAGTAGGAGTAGCAGAGCGCCCCGTGGCAGAATGTTTCCACTTCAGCGCCGCTGTTTTCCCGGATGCGCCCTGCCTGCTCCAGCGTAAGCTCGCGGGCGAGGATGAGGCGGGAGAAACCCAGCTTTTTGAGCAGGCGCGCAGTCTTTGAGTTGTGCGTGGAGAGCTGAGTGCTTGCGTGCAGGGGCAAATCGGGCGCAATCTCGCGCGCCATCTTGGCAACGCCCAAATCCTGCACAATGAGGGCATCCGCTCCGTGCCCGTATAAGAAGCGGATGTAATCTGCCACCTCCGGCAGCTCTTTTTCGAAAATGAGCGTATTTAGGGTGATGTACGCCTTCACGCCGCTCTTGCGGCAATAGGCAATGGCGCTGGCAAGCTCCGGCTGTGAGAAATTGCGCGCGCGCATGCGGGCATTGTGGGCGGAGCCCATGTATACTGAATCCGCGCCCGCCTCAACTGCCGCTCTGAGCGATGCCGGGCTGCCAACCGGGGCTAAAAGCTCGGGTTTCATAGATGAATATGCCGATTCGGGCTTAAAAATGGCTTATTTCCCAACTTTGCCAGTTCTAAGGCAGGTGCCAGGGATTTTGTAAATGGCGTTATGGCTCGGTTCCCTTTTTTCTTGCCTTTATTAACTATGTCAACCCATTAGTGCATACGGTGAACTATTTATGGGAAGAAAAGGAAGAATGAAACAAAAAGGGACGCGCAAAATAAAGACTCCAAGAGTCCAGAGAAGAACATGGCAGCAGGCAACCTGAGGACAAAATGCCGGTTGCTCATTTCTTCTCGTATTTCTTTTTGAGCTCTTCAATCTTGTCCAAAATAGGCTGCTCGGGCTTGTGCAGCATCTCGCCAAGCGCGTAATACTTGCCAAAAGAGTATGCGAGCGGCTCCTTGGACTGGTCTGTCTCAATCGAAAGCACTTCGCCCACGAACATGGTATGGTCGCCAAGCTCTACTGCTTCTTTCAGTTTGCATTCGATGAGAGATGCAGCGCCAGAGACAAGCTCTGGCTTGATGTGCTTGCTTTTGCTGAATGCAAAGCCCATTTCTTTCAGCACCTTCATCTTGTCCACTTCCCTTCCGTGGCTGCCGCCGGCAATGCTGGCAATCACATTCTGGTCATCCGCTGCAATGCTCACGCCGAATTCCTTTGTTGCCATGATGTTTTCCGCAGTTGCCTTTGCAGTTTTCCCGCCGCCAATGTGCACTGATACGAGCGCTGGCGACCAAGAGACATAATATGTCCATTCGGCTGCCATTATGTTTGCCCCGTTTGGCCCGACTGTTGTAATGAGCCCGACATTTGTCAAAAACTTGCTTGCTTTTTCATTTCCCCAGCCCAAATCCATCAATATCACCGTTGTCAATATATGTCAGTTACACTATATTATAACGCAGATATAATTAATAAGCGTATCCAGTTCTCTTACTCCAGTAGTTCCGAACATCTTTTGACACTGCAAGCTTAAAGGTCGCCTTCGCCTCTGATTTTGACCAGTTT
>JAGVIA010000082.1 GCA_020056305.1 archaeon | reverse complement strand
TGCAAAATTTGATTAACTTCCCTTGCATGTGTGTTTTTTAAAGGGGGAACGCGTAAGTATTGGCATGCTGCGGGATGTTAGGCAGAATGAAACTGCACTAGTGAAAAAACAGGAGCTTGCACCCACTGTGAGGATTAGTGAGTTTGGCAGGTTCGAGCCCGTGCCGATGATAACTGCCGCGGGTTACCTGAACATGCGGCAAGCTGCGGAAATAGTAAGACGAATTCTTGGCGTGAATGCAACTGTTCCCGCTGTTGAGCGCGCGGTCTTGGCGCATTCGGAGCTGCAAGCGTGCACAAAGCCAGAATACGGAGACCTTCTTGTTGATGAGAGAAAATTCATAGCGGTGCTCAAGGAAGGGAAGGAGCTGCGCGATGCCGGGATTTCAAGTGTCAAAGCTGCGGAGATGTGGAGCAAGAGCCTCTATCCAGTTACAAGGCAGGCGCTGATGGCGCGGCTTTGGGAGACGCAAAAGACGGCGCTTGCAGAAAACACTGAGGCAGAGCGCTTCATACGCAAAATTTTCCTGCCTGGGAAGAGGGGCCTTAGCAGGCATGTTTACATTGACAAGCAATGGTTTTTGGCGCACATGGAACAGATGCGGATTGAGCAAAACGTGCCCCCAAGGCAGCAAATCGGGAAGCGCACAGGAAAGACGCGCAGCCTGCTGAGAATTGAAAGGTATTTGACCCCGCAAACGCTTGTCCGGATGCTTCGGACAAAGGGCGTGAAAATACCCAAAACCCTGCCGCGCGATATAAGCAGTGGCAGGATGCTTTCGTTTGCGATTGAGGAGGGGAGAGTCACCGTGCACGTGAAAAGATTAGGAAAGAGCCATTGTACGATGGTGGCAGGCAAACAATATGTGTCGCATGGAGAAGCCGCCGGCATCCTAAGCGAAGTTAATGAGTTGCAGCAGAAGGCTGCGGCAGCAAAGCCACAGAGAAAGGCAAGCCATTAGGTTTATTTTCCTTGCATACGCCCTCTTTGCAATAACAACCGAGGTGGAACACATGAAGGTTGCGATAAACGGCTTTGGCAGGATAGGAAAGATGCTTTTCAGGGCGGCTATAGACCGCGGCTTGTACGGACGGCAGTTCGACTTGGTCGCATTCAACTTCAGCGGCACGACCGAGGCTGCCGCGCACATGCTAAAGTATGACTCAATACATGGGAAACTGCAAACGAGCATCGCAGTGGATGGCGAGCATCTTGTTGTCGGCGGCAAGAAAGTGAGACATGTGAATGACCGGAACCCTGCTAATTTGCCGTGGGGCAAACTTGGCGTGGATGCGGTTTATGAGTGCACTGGCGCATTCACAGACAAGGAGGGCGCGAGCGGGCATCTCAAGGCAGGGGCGAAAAAAGTCGTGATTTCCGCTCCGGGAAAAGGCGTGGATGCCACAATTGTGCTTGGCGTCAATGACAAGAAGTATGACAAGGGGAAGCACCACGTGATATCCATGGCATCGTGCACGACAGGGTGCCTTGCGCCGGTTGCGATGGTGCTGGAAGACACGTTTGGCATTGAAAAAGGATACATGGTCACGGTGCATGCATATACAAACGACCAGCTCATTTTGGATGCGAACCACAAGGATGTCAGGCGCGCAAGGGCGGCAGGCGTAAATATTGTGCCAACCTCGACAGGGGCTGCCAAGGCGATTGGTGATGTGATTCCAAGCATCGCAGGCAAGCTTGACGGGATTGCGCTTCGCGTGCCTGTTGTGGACGGTTCGATGAATGACCTGACAGTGATGCTCAAGGGGGAAACCACGAAAGAGGAAGTGAATGCGGCGCTGAAAAAAGCGGCTGGGGGCAAGCTCAAGGGATATTTGGAATATTCAGAGGAGCCGCTTGTGTCCACTGACATAATCGGGAATCCGCACTCGGCTATTGTTGACAGCAAACTCACAATGGCAAAGGGCAGCATGGTGAAAGTGCTTGCGTGGTATGATAATGAATGGGGCTATTCTTGCAGGCTGGCAGAGATGGTGAAGCTGCTATAACGGCGGTTATTTAAAGACGGGAAACCAGAGAAATTCAATTGGGGTGTGGCGATGGTTGGACTGACGCAACGGCGCGAGAGGGACTTTGCAAGTGAAGGCGGGCGTTATCTCCAGATTGCGACTGAATCCTGGGGCGGCGCTTCCGCCTCAACAGCCACTGCCGCAAAAACCATTGCCATCAAGCCCGACGCCCTTTACAAACTGCTCATCGCCAAGGAACCAAGCGTTGAAAAGGACGCATTGGTCGCCAGCGTGCCGTCTGTTCCGGATTCCAAAGGCAACAAGTGGGTCGAACTAGCGTCTGGCGATGTAGCATATCAGGATGGAAAAGGCGGCAGGCTTTACATGGAGCATGCAAAGGCGGTTGCATATTTGAATGCTGATGCGGACGGGCGGGAAAAAATGCTCGCAAACATCGCGCTTTTCACAAAAAAGGAGGTCGAGGGCGTTACGCTTGACATGAAACTCATACAGAAGAGGAGCACAATGCTTTTTGTGCAGGCGCCGGAAGAGGGCCAAGAAAAACAGTACAACGGCGGGAAAAAACGGGCAGTTGTCGGCTACGCGATAATACGCGACGGCTATGCTCTGCACAAGGATGATGATGGCGACGCCGCATATTATGACAAAGAAAAAAATGAAGTTAAATATGAGGAAAACGGCAAAACGCTTAATTATGACAGGGATGTCGTGGCGCCACATGTGGCAGGAGCAATCCGGCGCGCAGATAAGCTAATTTTCGGCATGGAGCTTGACAATGACAGGCGCGCGGCTGCATATTTCGTTTCGCTTGTCATAGGGTCGGGGGATTACCTCAAAACTTTCGTGGAAAAATACATTACGGCTGGCGAGAGCGCGGCTGCAGCGCTTGAGGCATTCACGGGGGCAATTAAGCCAGGGGACGGCAGCCCGCGCGCAATATCACCAGGCGCGATCACATACAACAATTACAATTTCGGCGACGTTTATTCAAAGGAGCTTTTTGAGGGCACGAAAAGCGTGCAATTCACAGACACCGGCTTGCGATTTGAGCTTGAGAAGGAAAAGCCGGAAACAAAAGAGCCCGAGAAGCCGAAACAGGTTGCGCTCACATCAGAGCAGTTTCTGGTGACGATATCCGCAACAGGGAAGATGCCGGCAAGCAACCGCGAGCTGCGAGATGGCGTAATTGGCGCCTATGTGAAGTGGCTTGATGAGAAGGGAGTGGAGCACGGCGGCATTGTCCGGGGCTTGGGCACAAAGGAGGGGGCGGCAACGCTCAAGGTCACGGGATTGGAAGAGGACCAGTATGTGCATTCGAAGATAAAGCTTGATGCGGTGGCACTCAAGGATAACCCGATTATCGGCTTTGTCAGCAGAGACGCGCAGGACAAGCCGTTTGACCTGGGCAAGGGCAGCATGGAATCGCTGCGGGATTTCCTATTTGACATGGGAGAGCGCGGGAAATCGCCGCAAAGGGCGCTGAATACATTCATGCTTGACGGGCTTAAGGCTGCTGTTGTTCTTGTTATTGCCGGGCCCGGAAAAGAGCTTGTGGAATTCCTCGCGGGCAGGGAAAAGAAGGAAAACCGCAGGTTTGTTGAAAGGCTCCTTGAAGCCGAGGCCAGCGACATCCACGGGCTGGCGGACAAAGAGAGGAAAGCCGCAAAGGAAGAGTATCACAAGGCAAAGCACCTGCTAAAGAAGGTGGAGGCTGGCAAGGCAAGCGGGGAGGAGGAAAATGCGCTTGCGGAGCATCTCAAGGCGCTGGTTGATAATAGGCTGGATGTTTCCAACTGGGCAGCAGAGAAAAAAGCGGGAGAGGGCGGGGCAGGGAAGCCCGAACCCGCGCTTGAAAAAGAGCTGAAGCAAGGCACGGGCACTGGAAAGGCTGAGCCTGCGCCAAAGAAGGAAGGGAAGGTGGAATACGGGAGCGGCAATAATTTCCTCACCGTGATATTGGGGCCGTCTATTATTGCGGGGTCGGCTGAACTGCCAGACAAGGAGGCAAACGGCATTTTTAGCGGGTGGCGCGACGCTCGGACCATGGAATCTTTCTTTAATGATTTTGACAAGCCGCTGGAACTGCTCGAAGCAAGAGGGATTATAATTGATCTGGCAAAGATGACCGAGGCGGACCAAGAATGGTACCGCTCACAGATATGCAAGCTCATAAAGTTGAAGCAGAACAGGCCGAACGCTTTCATGCCAGAGGCGATTGCAAACATGCTTATGCGCATGCCTTCACCTTCTGTGCCGCCAGTGACAGAGATAGGCGGCGTGCCAGTTACGGGCATGGATTATCATTGGATGCTTAGCTGTGATCAGAACGTAGAGGCGCTGAAAAATGCGTTGGCAGTTTACAACAAAGAGAATCCGCATTACACACTTATCGAATTTGATGAACACGAACTGGGCAAAGTTGTCGGCATAAAGGCAGGGGAGCAATTAAGGCTGACTAGAAAGGGTGGGGTTGGCAAATGTCTTATCGAGAACAATAATGGCAAGCTAAACATGTTCAATGATCGTATACCGAAAACCGAGCTGGTGGAGCTAACCGAAGAGGAGGCAAAGACTTATGATTATGTCATAGATTTGCCTGATTCGTCTGCGCTTGTGCAGAAAATAGATTGGCTGCCAGCCTGGCAGAAGAAGGCATTGCTGGGCAGTATACCAAACATTATCAAGGAATTGCAGAGCGACGGCGTCGGGATAACGGCGAGCGTGCTGATGGTTGAGATTACGGCACGGAAAGAGGAGCTGCGCATAGATTGGTAGGGGAGTATGATGGCATTTGGAGTGATGTATCAGGCGCCTGGCGAGGGCGGTTCTGGAGGCAGTGCAGCGCATGTAGAGGCTCCGTCATACAAGAACCTGCAGGAGCTTCTAGATGCGCTTGCGAAAGACGCGAAGAATTTTGCGGATAGGGGGACGCATTCGGGGAAGAGGGACGTCCTGAAAGCCATGAAGGGTAATATTGAGAGATTCCTTGGTGCTCGGGAGAACCAGAACGACGCGGCTGCAAAGAAAATGCTTCAGTCGATGCTTGACGCGATTGGCGGGGACACAAGCGGCCTGCTCAAGAAAAGCGACGGGAACTACATTGCTGACTTGCGCGGGAACGAGTACAATGCTGCTGTTTTGAATTTGGTCAATGCGACGCCGGCGCCGATGGCAGGGGGGCTTGCGGGGGAGCCGAAAAATGCTGGCACCGTGGCTTCCGCAACTGGCTTGGACAAGACGTACTGGGAGACAAAGGCAAAGGAGGACGGCAAACGATATGCCGACATCGTCCTTGATTATATTTACTGGAACGGCTACAATGGCATGTTTAGCGGATCGGAAACAGCTCGGCTGCAGGCGCACGCAATACTTGACAGGTTCGAAACTGATTTGAAGACTGTGACGAAAGACCCGCAAGAGCAGCTTGGTTATAGGAGACTGTTTGCCAATGCGGTAGCCGGCGCGACAAGTGGCTCTGCATTTGAGACAAACGATTTGATAGGCAGCAGGAAGATATCTGGCGGCGGCTCTGAAGCATTTGGCAACCTGATAAATGCCGATGGAACGGTAAATGAAGGAAATATTGACAACTTTTTCATAGAGGTGCGCCAGACGCAGTTTGCCCTCGAAGGGTTCAACACAGCCCTCAAGACATTCATAGCAACCGGAAAATTCGAAATTACGCAGGCATTCAGGGACGCCTATTTCAAAAACACGCCTTGGCGCACAATTGCCGACACGACGATACAGGACCTTGAAACGCTAAAGGCATTCGTGAATGAGTTCGTCAAAGACATGCGGGACAAGAATTTTGCGCCGCAGGCAATGATTTTGCTGGATGCTGCGTATGGCCAGAAAGGGGAGCTCCTGCCGCTTGCGGAGGTAAAAAAAAAGGACACCGGAATAGACAGATATGAAAGATTTTTGACTGCGGAGGTCGTCGGGAAGTATGACACATACCACCGGCTCTGGGGTGAATTTGCAGCCAGAAATGCAGATGCTGCAACAACAATACTTACTTCTGCTTCACCGATAAATCCGCAGACGCCTGACCCGAGCAATGCGTTTCTCACAAGGCAGGATTTTGACATACTCTTCATGACGGCGATTCTCAAGTGGCAAGAAGGCGGCTCGGACTTGAGCAGCAGGCTCTATGGCGAAAACCTTGCGCAAGCCATTAACAAGCTCAAATTGATGCCCCCGTATACGCAAAGCGTTGTCTTCCGCGATACCAGCGCGCTTGAGCTGCTGTACAACAACCTTCGCAGCAATCCTGCGCTTTTTGCAGCAAGCGTTTTCGACCTTGCAGGTTATCTGACAAACATATACAACGCCGCACCGGCTGAGAGCAGAATAACCGCAATGGAGAACCTGATTTCACAAACTTCCCTGATACGGGACAGGACATTTGTTTCAAATGCTCTTGCGACATATGTGCCGGGGCGTGCGGGCGGAATCGTAGACCTCAACTCACCTTCAAGAACGCTTTTCCGGGCAGATGTCCCTCCTGAGATAGACCTCACCGGCCAATTCTCAAACACACTGCTGAACATCAACCACAACCTGCCGCAGTTCTATTCCAATTATGCGGAAATGCGGAGGTTCCACTATCATCGCCCGGGAGTAGGATTTGCCAAAGCCACAAGGCCGTACTTGGACACGCGCTATCTGATAGATTATGAGGACATCAGGCGAGGCATGCTGAACGAATTCCAGAGGATAATGGCAGACTACGCTGCCACCGGAATGGCTTGGAAAAGCATTAGCGGAGATCTTGATTTGACCAATCACCTGTTGGTCGACAAAGACACCAACTATGGAGCTGCATTTAGGGCAAGCGGAACACGGAACTTCCGCCTCTCAGCGCTTGCAAGGGAGCATGCCACTGAAAGCCCGCAGCCGCCAGATTACAAAGACGCTAACACGGCGCGCGACAGCAGGGAAGAGCTTGCTGTACGGAACTTGAACACGAAGTCATTGCGCATTTACGACTTTGCGTTCACACGGCTTGGGAGCCTTGCCAGCACCAGGCAGAATGGCATTGAACTGACAAAGATTGAGGATGAGGTCCTGCACTCGGATTTGAACGCGCACGCTGCAGGCGCAGATGTCATGTTTGTTGGGAATTTGCATACTCACTGGCCCACCCCGCAGCCAAAGGACAAGCGGGTGGATGCAAACATGGACATGTTTGTGAACACTGCTGGCTCTTGGTACAGGCTGAAGATAGACAAGAGATTGCATCCGGAGCTTGCCGTGGATATTGAGCACCTCTACGCCGAAGTGAATCAAAATTACATACCTGGCACGTCAACATCGAGCGGCTATGAGAGGGACCAGGCATCACGGGCAAGCGAGCGCTATGACCGCAAGGGATTCTTCATTGGATGGCAGACGGGCATTGGCAAGGGATATTCGCTTGGCAATCTTGACGTCGTGACAAAGGAGGGTAACCGGGCATATCTTGTGGCAGTGGAGAAAAAGAAGCCAAAGGATGCTGCAAAGAAGGATGAAACTCCTCCTGCCCTTTGGACCACAACGCTGGGCTACTTTGAATTTACTGACAAGGTGCCAAATCAGCAGCAGATGACTGCGCCAAGCCAAGTGACAGTAGCAGATAGGGGCAAGATTGGGCTTGCTGAGTTCATACTGCATGACCGTGCTAAGGTGACTGTTTTTGGGGGGGCCCAAACGCGCGGTGGGCAGGCTCTCGGGCAGCTGGGCGCAGCCGAAGGCGGATTGTCTTATATCTACCGCTTTGACCCCCAGAGCGGGAATTATATCAAGATGGGAAGCGGCGGCGCGTATGCCGGAAGGGTGACAGGGCAGGGATTTGTCAGGTCGCAGGGAACCAAGACAACTGATGCGCAAGGCAAAAGCGTCGATAATAGAACACCTGAGGAAAAAGGCGTCATCGTGACTATTGGATTGCATGACAACTGGAAGGTGCACCTTTATGGCTTGAAACTGAATGTGGATCCGAATAACCCGCTTTTGCTTGCCACGCTTGAAGGAATAAGGACGAGAATTGAAACGCTCAGGAAAAACTTGAAGGAAGCGGACATCGACAACCTGCGCCAGGACAGCCAGTATGCAAACAGACAGCGGGCCGTTGCTGCTTGGGGAGGGGAGATGGCATTCATTGCAGATGCCCTGCGCGCCTATATGCCCACCGCCGAACTTGGGAGCCCGCAGCTTGGCGAGTTTGCGATTGGATTGGAAAAACCGAACTACATGGATGCCAAAATAGTGGTCTCGCGCGTCAAGGGGAAGGATGGCGAGGAGCATCTCATGACTGGCTTCTTTGACAAGACGCTGTTCCAAAAAGGTTCTGGCGGCCTTTCAGTGATTGCGGGATTCCCGATAATGAAGGGAAAAGCTGATGCTGTTCAGCCTGTGTCAAGCGCCATGATGCGCGCCGAAAAAAATCTCCTTGCCGCGCCTGCAATGCCTGCACGGGCAACTAGCAAGACGCAGGAACAAGATGTCATAGGCCGCATTGAGAATTTCGGGGGCGCAAGGGTAAACTTCGGGAAAGTTTCAGTGGTCGGGCTGTTCGTGAACATCGGAAAGGAAGACCGAAGGCCCGGAGTGCTTGATGCGACTTACGAGATCGGGCCGGACAGCATGGCTGGCCTTTCGCTTACAAACCTCGGCAGGAACTTCAGGGACAAACAGCTTGAATTGTTTTACGGCAACAAGCATGTTAGGATTGGGGTTGACGCCGCCAGCTTCGAGCAGTTATACAATACGGGCATTGCATTTGATGCGCTCATTGGACGTGCACTTGCAGCCAGCGTTTCGTTCCAGCATGTTTGGGATCATGCTGATGTGGGAAGAAAGGCGGAGTTCAATAGAGGAACATTGCGCTTTGACTACAGGGCCGGGATGTTTGGCGCATATATAGAAAGCACCATGAGCAAGAGCGCTGCGTTTGATTTCAACAAAGCCCCGTACGATGCGACCGCGCGAGTCGGATTCTACGCGAATTTTTAGGGAAAAGATAGAACGTTTAGTAATCCGTATTCCCCTTAAAGAACCTCTGCCCTCTTGCGTGCGATTATGAAAAAAAATATATGGCCGTGGCGGTTCTATGATATTTGGCGTTTTTTACCATAAATCTGATGAGGGCGGGGGGGCGGCGCCTGCTGCCAATTTCCAAACAGTCTATTCGCAGATTCAATCTGGTGCAGAAAATATAAGCAAACTCATCACGCATTCTGGGAGAAAACGGGATTTCTTGGCGCTCAAAGCGAAAATTGACGGTTTTGCCTCCGCAAACCCGTCCCTAAGAGATGCTCTTGCACCAATTGCAAAGAAAATAGGCGAGGTGCTTGCAAAAGAGCCACCAATAACGCCGGGGGACGCAGACTCCGTCCTGAAGCTCGTGCGGGAAAGCGCATCTGGATTTATGGCGCAGGAGCCAAAGGGGCAGGAAGGCGCGAAGAAGACTGTGAAAGCTCCGGCTAATCTGGGGAAAATTGGCAAGAATGCCAAAAAAGGAAGGAAAATAGTGGAGGGTGCGCTGCAGAATGACGGCGATGGGCGTTCACAACAGCGTGAGATGCTTTCGCACCAGCTTGGGATGCTTGATGCTGGGAAAAAAGAGGTGTTTTTTTCCAAAATCGGCGAGCATGGCGAGCTTGCAGATCCATATCGCCTTGCATTTCTGGCAGAGATGTGCGTGAATCTTGATGCTGGGGAGTTTGAAGCGCAGGCGGATGCCTGTGCATCCTCCATGTGGCTTCTTTCGAAGCGGGAGGATGAATGGCTTGGCGCCGGATTTGACAAGGAGGCAAAAAGGGCGCTTGGCAGCATGGATGGCGCACGGCAGGCAGTGTTTTATGACATGCTGCGGCAGGCTGCCGGATTTGGCATATTGGCGCCGCAAATTGCAAGCATGGAGCAGTTGTCCGGCCTGGTGCGCGGCTTTGCGGAAATCCCGAATTATGGCGCGCACATGCTGCTTGGCGAGCACATCTTGAATCGCTTGCTTAAGTGGCGCGAAATGAAAAGCATGCTGGAATTGGATGGCATGGACAGCAAGAAATACGAGTTTTACGGTTTTCTGGGGAGGCTTGCGGAAAAAAAGGCTGGCGAGATGTCAATTGTGAATGCGGGGAACCTAATCATAAGCAGCATTCGTGAAGCCTCAGGATTGCTGCGCGATTTCAAGAATGGCTCTTCGCAGGAAAATTCGTCGCGCTCCTTTGGTCTCGATAGTAGCCAGAGAGCAGATGCACCAGCCGTGCAACTCATAAAAGAATTGTTTCCCGGACGTGCGGGGGATGGCGCAGCGGATTTTTTTATCGCGCTCAAGCCTAAGGGCAAGCTGCATTTTCCCACGCATATGCTTGAGCGGGAAGGATATGGCAACAAGGTTGGAGAATTTTGCAATATTTTGAGCGAAGCGATTGAAAAGATGGGCGGGATTGAAAAAGCGAGCGGAAAAATAACAGGCGTGGACCTCAGGGAATTCCTGTGGCTCTATTCAAATGGCGCGCTCACATCGGATTATGCCGTTTATCTGCTGGACAAAAAGAAAGGCTAGTAATCAGTGTTCCCCCTAAAGAACCTCTTTTTCATTTCCTCAAGCGCAATGATGAGAAGCGCGCCGCCGAACGGGAATGTGAAATCGGAAGGCGCAAGCGATACTGTATGGAAGGCGGCTTGCAGATAGGGCATCTGCACTATGAGAACCTGCAGGAGGCCGGAGAGGAGGATTGCAAGGAGCAAATATTTGTTTGAGAGAAGGGCGGGAAGCTTTGCCTCGGGATTTTTGCGCGAAAGGAAATCTTGCATGCCGGAGAAAATCGACTTCTTTGCGGATTTGCAGTTGAGCGCGTTCCCTAGCTGCAAAAAGACAAAGGTCGTGAATGCGATGGAAGTCGCCTTTGCAGGCTCGCTTGCAAGATAGCTGGCAAACGCAAAGAGCGTGATGATTGCCATCAGAAGCCCGTTGAAGAGGATGGCGGCAAGAAGCGGGTTGGAAAGAAAGCCTATTTTGGGGTTGCGGGGCTTTTGCGCCATCTCATCCCTTGATGGCGGCTCAACGCCAAGCGCGATTGCCGGCGGGCCGTCCATTATGATGTTGATGAAAAGTATTTGCAGGGGTGCAAGAGGAAGCGGCATGCCCATTATTGGCGCGGCAAACATCAGGGTGAGCGCGGCGACATTTGTGGAGAATTGGAAGCGCACAAAAGATTTGATGTTGCTCATTATCGTCCTGCCATATTTGACTGCTTTTACAATGCTTGAGAAGTTGTCATCAGTTAGCACCATGTCGGCTACTTCCTTTGAGACATCAGTCCCGGAAATGCCCATTGCAACCCCGATGTTCGCCTTTTTTATTGCAGGCGCGTCATTCACGCCATCCCCAGTCACTGCGACTATTTCGCCGTTTTCCATGAGCGCGGAAATTATGCGGAACTTGTGCTCGGGAGTTGCGCGGTAGCAGAGCTGGATGCGGGGCGCAAGGGTGCGAAGCTCCGCTTCTTTCATCCCGTCAAGGCGCTCGCCGGATATCATAAGCCCATTTTGAGAGAGGATGCCAACCTGCCGTGCAATCGCCTCCGCAGTCTTGCCAGAATCCCCGGTTATCATCATCACTTTGATGCCTGCGGATTTGCATAGCTGCACGGCAGGAAGGGCCTCTGGGCGGGGCGGGTCTATCATTCCTATGAGGCCGGCGAACACCATGCCGCGCTCCAGCTCGTCTTCGGAGTAATCCGTTGCATGCTTCACTTTCTTGTATGCAAGCCCAAGCACGCGAAGCGCCTGCGATGAGAATTTGTCAAGCTGCTCTGTTAGCTCGGCTCGGCGCTTGGAAGTCAGAACCTCTTCGCCGCGCTCTGTCAGAATGTGTGTGGAATGCATTAGCACTTTTTCAGGCGCGCCTTTTACGTATGCGAAAGTGCCTTCTTTTCCCGCCCGCACCACGCTCATCATCTTCCTGCCGGAGTCAAAGGTGATTTCAAATGCAATTGGGTTTGATGAGCGCAGCTTGTCTATTTGCGCATCGTCCTTCCATGCAGCGACGAGGAGCGCAATTTCCGTCGGGTCGCCTGTGGCGCCCTTCACTTCGCCACCTTCTGCAGTGATATTCGCATTGTTGCACAGGCAGCAGATTTCAAGTGATTTTGAGAGAAGCCGCGAGCACGCATCTGCAGTTGCGCTTTTGCTCTCCGCCCTTATCTGCCCGGTGCCAAAGCCTGCGCCGGAAAAAGAGAACATGCATGAGGCAGTGCAAAGCTTGGTGACGGTCTGCTTGTTTTCAGTAAGTGTGCCCGTCTTGTCAGTGCAGATGAACGTTGCGCTGCCAAGAGTCTCCACCGCAGGCAGGCGGCGGATGAGCGCGTTTCGCTTTGCCATCTTCTGCACGCCGATTGCAAGTGTGATTGCAAGTATTGTGGGCAACCCCTCGGGAATTGCGGCAACTGCAAGGCTGACTGCTATGATGAACATGTCCGCTGCCGGTACTCCGCGCATTACGCCGAATGCAAAATAAACAAGGCAGAGGAAAAGCGCCGCAATGCCTATTTTTTTCCCAAGCTCGCCCAAGTTTTTTTGCAGCGGGGTGGTTTCCTCCTCGGTATCTTGGAGGGTTTGTGCTATTTTGCCAAATTCGGTTGCGCCGCCGGTGCCAACCACGATTGCCCTGCCATGCCCGCGCGTGACTACTGTGCCCGCATAGAGCGTGTTTGAACGGTCTGCGAGGATGGTGGACTGCGAAAGCGCGCCTGTTTCCTTCCGAATCGGGTAGGATTCTCCAGTGAGCGAGGACTGGTCTGCATGGATGTTTGCGGACTCGAATATGCGGCAGTCGGCGGAAACCTTGTCGCCCTCCGATATGATGAGGATGTCGCCAGGCACTAGGGATTCCGCTTTCACAACCATGGCCTTGCCGCCCCGCATGACACTTGCAGTCGGGACAGTGAGCCGCTTTAGAGCCTCAAGGGCGCTTTCTGCCTTATACTCCTGGAAAAAGCCAAACCCTACTGACAACAGGACTGCGACCATTATTCCGATTCCGTCTATTTCGTGCCCGCCTATGAAAAATGAGATGAGCGATGCGGCAACCAGCATGAGAATGAGGAGATTTTCGAATTGGCGCAGCAATATTTTTGGCCACTCCACAGGCTTTGGCTTGAAAAAATTGTTTGGGCCGTATTTTGAAAGCAGGGATGCTGCCCCCTCTTCATCGAGACCTGCGGAAGATGTGCCAAATGCCTTCATGGCATCTTCGACAGGCATTGCATGGGGCAAACGCGCAGCCTTTGCCTCTGGCTTCTCCTCTTTTGCCATCGGGAATGATTTGGCGCAATTGATTTAAAAGTAAAGGGGGAATTGCACTTGTGCAGACTGCCATGCCCGGCACTATCGGGGTGCCTGCAAAGGTGCCATTAAATGGCGCCGCGCTAGGATTGCCAGCAATCTCCATGCCCCGTTTTGCGCCTGTTGTTGGCATGCCGGGCATAGGAACGCTTGCGGACAGGCTTGTTGACGCTTTTAAAAATGAGATGCTGCCGGTGCGGGCAGTAAGGGCGCTGCTGAGGGCAAATTACGTTGATGCAAAGCAAGCCGTGCCGCTGATTGGAGAGCTCAGGGCACGGAGGCTATCTGCGCTTGAGGAGTGCAGGGAAGGGCTCTCGTCCTGCGGGATTTTTGTCGAATTTGAATCCGTGCTTGGGGCAAAGACACCGCTGCGCATGTCGAGGCTGCGATTGGAAGGCGCGGATTTCAGGATAGCAAAGGATATGCTTGGTGAGGCTCTTGTGCATCTGGACTCACTTGGCATGCTTATTCACACCATAAAATTGGCGCCAAGGATGGGGAGGCCAATTATAGCTAATCAGAAAAATAACCGAACATTTTAGGCAGCAAGAAACGGTTATTGAATGTTTTGCATAGCCGGTATCTTGCCGAGGCTATGCTCATCAC
>JAGVIA010000094.1 GCA_020056305.1 archaeon | reverse complement strand
TGCAAGGGGTCGAAGACTCCGACTGAGGCTTTATTCTCACAAAAGTCGTAAGCAGCTTTCCCTAAGAAGAAGCTTCAGAGGCAATTTGCAACAGGCTCCCACTGGTTTTGGCGCATATTTAAAATATCCGCAAGCGAAGCAGAGAATATGAGAAAAATAGCCCTATTCGCAATACTCATGCTTCTGCTTAGCTTTTCATTTGCAGCCCCCGCCTGCCGTGAGGCGGTTGTTTCAGTGCCAGTGCCAGCCGTCGTAGGCGACGGCGGCAGCATCCTGACACTTGAAGTCGAATCGCGCCCGGGCGATGGCTACATATACAGCGCAACATCCCCGCGCATAGGTGTTGCAACGCAGACATCTGAAGTTGATGCGGCAACTTATGCCTTTGCAACAAGCGGAGTTGACAGAAGCGATTGCGACCTCCTCTTCCGCGTGAAAGGGTCAGAAGAGGACACGCTTGTGGACGGCCCAAGCGCAGGCGCGGCAATGGCGGTTGCGATTTCTGCGCTTTTGGACAACAAGAAAATCCGAAATGACATCGTAATGACAGGCACGATTGAGGAAGGGGGCAGGGTCGGTCCGGTCGGCGGAATCATAGAGAAGGCAAAGGCCGCAGCAGACATGGGCAAGAAGGCAATACTTACCCCAAAGCAGCAGATTTACGAGTACTTGGTGCTCTCCACGCTTGCGACAAGGTATGATTTTGTCTCAGTGGAAGTTGACAACGTGTCGGATGCGAAAAAAATCGCATACGCGGCATCCGGCACACCGATAAAAAGCGAGTTCAAGCTCAAAAGCGAGCCCATTCCGTCAAATTTGACAGGCTACGGGACGGATTCGGAGCTTGACAAGTTTGCAGACGTTTCAAACACGTTCATTGACAGGCTTGAAAACTCTGTCGAGAACCTGAAGATAAAGGACGACACGCCAGGCGAGCTGCCAAGGTTCCGGGACTATTTCCGTGCAGAGGTGAAAAAATACCGGGAGATGGTAAAGCTCGGCTATTCTTATACTGGCGCAAACTCGGCATTCCTCTCGGCAGTTGACGTGGAATTTTTGCGCGTGGGCTACCGCGACATTGATTTGGAAGGCAGCCAGTCCGATGTGCTTTCATGCACAAAAAGCCTTGTGCGGCCGGAGATGAATGGAAAGAATTTGCAGTGGGTGGCAGGCGCGGATCTGCGCGCTCATTGGGCGGAGAAAAAGGCGAATGCGACAGACGTGCAGAACGTGAGCGGGGAGGAGAAATACCTCGCATTGCGCGAGCTTCTCTTTTCGCAGGGCTGGTGCGACGTTGCAAGGCTCGTTTACCTGCAGGGGGCAGGCATTCAGGGCAAGGGAATTGACGAATCAGCGCTTTCTGCACTTGCATCCGAACGCATTTCCGCCGCAGACGCCGCTGCCGCAGTGTCAGACTTGGATAC
Organism: archaeon; assembly: GCA_020056305.1. Taxonomy (GTDB): domain Archaea; phylum Micrarchaeota; class Micrarchaeia; order Anstonellales; family Anstonellaceae; genus JAGVIA01. Next base: position 30,524 of record JAGVIA010000094.1, on the reverse strand, counting down.
TGATGCCGCATGGCACCTTGCAAGCGCAAAGGAGCTTGAGGCAGAAGGCAAATACGCGGCTGCAATATTTGATGCAACTTATGCCTCATCAATGTACAAGGCGCGTTCCGAGGTTGGCGCAACCGAGCTTGCCAATGCCACAAAAAAAGTGATTGGGCACAAGGCAAAAACATTGTGGGGAAAAATATTTGAGAGCCAGGCGCGCTACATCCTTGCCGAGCGCGGGGTGAACTTTGACGTTTATCGGCTTTTGCGCTATTCGCAGGAGATTGATGCGGTTTCGGAAAAAATGACGCAAGAGCTTGCCGCGCCAAGAAAAGCAGCAGAAACACCATCTAATGAAAAGGAAAAACCAGAGGGCAGCGAAACTGCAAATGCGCAATGCCCGCCAGTGCCTGCTGCTTCACAGTTCCCCTCATCTTTGCCCTTTGACGGGCCGATTGCGGCCATTTTCCTTGCGGTTTTCTGGCTATTGGGGCTTGGGATACTTTGGCGAGGGGTACGAGCCATGAGGGCGGTGAAAACAGGTCCATAACACCGCTATTCCATGCACTGAATTGGGCTAAGCGGGAACTTATTACCTGTAACGGAGAAACGCCCCAACGCCATAAAAAGTCTGCAGGAATTGCGTGCCCTCAGCAGTATCTGTTGACACGATGTGCACCGGGATGTTCACAGTGTCGGCAAGCGCAATCAAATCGTCAAGGAGGTCTATTTCTTCGCTTTTTTGCAATTTCCCCACCGCAGGGCAGTCGCATTTTTTCTCATAGAGGAATTTGTCGCCCTCAATATCCGCCTTCACTGTGAAGCCCCATTTTTTCCCGCATGAGACGCACGTGCCCTCCACGCGCTTGTATTTCAGCCCCTCTGAGAGGACAGCGGATTCCGCCTGCTTTGAGAGGATGACGCGGCGCACGTCGGCTTCGCCGTATATCGCAAGCCCGCGGCCGGACACCACTTCCTTTGTGAAGCGGTCGAGCAGCACCTTCTCCTTCACAGCCTCCTGCTCTGCGATTATGTCGCCCGCCTTTGCCATTGTTTCCCGTATCCCGTACTCGTCAGTGTAGCCCGTGTCCACCACGCCCAGTATTTTTATCTGGTAGTTGAACGGCTTGAATTTCACGAAATTCTCCTTCGTTGGGCCTGGGCCGCCGATGATGACGCCCTTAATGCCTGTGACAAAATACTTGTCCATGTACTCGCCCACGCGCTTGTAGTATAGCTCTATTGACTCCTCGATTAAGCGCTCAAAGCGGCGGGCCGACTGGCCTCCTTTGCGAATTTTTGCATGCGCGGTGGAATTGAGCCTGTGCAAAATCTGCACGTTCGTGCCCTTCAGCGACGCAAGGGTCGCCTCCCTGCCGTCAAGCACCACGATGCCATATGAGTCCTTTGCGCCAAGCAGGCGCTCCAGGGGCTCAAGGAAGAAGCGCGAATCGCAGCGGTACATGCTCACAGTTACGGGCTCTGGCGGCTCCATTGCAAAAAGCTCTATTGTCACCTTTGCAGGGTTGTCGGAGATGTTGCCGCAGAATATTGCCAATCCGTTTACTGGCGTGGTGCGATAGAATTTTAGGTGCTGTATGATTTTCTCAAGCGCGTCAACGACGTTGTTGCGCGTGCTTTTGCTCTTTATGTTTGATGCCTGCCCTGCCTCCTCACGCAATTTTCCGCCCATTTCGTGTATTGGCGAGCCCGGGGGGATATAGACTGAAATAAGCTCCGTGCCGTTGCCCTTCAAGCCGGATAGGTAGCGAAGCTGGCGCTTTAGCTCGTAGAGCTTTTTTGTCTTGTCAAGTGCCTCTGCCATAATATCAGCTACAGCAGAGCCGCATAAATGCGTCTCTGCTTAGTAGCAAACCCACAGATAGCACGGGCTGAAGAACGCCGCATTGCCAGCGGGTTTGCTATAGTGCTAGTGGTTGTATATCCCATTCTTTCTTTATAAAATCAGTTTATGCTGCATGCCGAGGGGAACTTGTCGTTTATCGCAATCTCGGCGTGCTTTTTGTAGAATGTGGAATTGTTCGGGCCGGGCATTATGTGGAAGTAGACAAAACCCTTGGAGTTTAGCTCCGATATTGCTTCTGAATATTTCATGCTGCGCGTTTCATTCGACGTTGTGGATGCGGTCACGCACCTCTCATCGCTGCAGCCGTAGTTTGCAATTTCCTTGCCCGCAAGCTTCGGGCTTCCTGCAAGCTCAGTGCCGCACTGGAGGACCTTGTCTGATGTGGCGCTTGTGTCTGCGCCCCGCACGTCCATTATGATTGCGATCTTGCCGGCAAGCACGACATTTTGGAAGAATTCGGAATCAGAGACGGGCAAGTCTCTCTGCTGTGAAAGCGAGTACGCAAGCACTAAGGCTATGGCTGCCACAAGGATTACGATGATGGCCTTTTGCTGCACGCTAAGCTCCACAACCTTCACCCAAGCACGTTTGCAATGTCGCAGCGCTCGTGGTACTCCGCATTGCCAACAATGGTAGCCTGCTTTTGCACAACGACTGAGAACTGCGGCACCAAGCTGGTCTCGGAATATGAGAGATAGAAAACTGGCTCGTCCGCTATCATGCCAAGGCAGTCGTTTGCAGGAACCTCGACAGTTACATTGGTCTCATTGGTCACGTTCAAGAACCGGCACGTGCCCCCGTTGATTTCAAATCGCCGGACTGACTTGCCCATCGGAAGCAGCTGGCCCTCTATTTGCGAGGAGCAGGAGTCCATTGCGACCACCCCTTCTGCCGTTGCGGCGGAAATGTCAGATATGACGCTGCCGCTTGGGGACGACTGCACCTGCGAGAAGAATTCAGTGAAGGATGCCATGTTCGAGGACTGGCCGAGTATGCCATAGTAGAATGCAACTGTGCCAATTAGAAGGAAGCCCGCGAACGCAACCAGGCCAAGCACCCAGGCGCCTAGCACTATCTTGTGCGCAAACACGCCGCGGAAGTATATCATGCCCCCCACGAACACGATTAGCGCCATTGAGAGAAGCGACAGGTCTGTGAGAAACAGTACGACTGGCGGGATGTAGGGCGCTATTCTCTGGCGAGTCTTGAAATTCACAGGCGTCATTGTTGCAGTAATTGCCATTGCGCCATCCACGCTTTTCTGCCCAATTGACGTGCCAAGGCCCAGCACGGTCTTTTGCGCATTATTGCCAGATGCCATGAATTTTTCCGTGTCAACGGCAAGGGACAGGTATGCTGCGCCAAATTCATTGTACTGGCCGGCAGTCATCGGGGGGTCAAAGCTCCGGTCAATGTCGCTTTTGCGGGTTGCAAGCGCTACAAAGCCCTCAAGCCTTGCGGCGTCGTTCTTGTCAATGCCCCAGGATGCCGCAAGAAGCTTATCATTAGCCGTGTCCTGCGCATCCTCAAGCTCCATGTAGGGCGCGGTGAAATTGTTCAGGAGCGCCTCATTTAGCTGCGCTGCTGCGCTCTGGTAGATGGAGAGGGATTCGTTCATGCTGGTGAAATTCCTGAGTGCCAATCCCGTGTCAATTTTTGCCTTTGCCTCGCGCAGGTCCACAAGCATTGCGGCAAACTGCTCGTCAGCAACAGTGAGCGCGGCAAGCTCTGCCTCTTCAGACACATTGCCCGAGGTGTTTTTTATAGCATCAAATTTCGCGCTGTAAATTGCATAGAGGGCGGTGTTCAGCTTGTATGTGAGCCGCTCATCTTCTGCAGCCACGAGGCTTGCCGCAGTCTGCCCGAGGTTTTTGAGGGGCTCAACACGGCGCTTGTAAGTGCCTGCGGCAGATATTGCAGCATCAATGGAGGCGATGTCGAATTTCATGGTCGGGCAGACGCCGATGCAGTCCATGCACGTGTCGCCAGGCGCAGGGAAGCGAAGCTTGGATGTTTTTATCTTGCTTGCGGCGTCCTTTGCGCCATTCAGGCTAAGCTCGATGGTTTCAAGCTTTTCCGAGGCGGTCTCAAAAGTCATTGTATTCAGAGCGGATGTCGCTGAGTTGATGCGATCATCGAGATCCTTGACGTTCTTTGAGTAATCATAAGTGTACGAGGCGAGTATTGATACGTCGCAGCCGCCGCCTGTGCCGAATAGGGAGCAGACAATAGAGGCAAGCTGGGTGCATGATGCAAGCGAGTTGCATGGCCGAAGCCCAAGGCCGATATTCTGCTTGCACGTGCTCTCGGCAGGCCCGTAATTGGTCATGAAGTTGCGGCTCGCATTGAACGATGCCACCTTGGTTTTGAGCTCGGAGAGCTCTGTTGCGGAGAGGTATGCCGTCTTTGAGTAATATTCCTTTAGCGCTGCCTGGGCTGCAGCAGCATCCCTTATCGGCTCGCCGTCCTTTAGGAGGAACGCGGGCGCGCCGGAAATGGAAACAAGCTTGTAAGCGGACGTCGAGGATGCGATGGTGAAATCAACCGTGGAAATCGCACTCGCGCTCTCGCCTTCGTACAGGTACTGGGCGGGGTCCAAGGCAGCGGACACGAAAGGCAGGGCAGACAGCATCAGCAGGGATAATATTAGTAGTCGCCTCATGAAGCTAATTTCTGCCGCCAGCCATTTAAAAGCGTTTGCAAAATGGAAGGTAAAACATGGGAAACCGGAAAAACAAGGCAAAATAGCGGCAAAAGGACAAAATGGCAGCCATCAAATGCTCAAAAAAGAAAAACGATGCTTGCGCTAAGTTTTGAAAAAAAGAAAAAAAGGGGGGAAAGAAGAGGCAAAAAGCCTCCCCTTTACTTAGATAGTGCTTCTATGAAGTCAGACGCTGCGCGCAGGGTGTCGTCGGCTGTTGCGCCGGCAACAAGTATCTTGCTGCCAGGCACCATTTCCCGCACTACGACTTTCTCTGTCTTGAAGTCGACTGCGGTGCCTTGCACCATGTCTGCGGCCAGTGTGTTGACTTCAGGGCCACCTACGGCGATGACAACGCCAACTGAGGGTGCCTGCTTGTCTGTGATGACAAGCTTTGCTGCCTCGCCCAAAAGCGGGTAAGACACTATGGCATCCACGGATGGCAAGTTCTGTGGCATGATCACCGGCGTCTGTGTGGTCTTGTCAATAGTGCATGCCGGCGCTCCGCCAGCGCTGCCTGCAACACATGAACCCACAGTCTCGTCGATGCTCTTCACGCGGACCTTCACGCCGCCAGTCAGGACCTGCTCCTCGCCCTCACCGAGTATGTACTCGGCTGCGCCGCCAGAGGTCATATTGGCAGAGCTTGCTGCGAAGGTGAAGGTCGGCTCAGCGATCTTCTTTGCGATTCTGAAGGTCGCATCGGTCATTGATAGGCCGGTGAACTCAGAACCCCTCTCCGTAACAAACTTTGGCTCGTATGCGCTTGCGGTTGTGCCGCCCAGTGCCTGGTAGTACGTGTACTGGGTGTCGCTTGTCTTGAACTTGAAGTTGCTGTCAGCCGTGTTGTTGGTAATTATCGGCTGCCTCAACAAGACTGCGACGTGCGAGGCGGTGGTGTACTTGCCCGCGTCCTCCCGGATCACAATGTCCCTGTTGAATCCAGTTGGCGCAGAGGTGTAGGGCGTGGAGTTGAGGACGGCGTCAACTGAATCGTTGCCGCTAACATTCAGGGTCGGGAAGTAAACCTTTCCGATCGTGTTGTCCTCTCCAGCAAGCCGGTAGCGCACGAAGTTGGATGAGCCATCGGCCTGATTGGTGACGAGGAATGCCCACAGGTAGCAGTCGTATCCGTCTGGCTTGTAGAATACGATTGGCGAGTAGTTCGACTCGTTGGCCACGTTCCTCTGGTCAACAGACCCACCTGCAGTAAGGTTGGTGTTGTTGCCGACCGGGTCATAGTAGAACTTGCGCGCAACGTTGTTGCCGAGCAAGCCTCCAGAGCCGCCGAAGTTGTTGTCGCTTGACGTGATTTCGATCATCTTCGTCGTGTACTGCACATCGGTGGATGATGCTGCAGTGCATGCCGAGCCGCCTGCTGACACGCGGTACTGCTGGCTGCCGACTGCCCTCATTTGGAGCGTGTCGTAGTCAGTGTCTGCCATGCCAAGGCCGTTGTATGTGACCGTGTACGCGGTTCCCGACTTCGGGAAGTTGTACGAGTCTCCAGCCATGTTGTACTTGCTTGAGAACTCATCATTGCTTGCAAGGATTACTATCTCACGCAGCGAGTCTGCGTCCGTGTCGTTGCTTCCGGAAGCGCCCGTGTAATCGCGGTTCTTCCACATCAACGATGCGTAGAAATACTTGTTCGGCCCGCTTGAGCTCGAGTCAATCCTCGTGTTGTCCTTGAGTGTTATCTCGTCCGTGAAGATGGCGATCTCAGCCCACTTCGCGTTCAGGGTGAAACCGGGCGCAGTCTTGTACACGTGTACCTTGACTGTGTTTGCGGTTCCAGTCTGCGTGAAGGTGTAGGTCGATCCCGGGTTTACCTGGATCTGGCCGACGACGACATCGTTGGCGTCTAGGACATCGATAATCGCAGGGTGCCTGTTTTCAGAACCCACTGCGACTGAAATGTCCGATAGGCGGATCTTGAAGTTGCCCGCATCGAGCACTCCGCCGACGTTTACGATGGCGTACTTCGCCTCCTTTGCAAGCTTTATCTCGCCGCCGTTTACTGCGGTTGTCGAGCTTGCATCGGTGGTCGTTGAGCGCGTCATAGACGAAATGATCCAGTCCTCGCCAAGGTACTTTATCTTGACGCGGTGGTTTGCAGTCAGGTACTGGTCATCGTCTGCGCAGTCAGCCCAGTCACCGTTTGACCTGTTCCCTCCAGTGCACATCGGAATACCATAGTCGTTCCCGATGAAGCGGATGGAGTAAGCCATGTAGTTGTATCTCGCGACTACATCCCCGTATGTTACAGAGGCTTCGTAGTACACGTCGCCAGGGCTGTTGCGCGGGCCGCCAATCCAGAAGCTCTGCTGCTCCGTGTAGGCGAAGTCAGCGCCTGCATTTTGGTCAACGACCGGCACGTCCGCAAAGCCAAGGTATTGGGATGAGCCAATCTTGTACATGTTGCGTGCGCTTGCGACATCGCCAAGGTACGCCTTCAGTGGCGAAACAACCACTGAAACGTCCGATGATAATGTGGACGCGTTGTACTGATCCTCGTCGGCAGTCGAGTTGCGGTTCTGCAACGTCCTGTCGATGTAGTCAGAGATGTATGTCTTGAACTCATATGCCCCTGCGACAACGCCCGGGACAGTAACCTCAAGGGTCACTTTCTCGTTTGTTATCCTGCAAGTGCCAGTGCCGGTGCCGGTTGCGACATCGCAAGTCGGCTCGCCATTGACGCCTGCCGTGAGGGTCGAGCTCTTGTAGGCACGGTTGGCTATGACAGCCGCAATGTTTGCTGCTGCAACGCCGTCCGTAATAGCTGCCTTGGATCCGACGACGATCTTCACCGTCGGCTGACCATTCTGGTCTACCAGCTGCGTGCTCCTATACATGACATCGGCCACTGCTATTGCCGAGCCAGCAAGGAGTGCGCCTGCTGCCAGAGCGGCTATTTTCTTTACGTTCACTCCTTTCATTTTTTCACCTCAGTTTTTATGTCGCCTTAAAGGGCACATGACACAACATTTACCGGCGACACTTTTTTTCTTTCGTGCCCTTACAGATTGCATCATCCCCGGCGCTAGTATAGCGCCTCGGATGGATGAGAGGATGTTCAACAATAGCTATTTAAAGATTGGTAAAACACCTAAACAAAAATATGCATATTTTAGGCATAATAACGCTTATTGCCGAATTTTCCTGCAGCGTATTGACGAACCTTGGTGTGAATTGGCGGAATTCTGGATTTCCAGCACGCCGGAGGGGCTGTAATGACTGCCTCTCCAAAAACGCCGTTTTGAACACGTAAGGCTCAGATTAAGCCACAAGTAATGCTGTATTGGACGACCGAGTATATAATAGAGGGGCTTGGGAAGGGGAGCAAAGCGGGAGAGCACAGGCGGCAGAACCTCCGCACGCAGCCAAATGGAAAAGAAAAATAGGCGCAAAGCGTCGGACTGAAAAAGAAGCAACGATAAGCGAAGCGGAAAACGCCTCTGGATGCCAATGTTTTATGTTTCTTAAAACATCCGGCTTTCTACTTCCGCTCTCCGTGCTCTGAGGTGAATCTCTCATACTCCTGCAAGTCGGCTTCACTTACCGACGGCCGCCTCTTCTTGATTATCTCAAGGATGTCAATCATCTCAAGATGCCCCTCCTCGCCCTTTATCTTGCCGCGCACGAGATTCATCTTCGCCTCCTGGCAGATGCTTGCTATATCAGCGCCGGTAAAGCCGCGCGATGCCTTTGCGAGCATGTCAAATTCCACATCAAGCTCGTACGCCTTCTTGCCATCCATGCCGCGATCCGGCGCCAGGTTCAGCTCGAAGAGCTTTGACCGCCCCCCTTCATCCGGCGGCGGGATGTATATTATCTTGTCAAACCTACCGGGGCGCATCAGTGCCGGGTCGATTACCGAGGGGCGGTTTGTCGCGCCAATCAGCATCACTCCTTTGAGTTCCTTTATTCCGTCCATCTCCACAAGAAGCTGCGTCACTATCCGATTGTCATTTGAGCGGCGGTCTGATGCAAGCGCCTCAATCTCATCTATGAATATTATTGCAGGCGACTGCTCACGACCCCTGTTGAATTCGCGCTTTATTGCGCGCACTCCTCCGTCATAGCCGCCCTTCATCAAATCCGCGGCAGAAATGGAGAGGAAAGTTGCATGCAGCTCGTTTGCCGCAGCCTTTGCAATCATTGTCTTGCCGCAGCCCGGCGGGCCGTAGAGAAGAAGCCCCTTTGCTGGCTTGATTTTGTATTTCTTTATCAGTTCCTGGTGCAGGAGGGGCACTTCGATTGCCTCAAGCAATGCCTTTTTCACATCATCCAATCCTGCGACGTCCTTCCAGCGGATGATTTCCTCGGTTTCCTCCTTGTCCGCCTTCACCAAGCCGACGCGTCGCTCAAAGTCGAGTTGGAATTTTTCCTGCTCCTCAAGCATCTCAAGCGAGGTCGAAGGCCGCACGCCCTTTAGAATTGTTGTGAAGTGCTTCATTGTTACCGGCATGACTTGGTTTTTTGCAAGGGCTTCGCGCGCAGCCAGGCGGCTTGCCTCGGTGCAGATGTTCTTTATATCCGCACCAGAATAGCGCTCTGTCAGCTTTGCAAGCTTGGCAAAATCTACGTCCTCTGCAAGCGGGAGCTTTTTTGTGTGCACATGGAATATCGCCTCGCGGGCAGCCGGGTCCGGCAGGTGCATGTATATTATCTTGTCAAGCCTGCCAGGGCGCAACAGCGCAGGGTCAAGCTGGTCTGGGATGTTTGTAGCTCCTATGAATATGACGGGCTTCTGCCCCTTCTCCTTGAAGCCGTCAAGCTCTTCTAGGAAAACACTCATGATGCGCGGAGCGACGTCGTCGCTTGTGTACTTGTCGCGGCGCTTGCCAATGGAATCCAGCTCGTCGAAGAACACGACGCACGGCGCGTTCTTCCTTGCGATTGTGAATAATTCAGAAACATTGCGCTCGCTCTCCCCGTACCATTCTGAGAGAAGGCCGGAGCATTTTACATAATAGAAGCCGATGCCAAGCTCCTTTGCAAGCCCGCGCATCAGATGCGTCTTGCCTGTGCCCGGCGGACCGAAGAGGAGGATGCCGGTCGGCGGCTTGATGCCATATGTGTAGGTGATTTCCTTTTGCTGTATTGGAGTAATTATTGCCTCGCGAAGCTCCGCCTTCACATCCTCATACCCGCCCACGTCGTCAAGCGAGGCTGCGCCCTCGCTCTCGGTTAAGTCCCCTGCGCCGAATTTGTCAAATTTGCGCGTCTTTTCCTGCCGCATAAGGAATTTTTCCCGTGTGATGCTCACGCCCGCGCCCTCAAGGGCGGCGATTGCGGCAATTGAGAATGCAGCATACGCAACTATCTGCGGCACAAGGGGCGTGCCATATGCCGCCGCAATGAAAAAGTGCATGAATACGATAATGCCAATCGAGCATGCGCCGATTGTCTGCTTGAATTTGTTATCCACCCTGCCAGGCACATATCCCACGAGGAAAAGCACGACTGCCCAGGATGCAAGCTGCAAAAACGCTGCATCCTTTACAAAGAGCCGGATAGTGTTTTCGAAAATCTTGCCAAGCGCAGGCGACACCACGCGCATGTTGCTAAAATCAATGAGTGAGCCTATTGCAGAGCCGGATGCGGAGAAGATGCGGACGAAATCAACTGATGGCTTTGCATTGTTCTGCAAGTCCGGCATCGCAGGCCCGTAGTGCGTCGCCGGGTCAAGTATGGGAAGGAACGCGCTGTTCTGAGTCATCCAAAGTGTCGATAGAAGAAGTATGATGTATACTGCAGGGATGGAGAGCATGAGGGATTTTTTGCTGCCCAAATGCAATGCTGCAAGGGGCATCACAAGGAGCAGGAAACCTGAGAGAAGCGAAAGCGGGAAGGGCGCAAATGGCGCCGCAATCACTATTTGCAAAAATGAAATCACTTTCCAATGCTCGAACACCTCGAACAATGTGATTGAGATGGCAAGCGTGAACACCCATGCAAGCACAGGGGACTGGTATGCGATTGCAGGGAATGTGAATAGCATTGCAAGTAGCGTGCCAGCCCATGGAGCTTTGTACCCTGCGACTGCGCAGACGAGCGCAAGCACCGGCAAAAGAAATATCGGATAGAATCGAAATACGGAGAGGAGAAAGAGCGCGCCGAAGAAGATTATTATCGCATCGCCGAGGTCAGTGTTCTCCTGCAGGGTGCGAAACGTTGCCCTAAGCCGCTGCGCGCCCATGCTTGAAACCATCAGAAAACCCTGTGCTAATGACGGGGGATAGCAATAAAATGATTATATACGCAGCTAGTTTTGCATGGAGGCACTGCGTATTTCCACGGCAAGGAATTTGCTCTCAGTTGTTCTAGTGCTCTTTCTACTTTTTGGGGCTGCAAGCGCTCTATCGGGTGATTCAAGAAAGACACAATCAGACGCATATTGGAGAGGCGAGGCAAGACCGTTTACTATTGTGGAACATTCGGAAGAAAACGGCTATTTGCTCATAGTAATTCAGAATGTAGAGTCAGAGCCAAAAACACTAACGCTTTTTGCAGTTGGAGGCAGCAGTATTCCCGGCGGAACAAACTCCACGCCTGTTTCATTTGCCGGCGGCGAGAAGAAGCAGATTTCGCTTGCAATGAGTGAGAAGTGCACTTCTGGAAGCACGTATGATTTGAACATCACGTTCGGCTACGATGACGGGAAAACACAGAAGGGTGCAAAAAACCTGATCGGGAAATGCGATCGCAAGAATTCTACACAAATCGACCAGATTAATGCGATACTTTGGATGGCATTTTCAGCAGTTTCGATTGCCCTCTTCTTTTTGCCCCTTATTTTGGGCCTGTTGCTTGCAGTCAAACTAGGGTGGGAGGCGTTGCGACAGGAGAAAAAGGAGGCGTGGCTATATACGAAATTCGCCTTTTGGATAATTGTAATTCTCATTGTGGCTGGCAGCCCAATAATCTTTCTGAAAGGGGATTTGACAGGCTTAGTGCTGCTGATTTTGCTTTTGCCTGCATTAAATGCGATTCTTTTGCGGCAGACCAAGCAACGATGGAAAGAGCAGATAAAAAGCGACTTTTTGATAAAATTCCCGCTTGAGGCCATAGCAGTTCTCCAGGTGATTTTCTTCATTTTTTTCGCGGCAGCTATTTTTCAATTATTTAATCATTATGAGTTAACGGGAGGGGTGATTGCATTTGGTTCAGTATCGTACCCGATAGTAAACTTACTTCTTTTTTACTACGCAAAAAAAATGGATGAAGAGACTGGCAGAGCAGGAAGTTTTGTCGCGCGATATTTCAAATTGGTAGCAGTTTTGCTGCTGCTTTCGACACTAGCATATGCATACATGTTTCTCTTCCCACAATATTCATAATGAGACGTGGGTTGGGAGAATAGCAATAAAAACAGTTGCCACCATAATGCTTTCCTCTTCTGTGAGATGATTTTGATGGCAGAAACAACCATATCAGCGATAATCGAAGGCGGGCATGCGACAGCAGGGCCGCCGCTTGGCCCGGCAATGGGCCCGATGGGAGTGAACATCGCAGGCATCATAGGCGAGATAAACGCCAAGACCGCGGCATTCGCAGGATTGAAAGTCCCAATCAAGGTAATTATTGACAAGGACACCAAAACGCACCGCATCGAGGTGGGAGCGCCTTCCACTGGCGAGCTCATCAAGAAGGAGCTTGGCATTGAAAAAGGCAGGAAGGGCGGCGCCGAAGACCCGAAAGTTGTCGGCGACCTCAAGCTTGAGCAGGTCATCAAGGTTGCAAAGGCAAAGTCGGGAAGCTCGCTGACGCGAAACGTGAAGATGGGCGCAAACGAGGTGCTTGGCAGCTGCGTGTCATTGGGCATCACCTGCGAGGGGAAGCCCGCCCGCGACATGATTAAGGAAATCAAAGAGGGCAAGTGGGACAGCAAGCTGCAATAAATCCTCCTTTTTTATTTTCAGTTTGTTCCAAGAAGCGAGAGTAGTTCACCCGTTGTGATGACCTTGACCTCCTTCTGATTTTTTAGCAACTTGTCGTTTGACCAGATTTTTGCATCCGGCCCAAGCCATAAGGCAAGCGCAAAATAGGCTGCATCTTTGGGATCTGGGCAGATTTTTTCGGCTTTGGGCAAAAATGGCGCAAATTCTTCAATAGGAACGACTGAAATCCGTTTTGCAAAAACCTCCAAAACCAAGCTTAGCTCTTCGCTCGTCAGGCGAGTCTTTCCCAAAATTTCGCCCTTGTGCAGGGCAATCTCTTCAAATAGGAATCCGGGCGCAAACAGCTGCATGCGTTCATCAAAAAACAAGTAGGCAGTGGTGCGGCGGCTTATGATTGCAGCGAAAAGGATATTTGCATCCACCACGAGGTCCATCTTGCCCGCCCGTTATTTCTTATTTTGGCTGGCAGCATACGCACGCAGTCGTGACGATAGCCCCGCGCTTACTTTCCTGCCAAGCTGCAGTGCATCTGCCTCTGTAAGCCTGCTTTTTGAAGCCATATGGTTGAGCAGTTCTATGTCATGTATTTTTTGGTCGAACGCCTGCCTTGCAACTTCGGACCAGTTGATTATCTTAAGCCCATCCATTTTGCGCTTCAAGTCATCGGAAACCGAAACGGAAACGTTTGCCATCCTATCACCTGCTAATAATAGTATTAATAATATATTTAATATTTATCCCAAATAGCTGCGAGCCTCCAAAAGGCAGTTTAGGCAAAATGCTTAAAATCCGCCCGTCGAAAGTGGTTGCATGCGAATAATTTCCGCCTTATTGCTCATCTCATTCTTCCTATTGCTTCCGCTTCACGCATCCGTGGACTGGTCATATTCAGCGTCAGGCTCGGTGATGGGAAAACCCATCATATCCGGAAACAACGTCATCTTCGCATCCTCCGACGGCAAAATATATGCGCTTGACTCGGCTGCAGGAAAGCTCCAGTGGCGCGTTGACCTTGGAGGGAAAACATCAATCGAGCCTGCCAAGGCAGGCGAATACATAATTGCGGCAACTGATGCAGGGCGGATTGCGGCACTTGATGGAAGCGGCAAAATCGTTTGGGAAAAGAACACCACGAGGGCAAAATCCATAACGGCTCTTGGAAGCGGCGTGTTCGTGCTCTCAAACGCAAGCGTGTCCGCACATGATGCCGCGACAGGCAGGCTGCTCTGGTCATACAACGCAAACTTCACAGATTATTTCTCAACAATTGGAAAGACAGAAGGCTCCATCATCGCAGGCATTGGCAATGATATTGTTGCATTCGAGCCTCTGAAGGGCAACATGCTGTGGAGGCAGAAGGTAGGCACCATTTTTGGCTCAAGGCCTGTCGCAACATCCGGCGCCATATTCTTCGGAACAACCGATGGCAAGCTGTATTCCGTCAATTCAGATTCTGGGGTTGCGCGATGGGCATTCCAGACAAACGGCTGGGTGCAGTCAACGCCGTATGCAAGCAGGGATGCGGTGGTGTTCGGGTCAAATGACGGCAATGTGTACTCCATCAATCCGATCACCGGGCAGATTCTCTGGAAATTCAAGACAGGCGAGGGAGTCTGGTCAGAGCCTGTTTTATACAGCACGAACGGCGCGCGCATAATATTTGTTGGAAGCCATGACCGCAAGCTCTATGCGCTGGATTCGGAATCCGGAAGATTGCTTTACTCATTTGCATCCTCAGACTGGATAGGCTCGCCCGTGATGCTTTCGGATTCCGTCATTTTTGGGAGCCGAGATGGGCGAGTATATTCGCTTTCCGCTGCGCCCGGATGCTCGTTTGACAACCCTGTCGATGGCAGCCTGATCGGGGATGCTGAAATGGAGCTTCGCGGCAGGGCGTTTGCAATCGGCGGAGTGCAGCGCGTGGAGGTCCGCCAGAACGGCGGGCAGTGGAAGGCTGCTGTTGGCACGGAGGACTGGTCTGTTTTCCTAGACACCGCAACCATACCGGAAAGCGTGATGAAATTCGAATGCCGCACATATGGCAATGACGGCAGGGCAGAGGACGGGCCCCTTTATTCCTCAAGCGGCGCGGTGAAATCATCCGATGCAAGGCCCCTTGAGATGACCATTTCCGCGCCGGTGGAAGCAGAAGCCGGAAAGCCATTTGAGGTGACTGTGAAAAACTCTTTTGGCACAAACCTTCCCAGGATAGCAGTTGTCGCAGGAGACAAGATATTCGAGGGCGACAGCCCGCTGCAAGTAACGCTAGGCCTAAGCGGAAATTTGGAAGTGAAAAAACGGGGCTATGACACGGAAATTGTGCCGGTGTCGGTGAAGGGAACAGATATGCTGCTCTATGGGCTTATCGTGATTGTTTTGGCAGGCGCAGCCTGGTTCTTCGTGCTGAGAAAAAGGAAATAGCTCAATCTTCTTTCCAATTCCGTTTTTTCTCTTTCTTCTCCTTTTTGACCATGACGCCAATCAATGTCAGGAAGCGCAGCGCGTTCACAACGATTGCATACACAAAGGGGATGATTGGCACAATCACAATGAGCGTTGCAAGAACGGAGAGCGCAAGGGTCACCTCGTCGCTTGCGTTAAGGAGCGGGCAATTCTGGAAAAACTCAAGCGGTATTAGTGAGAGGCCCGCGCACACAAGCTCAGTGAAGTAGAGCCTCAGTATTCCAGGCGCAATGATTATCATGCACGTCACAAGCGCGCCAGCCTTTGCCTCGTTGTTCTGTGCAGTTAGCATCCGATAGAGGAAATAGAGCGCGGCAAGGGAGGAGAGGAGCAGGAAGTCCGTTGTCACAAGCGACAGGTTCCCGCCGCTTGAGTAGTATGATGCGGCGGATATTGCGACAAGCAGCGCCGCTGCCCCAAGCGCAGCCCAGTATCCTGCCAGCCCGTCAAAGAGCGGGGCGAGGATGACTCGCATGCTTAGGTCAAGTGCTTCTATTGCGCCAATCCTTCCCCGGAAAATTGCATAGAGCGCGGTTGCGCCGGCAGCCGCGATTATGCCAATTGGGATGATTGCCATGTACACAAGGAGCGTGACTGGCGTGTTCTGCGGCGGCAGGGATGCATCTGATGAGAAATATATCAGCACGCCTGCTGCGCCGGCAACCATGTATGCAAGGGGCGCAAGCAATGCCTCGCGCCTGCTTATCAGGCTTCCCCTGCTTTGCAAAAAGTCCGCAATCTTGCCTGCTGCAAAGACATAGCATAGCACTGCGAATATGGCAACAAGGTCGCGCAACTGCAGCAACGCGGTTGAAATGAAAGTCAGGTCAGGAGGGGACGCAACGGCTGGCAGCTCCATAACCGTGATTTTTGCTCTTGAATTTAAAAGTTGATGCGGGCGCCGGCTTTGCATCCGTGCGTGCAGAATTCATTTTGCCCAACAATCGATGCGCTCCTATGCATATTTGCATTTGCCGCTTGTTTGCTGCAGCTTCCGCTACTTGTGTTTTCCATTTGCCGGCAAGCTTCCTTCGTTAGCTTCCGGCGTCTTCCGCGCGCTGGTAAATCCGTATTGTGTTCGCGCGTATCGTCACCGGAATCGGCACCGCCACTTCTGTCAGCTCGACAGTGATTTCCTCTTTGTTCACGTCGATTTTTATGACGCGCGCCTTCTCGCCCTTGAACGGGCCGGAGATGAGTTCCACAATGTCGCCCTTGTTCACAGATAGCGCCGCGGGCTTCTCAAGCTGCACCAGCTTGTCAAGCTCTGACGGGTCCATTGTCTTGTCAAGCACGCCTTTTATGTGCGGGATTTTCAAGCCCGCAGAGCGCACTGCGACCTCGTCCTCTGCTTCCACCACTAGGTAGCCGCGCAAATCCTCAAAGTGCGCGATTGCGTAAATCGGAAGGTTCTCCTTCCTCACTTTCTTCTTTAGCATATCCAGAACTACTTTTTCCTGCCCTGCTGTTACCCGGTATACAAACAACACTCAAAACACCCTCAAATCACGTGGAACACAAGTGATATTATTAGTCCTAGAACGCCCATTAGAATCATTCCGATCATAGTGACTTTTGCAATCCTCTCAAAGTCCTTGCGCCTTGGCCGCGTGGATACCGCAAAAATCCTCTGCGACTGCGAAATGAATTCAGTCATGCTTGCCATCACGTTCATCCATTCACCCTTTGCTAGTTAATCAAATCCAAATCAAGCTCGACTTCCCTGCCACCTTTCTGCTCAAGTTCAAGCTCGTACTGCGGGAATTTAGTGCCCGCAATGACCACAAGCACGCGTATCGAGGATTTCTTTGCAGCCTTCTCCACGCGCGCGCCCCATATGATGTGCGAGTTCGGGTCTATTCTCTTTGAAACTTCTGAAACGATAAGCTCTGCCTCGCGCAATGTCATGTCCTCGCCGCCAATCACGTTGATGAGCGCGCGGTTAGCAGTTGAAATGTCAACGTCGAGCAGGGGCGATGAGAGCGCTGTCTCGATTGCGACAAGTGCGCGCTGGTCAGGCTTTGCCTCCACAGACGCCTCGCCGATTCCAACAACAGCGCAGCCCGCGGTTGTAAGTATCGTGCGCAAGTCAGCAAGGTCAAGGTTCACCAGCCCTGCGCGCGTGATGAGCTCTGCAATGCCCTTTACGGCGCCTGCAAGCACCTCGTCAGACACCTTGAATGCGGTGTTGAGCGGCAGGTCCGGCGCGATTGTGAGGAGCTTGTCATTGGGGACAACGATTACAGTGTCCGCATATTTTTTGAGCTTGTCAAGCCCTTCAAGCGCATTTTTCATGCGCACCTTTCCCTCTGATGTGAACGGAAGAGTTACTACCGCGATTGTGAGCGCGCCTGAGGATTTTGCCTGCTCTGCAATAATGTGCGCGCTGCCCGTGCCGGTGCCGCCTCCCATGCCGCATGTGATGAATGCCATTGTGGCGCCAGCCATTGCACTCTTTATTTCTGATGCGCTTTCCTTGGCGGCATTCTCGCCAACAGTCGGGTTTGAGCCTGCGCCCATTCCGCGCGTGAGCTGCTTTCCGAGAAGAATTTTCTTGTGCGCCTTCATGCGCACCAGGTGCTGGACGTCAGTGTTCATGGCAATGAGGTTGACGCCCTCTATTCCAAGCTCGTACATGCGCGAGAGCGTGTTTGAGCCCGAGCCTCCTGTCCCCACAACAAATATTTTGGGCTTGGACTGCTCGATGAACTTGAAAAGCTCCTCGTCATCCTTGGATACCACTACGCCTTCGGGGATGTGCTTCTCGATATTGTCAAGGCTTGCCAAATATGCCGCCTCCGCTAAGGGCGAAAATCGTTGATTTCCATTGGGTATAGAAGATTTAAATTATGGTAGGGAAGGGAGGGAAAACCTGCATTCCACCGGCAACCCGCCCGCACCCGCTTTTAAAATTCACTGCCTTAAACGATATCGTTATCGGGGGTCGCCATGTCCAAGGAGGAAGCAAGGAAAAAAATAGCGCTGCTTGTTGAGAAATGGCGCAAGCTGGAAGCCGAGGGCAAGCTGCGCTCCCTTTCCGAGAACGACACCAAATCCATTTTCATAGAGCCGCTGTTCGATGCGCTTGGCTGGGACACAAAGGAGTTTGACGAGGTGTCAAGGGAGGAGGCGGTTTCCCGCAAGCGCGTTGACTATGCGTTCAAGCTCTCTGGCGTCACGCGCTTTTTCCTTGAGGCAAAGGCCGCATCCGTGCCCCTTGAGGAAAAGGAGGCAAAGCAGGCGACCGATTACGCCCATTACAAATCCGTCCCGTGGGCGGTGCTCACGAATTTCAAGGAGCTTGTGGTGTATGACTGCGAGCGCGAGAGCCTCTCGGACCAGCGCTTCCTGAATTTCACAATAGACACCTACGTATCGGATTTCGACCGCTTGTGGCTCCTTTGCAAGGAAGGCATAGCGTCCGGCGAGCTTGAGAAATTCGCGCAGGGCGTGGGGCGCGGGAAGAAGCGCGAGCCCCTCACGAAAAAGCTGTTTGCCGACTTCCGCGAATGGCGCGGGCTGCTCTCGCGCAACATCTCGGAGCACAGCAGGCTCAACAAGCTTGAGTCAAAAGAGCTTGTGGATGAGGGAGTGCAGAAGCTGCTCAACAGGTTTGTGTTCATACGCTCGTGCGAGGACCGCGGGTTTGAGAACCAGAGGCTGCGCGAGGCGGTGCGCAGCTGGAAATCCGAGAACAAGCGCAAGCTGCTCCGTTACCTCATGGATGTATTTGATGATTTCAACGAGGCGTATGACAGCGACCTTTTTTCCCCGCATTTTGCCTCCTCCCTTTACGTGGATGATGCGATTGTGGAGAAGGTTGTAGAGGAGCTTTACAAATACGAATTTGGCATCATTGACGCGGACGTGCTTGGGAACGTGTATGAGCAATACCTTGCGACCATGATGCGGGAAGGCGGGGGCTTGCGCGACAGCGACTCCAAGCGCAAGGAGATGGGCATCTACTACACGCCAACTTACATTGTGGATTACATAGTGAAGAACACGCTTGGGGAGCTTGTTTCAAAAGCCAAGTCCCCTGCCGACCTTGAGAGGATAAAAGTGCTTGACCCTGCCTGCGGCTCAGGCTCGTTCTTGATTCGCGCCTATGAGACGCTCAATTCCGCCTATTCCAAGAAAAATGGCGGGGACAGCCAGCTTCTCCTTGAGACAGTTTCCAAGAATGCTTACACGATTCTCACGAAGAACGTTTATGGCGTTGACCTTGACCAGAAGGCCGTTGAGATTGCGGAATTGAACCTTCTTTTGCGCGCAGCGCGGCGGCGCGGGATGCTTCCTCCGCTCTATGAGAATGTGAAATGCGGCAACTCGCTCATTTCCGGCACTCCTGAGGAGATGGAGAAGTATTTCGGGAAGGAATGGAAGAAGAAAAAGCCGTTCAACTGGGAGGAGAAGTTTTCCGATGTGATGAAGGAGGGCGGGTTTGACGTTGTGATTGGGAATCCGCCGTATGTTCAGCTTTCTATGGATTCTGGAACGGATCAAAAAATGAAGGATTATTTAGTAAGCACTTATGGCTCGTCAATGGGTAGACTTAACACCTTTGGTTTCTTCATAGCACGAAGTATACAACTCGCAAAAGATGGTGGCCTAATCGGTCTTATCATCCCGAATACACTCTTAACCCAAGAATACTACGGGCAATTAAGAAAAACTATACTAGAAACTTGTCAGATAAGGGCCATCATTACGTTTGATGAACTGCCGTTCAAGGACGCAGTAGTTGAGAACATAATCATCATCTTGAAGAAAACATCCGAAAAGAAAGCCTTGAACAGTAACGAGATAAAAATACTGACTGCAAGATCAGATCTCGTATTTTTTGAGAAGAGAAAAATAAAACAGACTACATTTGGGCAATCAAATATTTTCTCTATAAACGTTGATGAAGGACTGCAGCACTTCAAGGATAAAATGAGATGGGATAGTGTAGAGCTTGGCAGTCTTTGTGAAATAAACCAAGCAATCGCGCTAAAACATGAACGTTCTAAATACCTATTCGATAGCAAGAAAGGAGAAAACTACAAGCCAGTAATCGATGGAAGACATATCGGCAGATACAGATTACAATGGGCGAGAGAATATTTGCGATATGAACTGGAAGCTATACATAGCTGCAAACGAGAGGACATTTTTCTAACAAAAGAAAAAATATTTTTTAGACGCGTTGGAGATCGCTTGATTGCGACCTTAGATCAGAAGCAGTTTTATGCACTCAATACGCTCATAGTTGTCAATGCCAAAAAAGATGCTAAATTGCACTATATTCTAGGCATTTTTAACTCAAAAGCAATCAATTTCTACTATCAAAAATTCCTTAAATCAACCAAGAAAGTTTTCTCTGAAATTCAGGCGCATCAAGTATCTCAAATTCCAATCCACCTCGCCTCCGAATCCGAACAAAAGCCAATTATTGCCTTGGTGGACAAGATGCTCGACCTGAACAAGCGCTTGGCAGAAATGGGCGAAACAAAGTCAAACGAGCGCCATGAATTGGAGCAGGAAATAAAGCAAACAGACGAAAAGATTGACGAGCTTGTTTACAAATTGTACGGAATCACGGATGAGGAAAGGAAAACAATAGAAGCGAGCTTCCAGTAAAATCAGTAGATTATCTTTCCCAGCTTCTTCTCCTTTGCCGCGCGCTTTATCTCAACCGCAATGCGCCGCCCCATGCTCATGGGTTCTTCATAAGTGAATGCAGTGTACGGCGAGCCAAGCGGGAATATGTTCGTGCCTGCCACAATGCGCGCCGAAACCTCGAATGCGTAGAACTGCATGTTCTCGTCAATCACGGTCTCGATGCAGAACGGGCCGGGGATTCCGCCGAAGAGCCTCTCTGCCGCCTCGACAATGCCCTTGCCCATGTCCATAACATCGCCAAGAAGCGACTCGCGCAAAACAAGAAGCTCGTTTCCGACAACCGTGAAGGATGGTTTGAAGGTGATGCCCGCAATCGATGTCCGGTATGCCTCGTCAATATTTGACTCAAAGCGCCTGTCAATCCCCAGAAGCTCAAGCTTTCCCTCTGCCGTGCGGTAGCCGTCTTTGGAAAGAGGCGAATAGAAATAGTGCGGGTATGCGCGCACGCCAATCAGGTATTCCTGCGCAATGACGCCAATCTGGCCGCCGAAATGCTCCTCGAATTCCTCAGGGCTTGCGACAACTCGGTAGCCCATGCCACCTTTTGCGCCCGGTGTTTTCACAACGCAGGGGCGGTCTATTTTTTTCGGGTCGATTGTTTCAGGCATCTGCAAGCCAGCCGCCTTCATCCACTCAAACATTTTTGTGCGGTCGCGCTCCCATGCGAGGCTGTGGCGGTTGCCAAGTATCGGAACTTCAAGATCAACAAGACCTGCGCCAGTGTATTCCACAAGCGAGCCATGCGGGATGAGGATTGCGTTGTCCGCGGCAAGCTCGCCTTCAGGCAGGTTGCGCATATCCTCAACCGTAATGAACCTGTCAGGCCTTGCAAGCGGGAATGCGTCGTATATTTCCTCCCGCCCCTCTGCGCAGATGCCAATTGTCTTTATGCCCTCCTGCCTTGCGCCGTGGAATAACTGCAATGAGGAGTGCGAGCATATCGAGGCTATTTTGAGCTTTTTTGCATCATAGCCAGATAATATTTCGGAAATCCGTTCTTTTGAAATCATTTTATCACGCTTGTTTTTCGGGAATTTGCACACAACACAATATAAATGCCGCTAGGTGACGACCTCATCCAGCCTCTTCTCCTTCTTCGCCTCTTTTAGCTCCATTGCAATCCTCTCGCCAGTGCTGATCTGCCTGCCGTGAAGATATCCGGAGTAAGGGGTGAATACGATGCCAGGCGAGCCGGGCACGCGGAACGACACGTCAAAGATGCTGATTTTTTCGCCCTCGTCGGTTGGAGAGAGGGCGCCTTGCAATGCAAACGGGCCGATGAGACCAGGTGCATAATGCCTCTTCACTGCGGCAGCGAATTTTTCGCCCACTGCAAACACTTCCTCAAGAAGCGATTCGCGTATTGTGCATGCAACATGCCCGACTTCGATGTTGCGCAATGGGATTTTGGAAAGCGCTGCAGGCTGATGCGGAGCAGGGAGCCGAAGCAATCCGTCCAGGTTTGTTTGGCGCCTAAAATCAGTGCCAAGCAATTCCAGCTCGCCGGTCAGGGGAGATGCAAAGAAATTGAAGTTGAATTGTGTGCCCATCACAAATTCCTCTATTTTCGCGGATGTTAGCGCATCAGGTGAGAGGATGCCTGCCTTGATTAGTTTCTTTGACTCTGCCTCGTATTCCGCCGGGCTTGAGCAGAGGAAAAATGCGCGCTCGTATTTTCTTTTTGCCTCTGATGCCTTCACTATTGCAACCCTGTCGATCTGGCTTGGCGATGGGAAAACTTTCGGAGTCCAGATTCCGGCTTGTTGCAGCAGCCAGTGCTGGTTTTTCGGCTCGGTGCGCTCCTCTGCGCGAAGCAGCGCGCGGTTGCCGAATATTGGGACGGCAAAATCATTTTCTATTGCATCATAGCCAACATATACTGAAAATGAGCGGTGCGGGATGAAAATGACGTTGCGCTTCTGGAGAGCTGCGACTGTTTTGCCATTTGCAATATCCTTGAATTTATTGAGCAGCATGACATCGTCAACGCAGCCCAATTGCATTTTCCCTGCCTTGCGCTTGTGATAGTGTTTTGAGTAAACGCTGTCCCTGCCCTTTTGGCAGATTACTAAATTCGCCAAACCCTGTGCGCGCGCGCCAGTGCAAACATCAAGCGCAGAATGCGAGCCGAGCACTCCGACAGTAACATTCCCGTAAGAAGATGTTATTTTTTGGATCTGAGTGGAATTCAGATGCTTCGCATCTTCATTCCACTTCCGAGAAATTTCAGGGAAATTTCTCGTTGTTTTCCGCTCCATATTAGGTAATCGAAAAACGGCTTTATAATCGTTTCTTCAAAAAGGAAAAAGAAAAGAAAAAGAAGACGAAGCTGGGAACATGGTCTGTTTTAAGAGCAGGTCCAGCTAAGTTGCTGCCCGTTATTGGCTTCGTTGCTTTCCGCAATCCGCATGGTGACGTCAACATATTCCTTTACACGGACTGTTTGGCCGATTGTGCAGACTAGCGACTCGTAGAACGTGTATGACTGGCCGGAAGCAAGCGTAGGCACCCAGTAGTTGCGGGCATAAACGCCCAGGTACGTGTAAGAAGTGTTTGTCGCGTTGGTGGTGTTGATTGCATTCGTGGTTATCACCCGCAGCGTGTAGTTAGTCATGTTTGTGCCGTTGATGTGGAACGAGCTGTATACCGAAAGCGTCGGGTAGTAGTCTGGCAATGCGAACACGCTTCCGGCAAATGCCATCATGGCTGCTATCATATACACTAGTTTTTTCAATAAATCACCTCATTTTGATTTTTTATATTTGTGGAGTAAAGCAATAATAAACCAACTGCTAACTTAGTGCATGGGAAAGGAGCTTGACGTTTCTATTGTCATACCAACGCTAAACGAGGAGAAGTACATTGAGAAATGCCTCCGCTCGGTACGTGCGCAGAACTATTCCGGAAGCTTTGAAATAATTGTGGCTGACGGGTATTCGCTGGACCGCACTGTGAAGATTGCGGAGAAATATGCGAACAAAATAGTGTTCGAGCACACGCACACAATTGCGGCAGGGAGGCAGGCTGGCGCAAAGGCCGCATCCGGCAAGGTGATTGTCTACACCGGCGCAGACGTGGTGCTGCCCGTTGACTGGCTGCAGAGGCTTGTCGCGCCTTTTGCGGACAGGAGGGTCGCGGCGGCATATGGGAGCCTGATGCCCCTTGACGGCACTTGGTTTGACAACGTGTTTTGCAGGTTTTTCATCAATCCGATGGCAGGCATCCTAAACGCAGCAGGCTTGATGTATGTATACGGGGACAACATGGCATTTCGCAAGAGCACGTTTGACCAGATAAGCGGGTTTGACATAAGGCTTGTGACAGCCGAGGACACCGACATCATGCGGCGCATCAAAAAATTCGGCAAGGCAGAGTATGTCCCCCGTGCCAGGACCTTTTTCTCGATGCGAAGAGTCCGCAAGTGGGGCGCGCTCTACTACTTCGGGTTCCATTTCCTGAACTTTTTCAGGGCAAACTTCTTTGGCAGCGCGGCAAAAAAATACGAGCCGGTAAGGTAAGAATGATTTGTTTTCCGTTTCCGCCAGACATACTGCTTTTTATTTTATTTCAGCGTTATACTATTCGTAGCGAGGTGTTTTCATGGAGAGGATGAATGCAATGACATTCGGCAGAAAGCCAGTAACGCTTGTCGGCCCGGAACTCAAAGCCGGGGACATTGCACCTGATGCCACGCTTGTTGCAGGGGACTTGTCAGAGGTTAAGCTTTCCTCTTTTGCCGGAAAGCCCCAGCTTATATCAGTAGTTACATCGCTTGACACGGGAATATGCGACGAGCAGACAAGGCGCTTTGATTTGGAGCTTGCGAAAATGCCAGGGCTGCAGGTTATCACGGTAAGCTGCGATCTCCCGTTTGCGCAGGGAAGGTTCTGCGCAAGCGCGAACGTCGGGCACGCAGTGCTCTCGGACCACCGGGACGTGTCTTTTGGGCGGGCATACGGGGTCCTCATAAAGGAGGTGCGGCTGCTTGCGCGCACCCTCTTTGTCATAGGCAGGGATGGCAGGATAGCATACGTGCAGCGGGTTTCCGAGAACGGCACGCACCCGGATTACGAGGCTGCGCTTGCCGCTGCCAAAAAGGTAATTTAAGCAAAGCGTGCAAATGCCCTGCATGGCAATAGGCAGTGAAAACGGCAAAGCAGGCGGCCCTCTGAATGCGCAGCATACTCATCAGCAGGGCGCAGGCGCATTTGCAAACAAAAAAAGCAATGTGCATCTTGCTGTAAACGAAAAAGTTTGGCCGTTCATCAAACGCAACCGCAGCTTTACGGCTGCGCTTATCGTGCTTGGCGGCATCCTGTTCGCATTCCCTATTTTTTACCTCGCAGTAATTGGCGCATCATGCCTTGACTCGCCGGATTTTTGCATCTGCAAATATTCGGGCAGGCTTTCCCAATCCGAAAATTACTGGCTAACGGAGGCCAAGCCCCTCTCGATTGTTGCGCACCGCTGGACAGGCAATTCACTTGAGGTCGCAATCAACAATACCGCAGGCGAGCGGCTCACGATGACCGGCTTTGCTATTGGCAGCAACACCGGGCCTGGCGGCGCATACAGAGATATGAGCAAAACATTTGAAGCAAACCAAGTCCTGGAAATGTCATTCATCGACATGAGCGATTGCAAGCCGAATTCCACATATGATGCGAATGTCACGATAACATACCGGTCGGCAGAAGGGATTGAAGGAGTGCAGGCCGGCGCGAAAAACATAATCGGCTATTGCAGGTAATTTGACAATCTGCCGTGATGCACCAACGGCGGCTTTCCGGGCGCATGCGCTTTCTGCCCAGACAAATTGCAATGCATGCATTCCAGTAGCACACTTACCCTTCTGCTTATATTTTCCCATCTGCCATCCCTCCCTTATGGAGTTTTATGAGGAGATTGCCAAGGTGAAAAAGCCGTCCGGCAGCATCCGGGAAAAACTCCTTGCATCATATGAGGAGATTGGCCACAGGCACGGCTACAAGAAGCTAAAGTCCCCGGTGCATCTGCTTCTTTTCCGCAACAAGGACACTGCCGCCGTTGAAATCAACTTCGGCAATGAAAAGGAATTCTTGGACAGCCTCCGAAAGCTCGTTGAGAACAAGGCTGACTTCAACTTCTTTGTGACAAGCTCTGCTGCGCACACCATGAGGTTGGAAGAAGTGCGGAGCCTGCTTCTAAAAAATTTCCAGACCGAGCAGCGCTTTTTCCTAATTGACATAGAGACCGGCAGGACGTTAAAAGTCGGCTTTGAGTGGGAAAAATTCACGCAGAGCATCGAGTCAAGGGAGTTTTACCTGCAGCCAAACTCGCTTGTGCCGCCAAAGCCGCTTTTCCGCGAGAGGCGCAAGAAAACAATCTATGGCAAGCGCGGGGAGCACAAAGAGCAGGATTAGGCAGGATGCGCCGACTGGCACACGGGCTTCTGGGCTAACGCTCGCGTATTTGCACCTAACACAAGACACCATTAAATACGATAGATTTATATAGTGAAAACTGCAGATAGTTCGTGGTGAATACAGTCTTGCTAGAGGTTGTGGTTATATGAAAAATGGCGCTACCCTGTTGTTTGCATGCATGCTTCTTTTTTCAGCAGCCGTATTTGCGGAAAATGCGGTTTTTGTGAAATACGAGCAGGATGGATTTTTCATCCAGCGCATACTGCAGGTGTCATCCGAGAGCAAGATATCTATAACGACCGACACTGCAATCACGCTGTATGCCTCTGAGGTGAAACTCTACATAAAGAACACTGGCAGCACCGCCCGCTCAAGCATTGCAATTGTTGAGGACCTCACTTACCTTCCATCCGGCGCGAAAATCGAATTCATGCAAAAGCCTTCTGACATTGATGGAAGGGCTGCTACCTGGAGGCTCGATGAACTTGCACCTGGCGGCGAATACTCGGTAACTTATCGCGTGCCCATTGAGGTGAAGGAAGAGGCATTCAAGATGCTTGCATCGCCACAGATAACGGCAAAGATGGTTGACGTTTCCCTCTTTGTGCCTGCGACTGCGGAGAAAGGCAGCGCAATTGAATTGTCGCTTTCAGCCGGCGGAAAGCCGGTGTCTGGCGCAAAAATAATCGTAAGCTCGCCAACTGGTGCCACCATGCAGGTGCTCACTGATGCGGAAGGGAAAGCACAATTCAAGGCAGATGACGCAGGATTTTACACTTATTCAGTGGTCGGATACAATCTGCTCAACATTGCGGCAACAGAATGCGTTGTGCCAAAAATTCAAGCGCCCACTGCAGGCGCGGCAATCCCGCCAAAGCCATTTGATTTCCTTGGGATTATTAGCGGCATCCTGCCATACGTCGCAGGAATCGTGCTTATTGTCGCAATAGCGCTCATGGTTTTCAATTACGTGCAGGCAACAGGCGAGTCAAAGCCTGCGCCCATGCCGCCCTCGCAATCGCCATCTTCGGCATACCAGAGCGCTGGGCAGAATTTCTCCTACACTTACTCTCCGAGCGCAGGCGCAACAAAGACAGGGCCGCAAACATCAGCCCCTGCCGGATTTTCCGCAGAGGATGCAGCTCGCAAGCGCGAGGCAACTCGCGCGCTTCTTGATAGGCGCAAGGCGGAGATGAAGCCGGAAGTCGAGGATGAGGAGGCCGGCGAGGAGGCGGTTGAGTTTGCACCGTCCAAAAGCAGGAGCGAGGACATCGAAAAGACGATAAGGGAACTTGAGGCGCTAAAGGCGAAGCTCAAGAAAAAGAAGGCTAAGGGCAGGAAGTAAGCGAGCCTGCTATTTGCGGGGAGGGCATGCAAGGCCCAAAGCCGTTCCCGCACTCATTGCATTTTGTATATCCAAACGAGCAGGAGTCCAGGCTGCATCCTGTTACGCTTCCGGGAATGCAGATTTTTTTTGGAAGATTGCATTCTGTGAGAATGCCATTTTCACACAAGCGAATGCCAGCGCAGCCGTTAATTTCGCATGGCATCTTCTCACCCTCATTGCAAGAGGCTGGGGAAACAAGCAATGAAAGCGAGCCTATGCATTCTCCTGAAGATGCGGAGAGTTCATGCTCGCCTGCAGCAAGATTTGAAAGGGGAAATGTTGCGCGTGCGCCTATTTGCTCGCCCACGCTCTTCCCATCAAGATGCAGCGCAATTGGGATTCCCTCGCCGCAGGAAGAGGTTGCAAAAACAGATATTGAGCCGCCTTCAATCGCCCGCCCCGATGTTTCAAGCAAAATAGTGTGTGACGGCGGAGTTTGCACTGGCGGCGTTGTTTCCACAATTTTTTCCTGCCAGGGCGCAAGCCCGACAAAAAGGACTGCAATTACAAGAAGCAGAAGAAAGAGGAATACAAAACCTGTCTTCACTTTTCCAACCCCTTAACTAAACGTGAGCTTTGGCATGCCCTGCTGCGCAAGATTGCTTGCGAATGCAGAGCCGAACGCACCGAGGATGGAGGGCCGCGGCTCATTGCCAAGCTCGCACACCGGCGGGTTTTTCCCAAGGCCTGCCTTTTGCCCCGCATAGTCTATTGCATCCTGCTTGTTCCCAAGCGCATCAACAAGCCCGATTTCCTTTGCCTGCCGCCCGGTTATGAGCCTTGCATCGAGGATTTCCTGGAAGCCGGCATTGTCAAGCCTGCTGCCCCTGCCCGCCTGCACTATTGATTTGAACTGCGCAAAAGACTCGTCCACAATGGACTGCATTATCGCTATTTCCTCATCAGACATGGGGCGCGAGGGCGAGCCCATGTCCTTGTATTTTCCGCTCTTTATCGTGGTCTCGTTGTATCCCACTTTCCAAAAAAGCTCTGACATGTCAGTGAATGTGGAACGCACTCCAATTGAGCCGGTAATGGACAACGGATTTGCAAAAATGTAATCAGTGCCCGCTATCACGTAGTAGCCGCCGGATGCGGCGATTTCGTGCAAATAAGTGATGGTGGGCTTCTTTGTTGCGTTTATTGCCTCGTATATTTCCTGCGATGCCACCACGCTTCCGCCGCCTGAATCAACCACGAATACGATTGCCTTTATGTCCAGCCGCTCGTCAGCTGCCTTAATCCGTTCTGCGATTGTTTCCGAGCCTTCAATGCCGTCGGAAAATACTGAAGACGGGATGTCACTTGTGACCAATGGGCCGGAAATTGGCATGACGCCAACGCAGCCAAACGGCATGAGCTTCCCGAAAAGGAATACCGCGGCTGCCAGAAGCAGCGCTGCCCCAAGCACGATTGTGCCCACAATGAGGAGAAGCCTCATGTTTTTCTGCATAGGATTTGGATATGCTTGAAAACTTAATAAAGATTGGTTGGTGAAAGTGCGTTGGTGCCTTTTTGGTAGCTGATATACTTTCGCAGATTGCAGGCTTGATCCTCTTCATACTTCCAGCCTATTTTGCAAACTCTACGCCTGTTTTGCTTGGCGGGGGGCTTCCAATTGACCTTGGCAGGAAGTTTTTTGACGGCGAGAGGCTCTTTGGCGACGGGAAGACCATGCTTGGCTTCTTTGCAGGGGTTTCGGCGGGCTTTTTCATAGGGGCGCTTGAGGCGTATTTTATCTTTCCGATGGGATTTGTTATTTACCCCGACCAATTCTCATTCATTACTGGAGGCTTTTTGCTAGGGCTTGGCACAATGACCGGGGACTTGCTGGGCTCGTTCCTGAAAAGGAGGATGAAGGTGAAGCGCGGCAGGCAATCCCTTTTGCTTGACCAGCTCTCTTTTTTGATATTCGCGCTGCTATTTTCCCTTGCCGCGTCTCCTGCGGTCCTCTCGTTCTGGGGCGTGCTGTTCCTGTTTGTTGCGACATATTTTGTGCACGCGGGCGCGAACGTCGTGGCGAACAAGACTGGATTGAAGAAAGTGCCGTGGTAAGGGAAACCTGTTTAACTTTCACCTTTTCAAGAATGAAATATGGAAAAATTGATTTCTTTTTTGAAAAGATATTGGGCGCATATTTCTATAGCGGCAGTATTTTTTGTTCTTGCCATATTACTGAATATCTTTTTTTCATGTACAGTAACCCCATGTGGCAGCGTTGGTGATGCTCGCAAAGTTCAATCCGATTCGTACTGGCGCGGCGAAGCGCGGCCATTTGCAATTGTTGAACATGCACAGAGCAACGACCAGTTAGTTGCAATTGCCATGAACGTAGAAAGCGAACCTACGCTGATGAAATATTTTGCTGTAGGCAGTAGCAGTAACACTACGGAAGTTTCATTTTCTGGCGGCGAGAAAAAGCAGATTTCAATTGCCATGTCTGAAAAATGCAAGCCGGGCAGCACGTACGAATTGAATGTAAGCTTCGGCTTTGATGACGGAAAAATACAGAAAGGCGCAAAGAACCTGTTCGGCAAGTGCGCTTAGAGATTTATCGTATGTAAGACAAATCGTTCTTCGAAGGCGGCGCTGCGCCTTCTATCTGACCCTGCCCCGCCGCAGCTTTTGCCTCCATCTTCTTGTAGAATTCCTTGTCTTTTTTCGCGCGGGCATCAAGCTCGGCAGTGTCTATCTTTATCTCAAGCATCTTGGAAAGTATTTCAAGCACCGCCTTTGCGGAATGCGGGTCAACGTATGCGCCATGAGTCTCGCCCATCAGGCACACGCCCTGCAGGCCACGTATTTTCCCAAGCCCCAAGAGAAGCCCGGCTGCGCCGATGATGGAGCCGCGGCTCTGCCCAAATACAATGCCATATTTTGTGTAAGGCTCTACAAGCGCCTTGTGAGAGGCAGAGCCGAACACGCGCGGCTTTACAGGCGCCTTGCCCGATGCGTAGCCGCCAAGTGTAATGATGGTCTTGCCGCCATTCTTCTCAAAATAGTCAAGTATCTTTCCACACACTTCGTATTGCGCCTCGGAAGTGACTGCCTGCACATCCCCGACAAGTATGAGCAAATCATTTTTCTTGCCCTTCACGTAATAAATGCGATTTTTGAGCATGCGCATGACGCCGTTCTTCTGCAT
>JAGVIA010000097.1 GCA_020056305.1 archaeon | reverse complement strand
TCAGAGAAGCAAAAGTTGAGGCAGAGCAGATGCGCTTGGTTTCTTTCTGCTGAGCCTTCACATCAAGAAGCCCACGCCTTCAGGCGTGGGTCATTCACCACCCATGGTAGCAAGTTTTTTTCTTCTCTATTTATTAAATTTTGAAAAAGGTACAGTGCGATATTTCGGGAGATATTCTTTTGAGATGTTTTCAGAGATAAGCATGGCAAAGTTAAAGGAGGAATGGACAAAAAAGCCGGCAATAATACGCCTACTCATATCTATATATTTTTTATCAGAACTTGTACAGGTTCTGTCGATCTCTTTTTTGTTGATAAGTGATGGCCTCAGCACGATCCTGCTCTTTTTGCTTTTTCTCCTTTTTGTGGGTATTGTGTTGATTTATTTAATTTGGAAAGGTAGCAAAACTGGGCGAATTTTAGGAATTGTTGATGGGATTTTGGCACTCATTGTCTTCCCGATCGGAACTATTCTTGGCCTTCTAACATTGTACATACTTGTGCTAGACAAGGAAGGCAGACAATACTTCGAAAGATGACGCCCCTCATTTCCGCGAAAATCGTCCGTGGTTTCCACGGAAATTCTTTGCTTCGATGTGAGTGATGACTGACTGGCGCTCAGTCATCATTCGAACTCGTTTTCATTGGTGGTCAGGCTAAGCAATATACAACAGAGTTGTGGTCTGACTCATTTTGCGGCGAACCGCAAAATACACATCGCCGCATCTTATGAGAGAAAACGCCGTTATCGCAGCCATGAAATGGCATTTGCAGCCGAAGAAAAGCTTTAAAAAAGAAAGTAGCCCAATACTGTACGCTTTCGGCTTAAAGGAAAAGTCATTTTCCTTCAAAAGCTAGAATACAATCGCACTCATAAGAGGTGGATGCATATGGCGGAAAAAGACCACATGAACCTGATATTCATCGGCCACGTCGACCACGGCAAATCTACAATGGTCGGCCGCGTGCTATACGAAACAGGCGCGCTTTCCGAGCAGCAGCTGCGCAAGCTGAAGGAAGAGGCCGAGAAGCTCGGCAAGGCAACCTTCGAGTTTGCCTTCACCATGGACACGCTCAAAGAGGAACGCGAGCGCGGTGTCACAATCGACCTGTCCCACAAGGACTTCCAGACCCCGAAATTCTACTTCACCATCATTGACGCGCCCGGCCACCGGGACTTTGTCAAGAACATGATTACCGGCGCATCGCAGGCTGATGCGGCAGTGCTCGTGTGCTCTGCAAAGGAAGGAATCCAGCCCCAGACAAAGGAGCACGCTTTCCTTGCAAAGGTGCTGGGCATCAACCAGCTCATTGTCGCAGTCAACAAAATGGACTCGGTCAACTACGACCATGTCAAGTACGACGAGACAAAGATGCAGCTATCGACTCTGCTAAAGAACATCGGCTACAAAGTCGAGAACATCCCCTTCATCCCAGTATCTGGCTACCTGGGCGCAAACCTAGTGAAAAAGGCGCCTGAGATGACCTGGTATGCGGGCCCGACGCTTGTTGAGGCCTTTGACAAGCTCGTTGCGCCTTCCAAGCCAACCGACAAGCCCCTTAGGCTTCCGATACAGGACGTATTCACCATTACCGGCCATGGCACAGTGCCGGTCGGCCGCGTGGAAACGGGCATTCTCAAAGTGAACCAGAGCGTGTGTTTCATGCCATCCGGCGCAAGAGGAGAGGTAAAGAAAATCGAGATGCACCACCAGGAGCTGCAGCAGGCAGTGCCGGGCGACAACGTCGGCTTCAACGTAAAGAACGTTGACAAGAAAGACGTCAGGCGCGGCGAAGTGGTCGGCCCCTCTGACAAGCCTCCGACAGTTGCTGCTGAATTCACCGCGCAGATTGTGGTGCTTGAGCACCCGACTGCAATAGGCAAGGGCTACACACCCGTGTTCCACCTGCACACTGCGCAAGTGGCATGCACGTTCGTGGAAATCCTTGAGAAGAAGGACCCCAAGACCGGGCAGACCCAGCAGAAGAACCCGGACTTCATCAAGACGGGCGACGTGGCAATCGTGCGGATAAAGCCATTGAAGCCCGTTGTCGTTGAGAAGTTCTCCGAGTTCCCGCCCCTTGGCCGCTTTGCCATCCGGGACATGGGCCAGACCGTTGCCGCAGGCGTCGTGCTTGAAGTGGTCCCGAGGGGAGCCGAAGTGGCTCCGAAGGCAGCTTAAGTTTTTTTATGATTTTTTTTATTGTATTGGAATTTCTATATTCCAATGCTGAAAAAATCCCTTTTTGGATTTTTTCATTTCTTATGAAGGGCTGGATGGATTTCCATCCGACGATGGAAACCAAATGGTGTATTGATGGGAAAAGCGCGAATCAAACTAATCGGAAAGAACCCGCAAGAGCTCGACGAGGTCTGCAAGCAGATAATCGAGATCGCGCGTTCAACGGGCGTAGAAATACGCGGCCCGATTCCCCTTCCGACTAGGCGCCTTGGCATCACAACCCGGCGCACTCCCTGTGGCGACGGCTCTGACACTTATGAACATTGGGAAATGCGCATACACAAACGGATGATTGATGTTGCCGGGGATGAGCGAACCCTGAGGCAAATCATGCGCGTGCGTGTTCCAGAAGACGTGCAAGTGAAGATTTCATTGGAGTAAGAAGCTGCTTTTTTCAGTTTTCAGAAAGTTGTTTCGTTTTTAAATTTCTCTTTCCCTAATGCATTCCTTATGCCGAGGTGGCAGAATCTGGTATCGCGCTAGACTTGAAATCTAGTGCCCTTCGGGGCTTAGGAGTTCAAATCTCCTCCTCGGCGCTTCTTTCAGTCGCGCCTTCGTCGGTTTTGGCGCTACGCGCCAAAATCTCTCGCGCTTACGCGCTCGATTTCCTCCTCGGCGTTCTACTTACTAAAACCAACCTTTATTTTTTTTCGGCTTATTTGCTTTTTCTAATATGTGTAATACGCTACCAGATTCATATGGCATAGATTTGCCTTTACTAAAGGTGTATGTTTTCCGCTTCTTGTCAGGCATAAATTCACCCAGATTAAAATTTGCTCAGAAGTTTTAAACTCTTTTCTTCATCTGACCCACCCAGAAAGCCCTAAAAATCTTCTTTGAGCCGATTCTTGGGGGTGGGAGAATGAAACCCTATAATCCGATGGCAAATATGAAGGCATATGCAAATCTATATGGAAAGCCAAAGAAGAAGCGTAAAAGCGTAAGCTCTGCAGTAAAATATAAGCGTTGGGAAAATGAATCCCATGTGTGCCATATCTGTCATAAACGTATCCCTTCTCTTGATGCTGCCGAGTTAGACCATGTGCGAGCGCACACAAAAGGCGGAGCAACTATGCGGTGGGCGCACCGAAGTTGCAATAGGATAAAACATACGAAGGGACTTGTAGCCGCGCAGAAGGAGATGAACACTTACAAACCAAAGAAGCGCAAGTCAAAACGCAAACCAAGAATGAAGCGGACAAGACAGCCTGAGAGCTTATTCAGCCCGCCTAACTGGAAAGTCTAACTAAGCGTCTTTCCGCTACTCTTAAAATCTCATTCTTGCAAGCTCTAAACATGAAAATCCCATCTCTCTCCAAATATCTCAATTCGGAATGGAAGGACAAGACGCTCAAGGTGAACAGGCATCTCGAATCGGTTTACCGCATCTTCAAGAAGAAGCACTACCCGACCGCAGACGATTTGTTTTTCGAATTGGAAGATCTTCCTTACCTAGGAAAGGAATACTGGTTCCTCTACTTCTGCGCCCCGCCAAACAAGGAGCAGGTGGTGCTCACTCTGGGCAGGTCAATAGAGCCTGTGAAAGTGAATGACACGCACGTTCATTTGAATGCAACGGAAGGCAGCGTGCCCTGCGCAGCAGTGTGCTGGTTCTACACAAACAAGAAGCAAGTGGTGTTCGATTCCATTGCAGAAGTTTCCATAGGCAAGCGCACAAATGGCAAGGGAATCCGCAGCCTCTGCGCAGAAAACGGAAAGAGCGAAATCACAATCTCGGGCAATTATCCCAAATATGATGTGGAGCTTGTAAAAGACGGAAAGCGCGTATTCACTGCGCAAGCATTCCCTCCCAAGCACGGCATGCCATTTGAGATGGTGCACCTTCTCAAGAGCCCGATAGTGCCAAGATTCGGCGCTGCAATGATAAACTACTATTTTGATTTCAAGGGCGAATTGGAGGGAAAGAAGCTCCAAGGCAAGGCATATCTGCAAAAGGTGGTCGCCGTTCTGCCACTTGCCCCCTGGAACTGGGTGCGCGTGCATTTCACAAGCGGGGCAATACTGGACTTTTTCGCAGGCAAGCCAATCGGCACAAATTCCGAGATGCACTTTGCCTGCAATGACTTTCTGGAAATCAAGGGCAGGCGGATAAAAATGAGGGACCTAAAGCTGACCTCCCGCCTCTCTGGTGACAAGCGGCTCTGGATACTCTCAGGCAAGCACCTCTACTGCGTGATGGAATCCTACTCTGTGCAGCCTTTCATAATGAAGCAGAAGACCACCTTCCGCTATGATGAATACTTGGTGAAGGTGTCTGCATTTGCCTATCGCGATGCAGGGGGCGAATACTCGCTTGTCGATTTGGGAGAGGGAATAGGGCTGGTAGAGGATGCAAGCGGCTATCTGCTCTGATTGCAGCAATTGGGTGCTCTTGGGCGTGTCAAGCATGCTGCTATTTGCCCTGATGGCAATAGATGCCGCCTGGCTTGCGCACTTCTAGGATGCAGCTACCTTCTATAATTACGGCAATAACAGCTTCAAGTAGAAAAGGGGCGAAGTTACCTTCTTTTTCTCATCATTGGAGCCCATCATGTTGATTATCATCTGCCTTGCCTCTGGCTTGTCAGCGGCTTTTCCAATAAACAAATTCAGAAGGAAGCGGAAGCGCGAGAGCCTCTGCAATCTATATGAGTCCAGCATTTCCGGGCGCAGCCTCTCATCCACCATTTTGGAATATGCCTCAAGTGATGAGGCAGGCAGCGCTCCCTCTTTCACATCATTCAGAGCAGCATCTATTGCCTGCGCGGCATATTTCCCAGAGCAGAGTGCATTCCCCACGCCTTCCCCTGAAAACGGGTCAACAAGGGATGCCGCATCGCCAACAAGCACCCAGCCGTCACCGAAATTTTTCTTTACATACGAGCCGTTTGGAATTGCCCATGCGCCTATCCTGCCCTCCAGTTTCGCATTTGCAAAGCGTTGCGAAAGAAGCGGATGCGTTGCAATGGCTTCAAGCAATATCGTGTTCGGATGCTTTTTCCTGCCTTTCAAGTCAGATGAAAGTATTCCCAGCCCGACATTTGCCCTGCCTTTTTCCATGGGAAACACCCAGAGATAGCCGGGCAGCACCCCATCAATGAAAAAAAGCTCAATATCATCACTTAGCCCATCAATGCCAGACCAGTAGCCGCGTATTGCAGTGTAAATATGTTCAAGTGGCTGCGGAGGATGTGCAAGCAGCCGGGATATTGTCGAGCCTGCGCCATCGGCGCCAACTACTACGCGTGAATGGAATTTCATTTCCTCATTTGTAGCCAAATCCTTTCCAGTTACCTCGCACACGCGCCCCATTTCATCCTTAAGCAGCCCTGTCACTGAAAAATTCTCATGCAATGTGATGTTTGGCTCGTTTCTTGCCGCAGTGAAAAACGCATCATCCACAAGCTTCCGTTCCACAGTATAACCTGCAAACTCAAGCCCTGGCCCTTTGCGGAAAGGCACATTCACTTTTTTTCCGTTTGGCGCAACCATCAGAAGCCCGCGTACGATTCCCTGGTGCGCCTTTTCTATTTCCGGCAGCACCCCAAGCTCGCGTGCGATGCCAACAGACTTTCCGCTAAACGCATCCCCGCACACCTTTTCACGCGGGAATTTTGCCTTGTCAAGGAGAATTACGCGCCTATTGCTTCTCGCCAGGAATAGCGCGGCAGAGCAGCCAGCAGGCCCCCCTCCCACTACTATCGCGTCGCACATGGTATTGCCTGATTCGTTTTTTTCCATGAAAAGCACGTCTTGAAAACAGTGTATATATAAAACTTGGACGGCTTTTAAAGCATGATGAGCCTGTTGCAAATTGCCTCTGAAGCTTCTTCTTAGGGAAAGCTGCTTACGACTTTTGTGAGAATAAAGCCTCAGTCGGAGTCTTCGACCCCTTG
>JAGVIA010000064.1 GCA_020056305.1 archaeon | reverse complement strand
CAAGGGGTCGAAGACTCCGACTGAGGCTTTATTCTCACAAAAGTCGTAAGCAGCTTTCCCTAAGAAGAAGCTTCAGAGGCAATTTGCAACAGGCTCGTTTTTTGTCAAAAAAAGGTTTATAAAGATGTTTCGAGGTATAATAGACAGGTGAAAAAATGGGAATTAAAGAGGATGCTATAGAAATTGCAAAGCTTGCTATCCCCGGAGCTAAACTTGTTGAAGAATTGCACGATCTTGGCAAGTCAGTGAAAACGGCTGAGCAAAATAGCGGTGGGAACTGCAGCCGCTACACCTCAAGAGAGATAGCAGATGCACGAAACTTGGCGAGAAAACTGGAAGACTTGGGGTTCGAAATCAGGTATTTCATGCGCGGACCGCAAAGGAATATCCCAGCCATGAGAAGGGAGCACATTCCCAATCAGACTGCGAGGATGCAACTGCATATCAGAAACATTTAAAGCGGCTTTTTTTATTTTCCAGCAATCAGCGGCGGCTAATTTATGACCACGTCGCCGTTCACGATTACCTGGCAGGCGAGCCGCTGGTTTGGCTGGCAGCCGAATGCTTCCAGTGTCATCTTCTCAACCTCGCCGGGCGGCGAGAGGTTTTCCATGCCGGATTCTATTGTTATGAGGCAGGAGACGCACGAGCCTGCGCGGCAGGAGAACTGCACATTCACGCCCTTCTCGTCGCATATGTTCATCAGGTGCGTGCCTGGCGCAGCCTCTGCGACTATGTTGTCCTTTTTGAAAGTAATTTTTGCCATTGGAATCACCTTGCCTTTGAATCTTATTGCAATTCACTTCGTTCATTGCAATCAGCATCGCCTTAAGCGATGTCTGATGCATTTTGCTTGCGCAAAATGCACATTCTGGAAAACTTCTTTATGAAGTTTTCCATTGCCTGCTATGCATTGGGAAAAAAGGATTATAAAAGAAACAGAGGAAAGTTCGGCAAAAAGCGATAACGGTTTTTGGATGCGGGGAAAAAGAACACGAAGATGGAAAGACGCGATGGCAGCTTGCATATGATGAAAAGCGATAAAAGCGCCCTCTTCCTTTCTCTTAATATGAAGATTTACACAAAATTCGGCGATGCAGGCGAGACTGCGCTATTTTCCGGGCAGAAGGTGCCCAAGGGCTCGCCGAGAATAGAGGCGACAGGCGCAATTGACGAGCTGAACTCGGCGCTTGGCATTGCAGTTGCGTATTGTGATGACAAAGACATTGCACTAAAAATAAAAAAATTGCAGGGAATGCTATTCACGCTTGGGGCAGATATTTCTGCAGCATATGGAGCCAAAACTCCCAAGCCTATCCGAAGGATAATGCGCATTGACACAGAAGAGCTTGAGCGGGAAATTGACTCGATAGATACAAAAGTTTCCCCGCTTACTCGCTTCATACTGCCCGGAGGGTGCATGCTTGCCGCGTGGCTGCACTTCTGCAGGTCTGTTTGCAGGCGGGCGGAGCGCTCTATAGTGCGCCTATCAAAAGAGGAGCGCATAAACCCGGAAATCATACCTTACATGAACAGGCTGTCGGATTTGCTTTTCATGCTTGCAAGATATGCGAACAGGAAAAAGCGCGTGCAGGAAGACGTCTGGCGGCAAAAGTAGGAGAGCAGGAAGCGGCTGGTGTGGATAGCTTCTTTATGTGCAGGTGCATCGTTTTGGCGCATATTGCATGGCGTGCAATTTTTAGTGCATGCAACAGGAATAGCGCATTCCTCTTCTTTTCTTATTGCAGCGGCGGGATGAAATTAGAAATTGGGAACAGGTTTGCAAGCAGCAGAAGCTCGCCTGTGAAAACCAATATGCCAAGCAGCACGAGGAGCAGCCCGACAAATTTGTTGATGTGCGGGATGAGCTTTGCATGCCTGCTGAAAACTTCCGAAACCTCGGATGCGAAGGCACCAACTAGGAAGAACGGGAGCGCAAGGCCTGCGGAATATGACAGGAGGAGAAAAAACGAGTTGGCAGGCTCGATTGAGGCAAGGGCAAGCACGCTTCCAAGCACAGGGCCGATGCAGGGCGACCAGCCTGCGGCAAAGCTTGCGCCGAATATGAATGAGGTAAGGTATGAGTAGCGCGTCTTTTTGGGGTGCAGCCGGTATTCCCTCTCAAGAAAATCGAGCTTTAGGATGCCTGCCACAAAGAGGCCGAAGAGGATTATTGCAGCGCCACCAATCCTGCCAAGCCAGATTCGGATGTCATACGCTGCATTTGCAAGGATGCTGGAGAGAAGCACGCCAAGCACGGAAAACACAAGTGTGAAGC
This sequence comes from archaeon, assembly GCA_020056305.1. Taxonomy (GTDB): domain Archaea; phylum Micrarchaeota; class Micrarchaeia; order Anstonellales; family Anstonellaceae; genus JAGVIA01. The sequence continues at coordinate 9,362 of JAGVIA010000064.1, read as the reverse complement.
CCAAAACGTAAAATGCGGTATTGGCAAGCATCTTTGCGCGCACGGATTTGCTCTTGTCACCGAGCGCAACACCTGAGAGATAGGAGAGAAAGCCTGGCACAAGGGGCAGCACGCAGGGCGAGAGAAATGAGAGCAGCCCTGCGAAGAACGCAATGAGTAACGTCGTTTCAGACATGGTTCAGTGTTGCGCCCGCTGCAGTTTATAAGCTTTATTCGTGTGTGGAATGCGGAGGTGGGATGGCATGAAACTAGACGTGCGAATTGGCGAATGCATGACTGTCGGAGTGGTCACTCTCCCCATTGACAAGAGCGTTTTTGATGCTGCGAACCTTCTTAAAAAGACGCGCATAGGCTGCGTCATTGTCACAAAGAAGGGAAAGGCCGCAGGCATAATCACTGAGCGGGACATCACCTACAAGGTGGTTGCAACAGGAAAAGACCCGAAAAAGACAAAGCTGGGCGCTGCGATGTCAAAGCCGCTTCGCGTTATACGGGCAAGTGAGAAAATATCAGATGCGGCACTTGCGCTAAAGGAGAACAAGGTGAAAAGGCTGCCGGTAGTGGACGCCAAGGGGAGGCTCATCGGCATAATCACAGAAGGGGACTTGATACGGGTATATCCGGGCGTGATAGATGTCATTTCCGAAACTGCGGAAATCGGGCCGGCATCGGCAAGCATGCTTACCGGAATATGCGATGAGTGCGGCATGCACAGCGATGACCTGCTAAAGGAGCGGGGCAAGCTGGTGTGCGAGGAGTGCAGGGAAGAGGACGCGGTCTGAAACGCACCTTTTTATACCCCAAATTCCAGATAATTGCGCTGTGCGAGGATGGCAGCAGGAGTCTCGTACGATGACTGCAAAGGTCAACATCGCACCGCACATACTCATCATTCATCAATTCACGCTCATACGGGCATTTCTTGGCCGAGTTGGAAAAATCCGAAAGGATTTTTCCAGCAGTGGCGCGCAAGCGCCACTCAATCTGGCCGCCATTAGCATTGTGGGCTACTTTTGATGGATGATAACATGATAGTCAACGTAAGAGTCGTGCCAAACGCAAAGAAACGCCGCATCCAATTGATGCCGGATGGGTCTCTCAAAGCGTGGGTGATGGCGCCTGCCGAAAACGGCAGGGCGAACGCAGCCCTCCTTGAGGCGCTTTCGGCTGAATTTTCATGCGGTGCATGGCTCGTGTCGGGCGCAAAGTCCCGGCAGAAAGTGGTTGAGATGGATGTGCATTTTGCTGACGGCAAAATGCATCAGAAATCGAGCAAGGCTCGATTTTGATTGCGAGGGATTGAAATCCCAAGACAAGAAGTGAAGGAAAAATATAGGAAAAAAAGAATAGAAACAACATTTGAAAAGCTTGAAAACTGTGCAATCAAAATAGAAGGTAATGATGCCGAAGCCCTTGGGGCATGCGGCTTCACTGATGTTTACGAGTTTGGCCAAATCGGCCAGGCGTGCAAACGGATAAGAAAGGACGGCCTTGAGCGGGTCGCCATACTGACGGACATTGATGCGGCGTGCGTTGAAATCGCACGGAGTTGCATCTGACGCGGCAATCGCCGCTGGCCTGTCGGTTGACACCCATGTGAGGACTGTTCTTTCCAGCCTTCTAATTTTGCGAAATTTTCAAGATATAGGACACAGACTGAACAAAAACGAAAGAAAAATGGTGAAAAATATGGGAAAGACATACATTGATACAGTGAAATACCTGGTTTACGCTGACCTGGAAATCGACGGGCTTGTTGAAAAGCCGGACGTTGTCGGGGCAGTGTTCGGCCAGACAGAAGGATTGCTTGGCGGCGAGCTGGACTTGCGCGAGCTGCAAAAGAACGGCAGGATTGGCAGGATTGAAGTTGACATGAACCCGCGGGGCGGGAAGACAATCGGCAAAATCAGGCTTCCGTCTTCGCTTGACATGGTGGAGACATGCATACTGGCAGCTGCCTTGGAGGCGGTTGACAGAGTAGGGCCTTGCGAGGCAAACATCCGCGTTGAGAAAGTGGAGGACACGCGAAGTGTGAAGAGAAAGGCGCTTGTTGACCGGGCAAAGGGGCTGCTAAAGAACCTCCTTGTGCACGAGATACCGGAATCGCGCGAAATATCCGACATGGTCCGCGACGAGGTGAAGACTGCTGAGATTACCGAGTACGGGCCTGAGAAGCTTCCGTGCGGGCCCGGCATTGAGAAAACAGAGCAGGTAATTATCGTGGAAGGCAGGGCGGACGTAGTGACCCTGCTCAAAAACGACATGCCAAACGTGGTTGCAGTAGGAGGCGCGAAAGTGCCTGAGACGATTGCAAAGCTCTGCCGCGAAAAGGAAGTGACGGTGTTCCTTGACGGGGACAGGGGCGGCGACATCATCCTAAACGAGCTTGCCAATGTCATTGAAATTGACTTTGTGGCGCGCGCGCCTGCCGGAAAGGAGGTTGAGGAGCTCTCAAGAAAGGAGCTCATCAAGTGCATCCGCGCAAAAATACCCTTTGAGCAGGCAATAGCAAACCGCAATGGCGGGGATAACCGCGAAGAGAGAAGGTATGGCGGAAGCGGGCAGGGAAGGTTTAACGAGAGGCGCGATTACCGCGGCGGAAGGCCGCAGGAGAGGGCTCAACCCTACCGGGAGCAGAGGCAGGAGCCTGAAAGGCAACAGGAACAGCCTGCGCCGCCGATGCCAGTGCAACAATTTGTGCAAGAGGCGCCAGTTGTGCATGAGCAGCCGGCTGCAAAGCCCGCATATGAGGCACCAGCCCATGTGGCAGCGCCAGTGCGTGCGCCAGCGCATCACCCGGCACATCCGGCAGTGGAAGTGCCCAGGGCACTTGTCACAAGCCTAAACGAGCTTGAGAACACGCTTCGCGCGCGCTTCTATGATGGCGAGGCGAAGATGATCAAGGAGATACCGGTGCGCGACATGATAAAGGCCCTTGAGTCCGAAGAGGGCGTGAACGCAGTCGTGTTCGACGGCATCATCACGCAGAGGCTTGCGGATTTGGCTGAGAACAAGAAGGTGCCGTATTTGCTTGGCGTGAAATTGGGCAATGTGTTTAGGCACCCGGCAGGCGTGACAATACACACGAAAGCCTGAGGGCTTTCGTTGTTTCTTTTTTTTGTTTATTTTCTTTTTCACTTTCTTCTTTTTATTTTTCATTCCTTTTTTTGTTTTCACGTTAGTTCTTTTTTCACGGTTTTAGTTCCATTTTTTGTTTTAGATGTTTTTTCTGCATCATTTTCTTTTTTTGACATTCGTTTTTTCCTTTTCTGCTTTCTTTTGCGTTGTTTCTTTTTGCACTTTTCGCTTTCTTTCCTAAAAGAGCACTATTCCTGCCCGTTCTTCAAAACAACAGTTATCGCGCCTTTGGCAGCAGCATCCATGGGCGATGTGGTGTCAAACTGCTCGCCGACGCTGAATACCGACGCACCCGCCTTTCCGGCATCATGCATGAAATCTACCAGCTCTTTTAGGTTCCGCCCCAGCCTCTCAAGCCGGAAAACGACTACCCCTTCGTGCCTGCCAAGCAGGAGGGCATTTTTCATCCTGGAAAAATTCTCCCTTTTTTGGAGCTCCTCTGCCTTTTCAGCATTTTGCGCATCGAGGTATACGTAAGAGACGTCAAGCCCGCGGCCCTCGCAAAACTTTTTGCAGCCCAGAACCTGCTGCTCAAGCTCCTGCTGGCCAAAAGAAGCACAGGCATAGATGCAGACCTTCATTCGCTCACCCCTGCCCCGCAGGCTTGCCTGGCCTGGGGCACACTGTAAAGACGGCTTCGAACAGGGTTATATCATATTTTGCGCATATTTAAGGGTTTATGACATATTTTTTGCAGAAAGGCAATGGATATAAACTTTATAGCATAAATGCTAAATTATGAAAGTGGATGAGACAGACAGGCGCCTTATTTTTCTGCTTGACCACGACTCGCGAGCAACGCTTACGGAACTGGCGCCAAAGCTTAAGATTTCGCGGGAGGCGGTGAACTACCGGATACGGCGCCTCGTGAGAAGCGGAGTCATAAAGTCGTTCATCGCAAAGCTCAATTACCGCAAGCTCGGGCTTGTGAACTACAACATCTACGTGAAATTGAGCAACCTGAAGGCGGAAAAGCGCAGGCAGCTTGTCGAGGAGCTTGCCCGGAGGAAATCCGTGACGTGGATAGCCTCGCTTGGGGGGCGGTTTGATTTCGCGATCGAAATCACGGCAAATAGCATCGAGGACTTCGACCGGCATTTCACCGAAATCTTCAGGAGCCATGCCGACAAAATTGGCAACTACCAGGTGCAGGTGGCAACGCGCATTTTCCAGTGCATATTCCCGAAGAAATACCTCTGGCCTGCCGGCGCGGAAAAGAAGGCTGAAGCGCCGGCGGATGCTGCGGAAAAGCCCGATGAGCTTGATGTTGTGGATGAAAAAATCGTTTCCGTCCTTGCGGCAGACGCAAGGATCCCGCTTGTGGAATTGAGCAGGAGGATACGGGAGCCGCCGACGACCGTCTCATTCCGCCTGCGGCAGTTGGAGCGGCGCAAAATAATCGTCGGCTACACGAGCCTTTCGCAGCTGGAGGCATTTGGATACCAGCGCTTCAAGGCGCTCATTAGCGTCCGCAATTTCTCCAAAGCCGAGGAGAAAAAAATGCTCGGTTTCTGCTCTGCGCACCCCAACGTCTATTATTTCACCAAGACGCTCGGCAGCTGGAATTATGAGATTGAGGCGGACGTGAAAACGCCGCAGGAATACCAGCAGTTCCTGATTGATTTCCGGAGCAAGTTCGGCGACGTCATCCACGACATCGAGTCACTCTCCATTTTCGAGGAGCACAAGTTCAGCTACTGGCCTGGATAATGCCGGAAAAGAAAGCTGCTAGATTCTCTTTTCAAATTCTTCCAGCTCGCGCCTAGTCACCACAGCCATTCCCTCAAGCATTTGCCTTCCTTTCTTGTCCACTTTCCCGCCCTTTAGCTCTTCTTGCGCCCATCCCAGAAAATCCGCATAATAGGCCCTCGGGTTCTTGCAGCGCGTGCCCCAGTCAAATACAGCGCATTTCATGTTTGAGGCAAGATATTCGCCATATTTCTCAAGTGTTTCTTTCTTTGTTTCTTCCGGCATCATTGCAGTTGGCCCGAAGAAGCGCAAATCAGTGCCGTCAGGCATCAGGTGAAAGAGCTGGTTTGCGGCAAAAAAGTAAAGGGAAGCGCCAGGATATTCCTTTTGCAGATGCTTTTCCATCTCTGCGACTTTTTTTGCGCCCGCATGCGAGCCAGCCACTGTGCAAATTATTATTTTGCGGATATTTTTCCCTTTTGCCTCTGCGGCATCAAGCAGGAGCTGCGTGCTCTTTTGCAATGTGGCACCGGTTGCAATCGTATCGCCGATTATTACAGTGGCATTGTCAGGGAGGGCTTCGAAATTCTCATATCCTGCGCGCGCAGTGAATTGCCCTTCCGAGCCTTCAATGCGAGCGCGTTGTATGCCAAGGAAGCACTGCTGCAATGCGAAATTGCACTCTTGCTTGAATCCCTCGTTCAGGAAATAGTACAGCCCGCCTGCGAGAAGCACAAGCTCGGTTACCTGCCCGAATTTCTCATCAGTTAGGGCATTTTCGCGCATTGCGCGCGCGAATATCCGCCCCATATCCTGCTGCAAATCCTGCAATCGCTTGCCTGCAAGGTAAGGTGAGTAGAGGATGTCGGATGCGACTTTTGTCCGGATGAGAAACGAGTTCTTTGGCAAATCCGGAGAAGATATTTTGTAGAGAGAGTATCTTTTTTTGTCTGAAATTTTTTCTATTGCCATGAGATGGCGCCATCCTAGTGTTCTTTGGGGGTTGACCCAAGAGTCGTGTGATTGCCCTGGGGGGTGACACCTCAGGGGGGACTAATGTTTCCTAGTGCCCCCCTAGGTATGGGCCCGCGAGGAATCGAACCCCGAGTCTTCACCGTGTCAGGGTGACGTCTTACCATTCGACTACGAGCCCATTATGCTTGAGATTGTATTTGACGAAGAAGGTTTAAATTAAAAGTGGAGAGGGAATGAGGGTTATGGGCTGGCGCAAACGCTAATCCCAGGCGGGCATGTATCTGCAGAGCATGTACACACAAGGCCCGAGGCGCACTGGCTATTAAAATCGCATTGAGAGTTCATGCTGCGCCCGATGCACCTATATATCCATACTAAATCTTCGTGGATATACTCTGCTATCCCGCTGCAGCACATGCTGCTGCTTCCGCCCGCGCTTCCTACTGGGGTGCCGTTTGGCACGCAGCAGCGGTCTTCAATGCACTCCACAACAGCATGTGGCACACCGAATGAATCGTAGAACGTCCCGCAGCAGCCATATTGTATTCTTTCGTCGCAGGAACCGAATGGCTCGCCATAGTCGTACACGCAGCATATCATCCTATTGGGCGTTTGCCCGCCGTGGCAGTCCATGCCGGGATTTTGTGACTGGCAGCAGCGCGGATCGCCTACATCATAGCATGTGCCTTCGGGACCAGCACATGCGGCGCACGCTCCCTGCCCGCTGCAGTACGAGCCTGTGCAGCATTGGCGCGGCGAATTGGCGCATATGTCCGGCGCATATAAGCACGCACCGCAATCAGCTTGGCAGGAACTGCTATCCTCTTCTGGCTCACAATGCCCGTTGCCGCAGTAGCAGTCAGGCCCGCAACTTGCACTGTCTTCGCCGTTCAAAGATTCGCATATGCCGTTTGCGCAGCGGAGGCATTCGCCGCAATCATCCTGGCATGTGCCGCACGTTTCCGCGCCGTTGCACTCGCCATCGCCGCATTCTGGGCAGGCGCAGTCATCGGAGCAGCTTGGGCATGATTCGCCCTCCTGGCATATACCGTTGCCGCACACAACCTCGCATCCGCCGCAGTCCTGCGGGCAGGTGTTGCAGGTCTCGCCGCTGGCACACGCATAATCGCCGCATACTTCCGCCCCTTCCTTGTCTATGCAATAGCCATCAGAATCGCACTCAATGCCCTCGCCGCAGCAGGCAGGCTCCGGGCAGCCAAAGTGGCCAGTCGCAACGCAGCTTATGCACTCATTGCCAACGCATCTTGTGCCCGGCAGGCACAACACGTCGCTTGGGCAGTTTCCGCACGTTTCCACCTCGTCGGATGCGCCATTGCCGCACGTGCCGCACTTATGCTCTTGAGTATATGGGTTGCACGCTGCAGGCTCGCAGCATATCTCGTTGTTTGGGCATGGGTGGCACAAATCAGCAGGCATCTCATTGGATGAACATCTTCCAATCAGCGGAGCCGGGCCTTCTTGAGTGTAGCTTGTGCCGTCCTGCGTTTTATATGCGAAAGCCAGCTTATACTCGAAAGACGGATTCGCATCAGAGCATTTCTCGGATTCTGAAAGCGCAAGGAGAACTTTGGCGGCGCTTCCAGCGCTTATTTTGACCGGGATTTTCAGCGCATCCGCATCATCATTCACTTTGACTGCCAAAAGGGTTATGGCACCCTGCGCGTCATTGTTGAACAGGACCAGCATCAACACCTCGCCCTGCTTTGAGTAGTCGGTTATTGCAATAGGGTTTGCAGAGCGCCACATGGCATCGGCGGCGGTCTTTCTCGCATCCGCGCCAAAGCCGGGAAAGAAGCCAAGAAGGGACATTGCAACAAGCGCAATGACTAGGACAACAGCTGCAATGATGAGGTATTCGGAGCTTGATTGCGCCTTTTGCTGCTGCATCGGGGAAGAAGTCGCCTATAACGCTTATTATCCTTTCTTATCCGACTTCGCGTCTTTGCAGGCGGCCTGCCCGCTATCGCGAAATTCTCTTATCCGACTTCCCTTTCCGCCTTTGCGCTCCGCTTTATTGCAAAATCAGACATGCCTGCCTTGAATGCGCTGCCATAGGCGCTGTCAAGCTGCTCTTCAATGCTCCTGCCCCGCTCGATTGCGGATTTCACGTGCTTTGCGGTGATGAGTTGCGAGCTGTCCATCATTGCCTCATCCCCTGCGAGCTTTATGATGCCTGAAAGCGCGCGAAGCCGCAATGTCAGCCCGGAAATGCCATCGGTGAGCTTTGCGCGCGAACGCGCCTCTTCTATTATAGCAGCAAGCGCTTCGGAATCGGCATGGGGTATTTTTCCGTCGCGGCGTATCTCCTGTGCAACAAACTGCGAGAGCGCGAGTTGGTTTGCCTCATTGTCCTCCATGTGCGTCTTCACAAGGCATTCGTAGCCGTTCCCAATGATGCGGGAGCGGAGAGGGGGGAGAATGCCGGGAACGTCGTTTATGTTCACGGATGCGACTAAAATGAAATCGCAGGGCACGCCGTCCACGCGCACAGATGCGCCTGTGCTGGATGGGTTCCTGCCAACAATTGGGAATTTCTTCTCCTGCATCGCAGTGAGGATGTGGCGCTGTAAATTTCCAAGTGATGAGAGCTCATCCACGAAAAGCACGCCCTCATGCGCCTCATGCACTGCGCCTGGCACGATGCGCGTGTATGGCTGGCTTCCTATTTGCGGGTGCCCGCCGTATGGGTCATGCTTGACATCCCCAAGCAATTCCGTTTCGGATGCGCCTGTTGCCTGCACAAATGTGCTTCGTGAGAGGGCCAGCAGCACTTTTCTCATGCCCTCATTTTCTAATCTGTTTATTCTCGCAAGCTCCTCTTGTGTTAGCATGCGTATCTTGCCTGCGCCTGCGCGCTCAAATGTGACTACCTCTTCCCTGCCCTCTATTTCGCGCGTGGTGCTCACCCGGTCTTCCCGCATGTTTCGCCCGGGCGCTATTATGAGGTCGTCAAAAGGACCGTGGGGGTTGTAGAATTTGTCAGCGCCGCATGAGGGGCATGCGTTTGCCTCACAGGAGGAAATATGCGCGCATCTGCGGCAGCGGAAGCCAAGCCTCTCGGAAATGAAGGGAGGCACCTGCAATGGGGAGAGAATTGTGCCGACAGGCTTTGGCTCGCGCTTTGAGCGAACATCTTCTTTCGTTCTTATGTCAAGAAGCGGGCGCTCAGGGCGGTTTTGATTGTGCAATACTGCGATTTCCATCTGCGGGTCAGGCACCAATGATGCGATTGCCTGCGCAATCATGCTCTTCCCTGTCCCCGGCGGGCCGACTAATAGCATGTGCCTTCTCTGCTTTGAAACGATGCGCGCAACGCGCACTGCCTCGTCCTGCCCTATTATCTGCAAAAGAGGGTCCTTTGGAATTGGGATGTCGGCAGTGGAAGCGATTGGCATGTGAGGATAAGTGCTGGGAAATTATTTAACAGTATAGCGGGCTTGATGGGAGCCTGTTGCAAATTGCCTCTGAAGCTTCTTCTTAGGGAAAGCTGCTTACGACTTTTGTGAGAATAAAGCCTCAGTCGGAGTCTTCGACCCCTT
>JAGVIA010000058.1 GCA_020056305.1 archaeon | reverse complement strand
GCAAGGGGTCGAAGACTCCGACTGAGGCTTTATTCTCACAAAAGTCGTAAGCAGCTTTCCCTAAGAAGAAGCTTCAGAGGCAATTTGCAACAGGCTCGCCAAACGGCTGGCGGTTGATTTATACCCTAAGGGGAAGCACTGTTGAAATAGTCGCAGTAATCCTCGAATGGTTCTCCTCGCACAAGGAGTATGAGAAGCGGTTTGGCTACAAAGTACGGTGAAGATAGCTAGGCGCTGCCCTGAGACCAAGCCTTGAAGTTCGGCAGCCGCTTTATTATTTTGCCCTGCGATTAATGAACATGCTCAAAATTCGCATTATTGCAGTCGGGCGGGTAAAGGAGCGCTACTTGCAGGAAGCAATTGCAGAGTACGTTAAGCGCCTGCGCCCGTATTGCAAATTGGAAACAATCGAGCTGAAAGACGAAGGCATGGAAAAGGAAGCAATCAGAATGCAAAAATACGCGGACAAAAATACGTTCATTTTTGATGCGCAAGGCAGGCAGCTTGACTCGCTTGAATTTGCGTCATTTGTAAAGGCAAAGGGCGAATCGGCGCCCATTACTTTCATCATCGGCAGCGCGGAAGGAATAAGCGGGAAGCTGAAATCACAAGCCCAGCTCCTCTCCCTCTCCAAAATGACATTCACGCACGAGATGGCAAGGCTCTTTCTCATCGAGCAAATCTACCGCGCATGCATGATAAACTCCGGCAGAAGCTACCATAAGTGAAATGGGGAAAAAGGGCAAAAGAAAGGAAAAAATGAAAAAAAGCGGAAAATGAAGAAAGAAAAAAGAAAAGAAGGCAGCTTATCCGTAATTCTCGTACTTCGGCTTTTCCGGCTCGGCAATCTGCACAGATGAAACCTCATCCAGCGTGCCCAAGTCATTCGCCTTCACGTACTTGCCCGACACAGTGTAGAGGTAGTTGTCCATGTACAGGCTGCGCATGACATCATTCCCGCTGCCATAGTAATACTCGCCGCTCCTTGCAAAATCCTCCGCATCAGCATGCGTAATGCTGCCGCGAAGCACAAATCCGCCCTCTGGCGAGATGTCAAACACGTACGCGCCCTGGAACACATAGTCCCCGTAGGTGTTTGCCTCCACGCCGCCCGGATACTTGCTCTCGTCAATTTCAGCAAGCTTTACTGGAATCACAAGCAGATTGCGCTCCTTTGAGAACAGGAATGCTCGATGGTCCGACAAAGCGTACGAGTCAGTGCCCCGGTCGCCGATTTCGTATTTTGCAACCTCCTTGGGGTGCTCCACATCGCTCACATCAAAAAGCGAGAGCTTCACGCCCTGATACCATGCAAAATCCCCTTCCTCTGCCGCAATTGCGCCCTTGCCAAGCCCGATGATATGATTCTCATCATACGGATGCAGGTAATCCGAGTAGCCGGGTATCTTTAGCTTCCCAAGCACTTTGGGGTTTGTCGGCTCTGCCAAATCCAGCACGAAGAGCGGGTCGACTTTCTTGAAAGTCACAAGGTATGCCCTGTCCCCCATGAAGCGCGCCGAATATATCTTCTCGTTTGGCGCCAATCCCTCAAGCCTGCCCACTTCCGACAAGCTCTTGTCCAGCACATATACTCCGTTTGTGGAAACCTGCACATCATTCTGGTTTCCCCTCACGCCCCACCACCTGTTGAGCTCCCCAACCGTTGTTGCAACCCTAAAGTATCCGTTGTGCTCATCCATTGAGAACTGGTTTAGCACATGCCCCGGCACTTCGCCTTTTCCAAGGTATGTGAAAGCGCCGTCAAGTGCAACCTTGTGCACCACAGTCTTTTCCTCATTTTCCAGAATATTCTCCCTTGCCTTTTGCGCCTCGTCATTGAAATTCTGTGAAAGCACAGTTCTTTCCGCAATTGCAATGGGGTTTATGTCATCTGAGAGGAACTTGTCCACTTCGGCTGCCTTCAGCCTCTCCTTTCTCCAATCAGAGATTTCCTGCGCATCAACTGCAGCAATATTCTGCTGCACGTCAAATGGCAGGTAGCTTCCATACACCTTGTCATACACTGGCCAAATCGGCTGGTAGTACGTGTATTTCGTATATGTCACATACATGTTCTCCTGCGAAACATAGAGATTTTGGGAATTTCCCATGAGCATTATTTTCCTGCTCTCCCCCTTGCCCAAGTCATTTAGGTCAACTCCAAGAAACGTGTTGTAATTGTAGCCCGAGTCAGGCTCGTCGAAAAAGCGCACCTCTGATGGCGCAATCGCCTGCGCAACCCCGTCCACGCGCATAATTGGAATCGGGTAGTCACGATACGCATAATCCTGGAAAATCGCATACACCTTGCCGGCAATCATCCTAGAATCCTGGTAATTGCCCTTCATTTCGTATTCCTTTTCGAGCTTTGGTGAAGTGCGGTCTGTTACATCATAAACACGCATGAATGCGTAATTAGAGCCGTAATTTGGCGGCACAATTCTCAAGCACTCATCGCAGTCCGGAGGCATTGGCGGGTATTCCTCCTGCTTGTACTCGCTTCCGAAAACAACGAGCTTGTCCTTGTAAATGTAAATGTTGCTTACGCTCCCAGTTATGTCTATCTGCGATATTTTCCTCATCTGCTCTGCAGGGAATGCATCAAGGATGGCAACACTGCCGCTAGCGCCGCTGCCTCCCCCGCGATAATACCCGTACTGATTTCCAGTTGCAACATAGATGTATTTCCCGTCGTTCTTGACAATGTCAGCCTCGTCAACGCCTGCAACCTGCACATTTGTTTGCGAGTAGTCTGATGCGGATTGGGTTGCATCAGCGGATTTTACACCAGTAGCCATTGTCGGGAATGCGCCTGGTGCCATTGCAATCGATTCCAACATGCCCCTGCCACCGTAATAGCCAGACCCTGAATTTGCAGAATCCAGGAAGGAGTAGATTTCGTTCCAGGATGAGAATGATTTTAGCTCTGATGCTTCAGTCGGCGGCGAAATGATTGGCGGAGTTACGACTCCCCCAGGTCCAGATATGCATCCCACAAGCAGGAATGCTACTGCCAAAATCGCAATGCCAAACACAAGAGCTCGTTCCATCTGCTTGCCGCTTGCGCGCCAAGTCTGTCGAAAACCTTCGGTTTTCTCCATCAATCTCACCTCTTTCTGAATGCTACTGCTCTGCTTTCTTGCGCGTTATAAATCGTTCGGTTATTGGTAGGGGGGAGCCGAAAAGAAGAAAAATCTCTACTCGCCGCGCATGCTGGTCGGAATCGTAAGGTCAAATTTCGTTCCTTTGCCAAGCTCGCTTGAAACCTCTATGGTTATTCCAGTCAGGTCGGCAATGAATGGAAGTATTTTCGTAGAATTCCCGTTCGAAACACGGATGTTGAAGAAAGTGCCGTAATGTTCGCCAGGTGAAAATACTGCTTCAAGCTTTTCTGCCGGTATGCCAATTCCGTTGTCTTCCACTACAATGCCAATTTCGCCTGCAGAGATTCGGTCTATGCTCATGCGCACGAAAGGCTTTGCCGGAAGCTCAATCTCCTTGTATGCTTCATCAAGGTACCCATTTGCCTTTTCCTTGTGCGATATCCTCAGGCCTGCCGCGCCAAATGACGCCTTGAACGCATTGCTAATGATTTGGCTTAGAAGGAAATGCAAAAGCGGCTTTATCGCAGAAACCGAGCCAGGCTGCCCAATTTCAAGGGTTGCGTCTTTGTGCATTTTGTTCCATCTGTGTGACATAGCGTCATATTTTTTCTCATGCCGCTCCCAATCCTTCGTGCCGCCCCTAATCGTTACGCCATGTGGATATGGACTCGGCCAGTTGTGCTGTGACACGCCCCTCTGCGCATGGAAAACCTCTGATGCAAGCGAGCCTATGTCGAATACCCGTGCAAACGAATCGAAGCTTGAAGAAAGCAGGCACGCATAGGATTCGCAGGTTGCAATCGAATCAGAAATGCGCTCCTCGGCAAAGCCGCGCAGCCTGTCAAGAGTGCCAAACGGCCTTACATAATTGCCATTTGCAGGCTCGTCCAAATGGCCATAATACATGTCCGCATACTTGAGGAATGGCACTACAGTATGTGCGTCAGACGCGCGCCATATGAATATGAGAACTGGCTGGTAATATGCGCGGGCTTCCTCAGACATGCTTCCCATCTCGCCTTCAAGCGCAGCGCCTGCCTCCTTGAGCGTCTCAACATACTTTGTGCGCAGCTGTTCTGCTTGCTCAAGGGTCGGCAATATCGCCTCTTTTGTCGCAGGCGCAGTCCTGAACCTGTCATGGAAGCTTTCAAGCTCCCTTCGTATTGCGGTCAAATCCCGGAAAGCAGTAATGAGGTGCCTTGGCGGCTGCGGCACTATCTTTAGGGTGCCATTTCTTAGGATATGCGCCATGAATGAATACTCTATAACACCTTATATAAAAAGGTTGCCAGTATTGCACGTTTGTGTTCAATTCCCCTAAATTATCCCATCCGCAATCGGCACAAAATCCTCAAAATCAGCCGCGCCCTTCTGGCTGCCCTTTGCATTTTGCGCCATCTCCTCCTTGCGCATTTGCATGAGCCGCATAAACGATGCCATGCCTCCTGCAGCCTCTATCATACGCCCGGCAACATTTGCCTTCTGCGCCATATCCAGCTGCTCAAACCCGTCAAGCAGAAGCGAAAGCATCTCAACCGAATACAAGCCGTGCGGAGGCTCAAGAGCATGGAAAAATGTCAAAGATATGGAAAAGCCGTCCTTTTCCGCAATGCCATAATGCTTATCATCGAGCCTGTCAAGCGCCAAAAGCGGATTTGGCTTTCTGGCAAGCGTGTCAACATTTGCAACATAAGTGGCAGGAATAAATGCGCGGGGATGTTCATTCGCCGCCCTGCCCCTGTCTCGCCCGCCCAATTTTTCGCTTGCGTCCGCTGAAAACCGCTTATTTTCTTTCACAGAAACAGTTTCACTTTCCGATAAAACCGGCGCCTTGCGCGATACGCGCATGCACATTATAACGAGCGAAACTATTTATTTTTGCCTTGCGCATCCCCTCTCAAACGTGTTTTGCATGGAAGAATTTGACGTAGCAGTAATAGGGGGCGGGCCTGCAGGCACATCTGCGGCATACCACTCGGCAAAGCTCGGGCTGAAAACCGCCCTTTTCGAGGAGCACCAGACAATTGGCGAGCCTGTGCACTGTGGCGAATGCCTCTCAAGCATGGCGCTCACCCGCGTCGGGCTTGACTTGCCTGCGCACACCATTGCAGCCGAGGTGGATGGCGTTGCAGTGGTATTCCCAAACGGCAGCCGCAAGCTTGTTCGCGAGAAAGGCTATGTCCTCCACAAGCACAAGTTTGAGCAGTTCATTGCCGCATTGGCAGCTGATTCCGGCGCCACTGTGAAATTGGACTGCATGGTGCGGGATTTGAAAAGGAATAATGATAGCTGGACATTGGAAACAAAACAAGGTCAATTCTCCTCCAAAATAGTGATTGACGCAAGCGGCCCCAACGCACTCTCCTCGCGCCGCTTGGGCTTGAACAAGCCATTCTCGCTCATAAACGGCTTGCAATACGAGCTTGAAGACGTCCCGCAGGAGGGCTATTTGGACTTCTACCTCTGGCCGCGCCTTGCGCCGCACGGCTATCTTTGGATGATACCAAAGGAAGGGGGCAATGCAAACGTGGGGCTTGTCACCACGGAGCCTGCAAAGACAAAGCCATACCTTGACCAATTCGTAAAAGAGCTTGGGTGGGAGGCAAAGAAGCGCGTGCGCATATTCGGCGGCTCCATCCCCTGCTCCGGCCCTGTTGAAAAGACATACTCTGACGGTCTCATGCTCATTGGCGATGCGGCAGGCTTCACAAGCCCGCTTTTCGAGGGCGGCACGCAGCTTTCTTTAGTTTCTGGCAGGATGGCATCAGATGTTGCAAAAGAAGCACTGGCTGCAAACGACACATCCGCGCGCAAGCTCTCAAAATATGAAAAGCTCTGGCAAGCTGAATTCCCAGTATATGAAAAAATAATCGGAGGCAAGGACGCGCTTTACAATCTCACTGATTCTGAGCTAAACGAGATGGCGGAAATACTTCCGGATGACATCAGCCACATAAACCCGCTTGCAAAGCTTGGAATAGGCGCAAAAGTGCTCTTTGGCAAGCGGCATCTCTGGCACAAGGGCTTTGCAGGAATAATGGCGTCATTTGGCTACTCACGCGCAAAGTATTACGGCTGGTAGAGTCTACCTTCTGTTCCAACACCTGCAGCCGTTGGCTAACTTATTCTACTAATTCGATTGACTCGGCTTGCGCCGAGTGCTCGAGCTAATCTATTCGATTAGCTCGAATATCTTTACCTCGCCGCCTGAAGTCTCGTAGACTTCCCTGAAGCCTGGCAGCTCGCGAAGCACAAACGCGCGGTAAAGGTTCGAGTTGTAGAACGAGCCCTGCCTGTCATCCCACCCGTCGGTTGGCAAGCCGTTTGCGTCCGCCCATATTTTGTCCTTTGTATAAAGGACGCTGTAGACGTCGATGTTGCCATCAGAGCCGGAATAGCGGGGAATGCCCCGGTTTAGGATCAGGTCTCCCGCCCCGTCCTTCTTGTCAAGGTAGTAAAGCTGGAGCACGTCCCCCACGCCTGGGATGTTCCTCATGGTCCCGCAGTACCGGGGCTCTGCGATTATGCCCCAGTTGCCGTTGGGGAGCTTTTTTGCGCTTGAGCCGCCAACCACAAATCCCTCGATGCCCTGGCTTTGAGAGATTGTGCACGATGGCGTGCCATCTGTTGTGTGCGGAGCATAGACGCTCTCGAACATGTTCTCGCTTTCGCACCGAGACGTGCTTGGGGAGTGGCTCACGTCAGTCTGGTTGGCATAGACGCAGCCCAAGTAGTTTAGGGCGCCGAATTTCCCGCCAAGCCCGCCGCCTGACATCAGAAGCTCCATGTCAAAGAGCGCGTATTTTGAATCAAAGTATTTCATGTCCCTTATCAGGTCTTCGGTGCTTCCGCGCGTGTACGCGTAAGCGACCTGCTGAATCATCTTTGAGGATGAATGCTCATTTCTTAGCACTGCGTTGCGCTCGCCAAAGTAGTTTATCCAATGCCCATAATCCCACCAGGATATCACGCGGCTGCCGTTTGGGGTGTTCTTGGATATCCATTCCATCGAGTCCAGCCAGTAGTTTGCCAGCCTGCCGCACCGGAGCTGCGCCCCGGCTATCTTGAGCTGGTTTTGGCGGCTAAGCTCTTCAATGGAGCTGAATTGGGAGATTATGCAGAGGTTTGAGTTGTATTGCGCGTCCACCAAGTCCGAATATGACTCATTGTTGCCTGCGCCGCAGACCTCCGGGCTGTACTGGCCTGCCTTCTGTATGTCCTCGCACATCATCTTCATGCGCGGCGCCATCTTCACCGGGTCATCCTGGTAGCGCGGGGAGAAGGACGTTGTAAACAGGGCTTTTGCAATAGTGAACTCTTCGCTGCCCACATCCGGCAGCAGGTCAGTTGAGTTGTATTGGAAAAATATCGTGAGCAGCACAAGGCCCCACATCCCGACTGCAAGCATCTTCTGGTAATTTTTCCGCTCAGCCTCATGCTCTCCTTTGTATTTCACTTTCCCAATCAGCCAGTGCACGAATTTCTCTGCCTCGCCAAAGACGACGCATGCAGCAACTGCCGCGACAATGCCCAGGAACACCTCGTACTTGAGCTTGTTTAGGCCCACGTACGCAACCGGGAAAATCAGCAGCAGGAAGAAAAGCGAGGTGCTGGCAAGATCTCGGGCGTGCCCTTCCTCGCCATGCTTTTTTGGCAAAAAGCGCGCAAGGTAAGAAACCGATAGCGAGATTGCGGCAAACAGGAAAAAGAAAAGCATAAGGGAGTTGGCCTTCTCGCTTGTGGCAATATCAATCCCAAAGAGCCAGCCGATAAGCATGTCTGCGCCATGGACGAGGAAGTTGAAAATCGAGGTGAATATGTTGAAGACGCCGTACACGACTGAGTCCGGGCTCTTGAAATTGAAGCCTATGAATCCCGTCGTCCCCTCAAACGAGGTTCCAGCCTGCCCCTGCTCTGATATGGTCCTAAAGAGCGCGACCGGATAGCTGGCTGCGGAAACAGCGCTTTCCGCATAGTTGTGCGCCTTCTCGCCCACGGGGGTGAGGAAAAAAACTACAGCCAGCACAATGAAAATGCCAAGTACGAAATACTGCTCATATTTCACTCGCTTTTCCGCAGGGAGATGCGGCAGTGCGCGGGAAACAATGTCCCCTGCGCGGTAGAGCAGCGCCCCAAGCGCCAAACCCCCGCCGATGAACAGGAGCGATGGGGAGAGCAGGGTGCCAAGGCCAAGTGACTGGGTGTAAAGCGCGTGCACGATGATGGAGAGCGCAGCGCCTGCAAACATGACGGCGTTTATGGCTAGGAAATCATCCATATTCTCTTTTTCGAAGTATTTTCTTATTCCCTCGGCAAGCACGAAAACCCCTATGACGAGGTTTGGCACGATGTCAACCTGCGAGCCAATCAGCACCACCCCATAGGCAAATCCCGCAAGGGCGGCTATTTTCAGGTCATTTTTCCGGATGGCAAGCAAATACGCGCCAAAGAGGAAGAGCATGGCAAAAAGGCCGTAAGACTGCACCTCGCTCACCCCTGCAAACATCTTGGTGATGGTGGAGGGCAAAAGCGCGAAAATGCCTGCTGCAAGCAAGCCTATCTTGTTCCCGTATCTCGCAGACAGGAGCACGAACGCCCAAAACGACATGAGCGCG
>JAGVIA010000081.1 GCA_020056305.1 archaeon | reverse complement strand
TTTTTAGATGAAAAAGAAGAATGTGCGCGCTGTATCCCCCGCCTGAAGGCGGGAACGTGCGCTTCGCGCACGGATTTAGCGCGCAGGAATCATCTTAAAAATGCCCGTGGCATAAATCGCCCTATGCAGCTAATCATATGCGAAAAGCCCAATGTTGCGGCAAAAATGGCAGCCGCGCTTGCCGAAGGGCAAATTGAGGAGAAGCGCCATAATGGCATCAAATATTACCTGCTCACCCGCCACGATGAAAAGATAGCAGTAGTGGCTGCAGTCGGCCACGTCTATTCCCTCGCAGAGGCTAAGAAAGGCTTCACATACCCTGTCTTTGACATCTCCTGGAAGCCGTCCTACGAAGTGGAAAAGGAGTCAAGTTACACTGAGGCATACGTGCAGACTATTGAGAAGCTTGCAAAGGAATCAAACACCTACATCTGTGCCTGCGACTATGACATTGAGGGCAGCCTCATAGGTTACAATATCATCCGCTTTGCATGCAACTCGGAAAAGGGCGAGCGCATGAAGTTTTCCGCCCTTACACAGGACGACCTCGTAGAAGCATATGAGAACCGCACTGATTTTGATTACAAAAACGCGCAGGCAGGCGAAGCGCGCCACACCCTTGACTGGTATTATGGCATAAACCTGTCCCGCGCGCTCATGCATGCAATTCGCACAGCCGGCTCATACCAGGTGATGAGCATCGGCCGCGTGCAGGGGCCCGCACTTGACATTCTCGTGAAAAAGGAGAAGCAGATTTCCGCATTCAAATCCACTCCCTACTGGGTTGTGTTTGGCACGTGCAAGGACGTGCGCTTTGACCATGCAAAGGACCGCTTTGAAAAAAAAGAAGAGGCATTGGCTGCAATTGCCGCGTCCTCTGAGGCAAGCACTGTTGCAAAGATAGAAAAGAAAGAGTATGCGCAAGAGCCGTTCCCTCCGTTTGATTTGACTTCCCTGCAAGTGGAAGCATACCGCGTGTTCTCCTTTCCGCCCTCGCAGACCCTTGAGATGGCGCAGCACCTCTACGAGGCAACTATGATTTCCTACCCCCGCACTTCATCCCAGAAACTGCCTGCCAAGCTCAATTTCCCAAAGATAATGTCCGGCCTTGCAAAAATGCCAGAATATGGAAAATTCGCAAACGAGCTTATTGAAAAAAAGCGTTTCAAGCCCCTTGAGGGAAAGAAAGAGGACCCGGCGCATCCGGCAATCCACCCGACGGGCCAGCAGGGCAGCGTGGGCGAGCGCGAAAAGAAGCTTTATGATTTGATTGTGAAGCGCTTCCTCTCCTGCTTTGCGGAGAATGCAAGGCGCGAGAACCAGAAAGTCGAGCTTCTCTCAGGCACGCAGACATACCGGGCTGGGGGCAACCGCACCACGTTCCAAGGCTGGTTCGCATTCTATTCCCCATATGTGAAACTGGATGAGGTAACTCTCCCGCCATTTTTGGAAAAAGAAAGCGTGCAGCTCAGGGACATCAAGAATGAGGAGAAAAAGACGCAGCCCCCGCGCAGATATACGCCTGCCTCACTTATTTCCGAGCTTGAGGATTTCGGGCTTGGCACAAAGGCGACGCGCTCGGGCATCGTGGACACTCTTTTCAAGCGCGGCTATCTGGATGGCAAGAGCATAACGGTGACCTCGTTTGGCATGGCAGTGCATGAGGCGCTTGCCAAGAATGCGCCTGATATTCTAGATGAGGAGCTTACAAAAGTTATAGAAGAAGAGATGGATCTGATTGCAGACGGGCAGGTAAAGCCGCAGACCGCAATAGACGATGGCAGGAAGCTTCTTGAGAAAATCATCGTGCAATTCAAGGAGCACGAGTCTGACATTGGAAAAGAGCTTGCGTTCGGCCTTAAGAAAAAGGACTTTGCCGCCAACCTGCTTGGCAAGTGCCCGACATGCAAGGAAGGCGAGCTTCGCAGCATCAAATCCCGCTTCGGGAAGTTTTTCGTAGGATGCTCCTCATACCCGAAATGCACGCAGACATACCCATTGCCGCAATTCGGCAAAATCGAGCCGCTTGGCAGCGTGTGCGAGAAATGCGGCACTCCGCAGATAAAGGTCATACGCCCGAAAAGAAAGCCATTCATGATGTGCCTGCTTCCGACCTGCGAGACAAAGGCGGGCTGGGGCACGTACAACAAGGATGCAAAGGCAAAACCTGCGGCAGCAACTGGTGCGAAAGAGGCAAAGCCGACCAGCGCAGCGCCTGCGGCAACTGCTGTGCATAAGCCTGGGGCAGCAACTCCTGCAAAATCCGCAACAACCGCAATGCAAAAGCCTGCGCCAGCCACTGCCAAAGCCACGGGTGCAACTGCTCACAAGCCGGCGGCATCTGCGCCTCAAAAGCCATCGGATGCAAATGCAACAATGGTGCAAAAAGCAAAGCCGCCGGCTGCCGCAGCCTCTTCGCAAAAAACGCCTGCCGTGCAAGCAAAACCCGCAATCCCGCAGCAGAAAGCTCCGGTCGCAGGCGCGCAACAGAAATCGGCATCATCCATATCGCCTATTCTGCCCGTAACAAGCGCACAGCAAGCGAAAAAAGAAGCAAAAACGCCGCCAAACGCAGCCGCGCAACAAAAAACAGCGCCAATATCCTCGCCACTCCGGCTTGCATCAAGCGCTCAAATCGCGCAGCCAAAGCCATCAGTGCCAGCATCACATATCCCGCCCGCAGCAAGCGCACAGCAGCCAGCGCAAAATATCCCGCCCGCGCCATCCGCATTGCCCGCAAAGAAAAAAGCCGCAAAGCCGCGGCTGAAAAAGAAAAAACCCGGCGTCCTTGCATAAGTTGGGAAATGACTTTGCATTAGCCCATATATTTATAAATAATCCCACCCATATAACCGCGGGAGGGATTAACATGCAGATGTCAGATTCACGATTTCAAAGGAAAGAAAGAGCCTACAAAGAGTTTTCTATGAACATGAACACAGCCGATGGGGTTGGGCGGTTTGGGCTGAGGTTAAGGCATCCCATATACTCATTTATTTACAGACTGGGTCTAGTGGATCTTCCTAATGATAAACGTGAACGAAAGGCAGTTCAAACAAATGAGCTGCTGACCACAACGCGAGGGGAACTTGCACAAACCAGGACGTTTGCAGAAAATTTAAAGCGTGCTCAACTTATCCGTGAGGTCAATGATGCAATTCCACAAATCGAGCATGATCCCTCAAATAACTTCACAGAATTTTTAGCGGAACGCGCATTAGAGCTCTTGGAGAGTGGTGAACAGCCCAGGTTCAACACAATCTTTTTTGCCAACGAAAGCGCCATCTCGCTGTCAGGAAAACATCAGGATGGTTTTCCGCTCAGCGGATTCCTTTTTCCGACAGAACTTTTCCCATGTCTTGTTCAAGTGACTTATGCTAAACAGCGGGGTGCCTTTGCTGACTTTGTAGCTTATGAACAAAGGGGCGATTCCATCCTGCTAAAGTTTCCTATGTCCGAGCTTTATGGGCTCCATACGGATATTAGTTGCCTAGGCGCGGGAAACCCAATGCCTTCAGGCATTGGATGAAAGCGCCCCAGTCTTATTCTCAAAAGAAGATTTCTTGCCAGCAGGGGAAG
>JAGVIA010000018.1 GCA_020056305.1 archaeon | reverse complement strand
TTTTTAGATGAAAAAGAAGAATGTGCGCGCTGTATCCCCCGCCTGAAGGCGGGAACGTGCGCTTCGCGCACGGATTTAGCGCGCAGGAATCATCTTAAACATCTTCTTCGTGGAAGGATATGGTGGCTGGGGGAAATTTGCATGAATAGAGTAATTGTTTTGCTGCTGCTAGCATTTGCCGGCGCTTGTTTTTCCGATTCTATCGTCAGCCTTGTTTCGCCCGAAAATGGGAATGTCACGAACCAGACGACGCTGAACCTGACATTTTTCTTTTCAGCCAACGGCACCGAAATGAGCTGCAGCGCGTCATTCGCAAACGGCTCGCTTGCCGGGGGGCCAAGCACGGTGCAAAACTATACTAATTACTCCTTCCAGGTCGGTCCGCTTCCAGTCAATTCCACATATGGCTGGTTTGTGAACTGCACAAGCCCAGCGGATGCAAACGACAGCAACGTGAGTGAAACGCGCACATTCACCATTACGGTTGTGCCGCCTGCGGCGCCCAATGTCACGGACACCACAGCACCGATTATTTCCATACTATCCCCGGCATCAGGCATGAGCACAACGAACGCCAGCATAATCGCAGCGGTGATTGCAAACGGGACAGGAACTCCGCTTTCCAATTTGACAATTGTATTGAGCGGCGCTGCCAATGCAACATATCAGTATGGCAATTCAAGCGGCCCAAACACCGCAAACTGCACACAGGTTGCGCAGGAGAATGTCTCATGCCTGCTTGCGCTAACACTAATGCCTGGCGCATATGCGCTTTCCGCAAACACAACAGATGGCGGCAACAACAGCGCAATTGCATCAGCATCTTTCACTATTTCAAATGCCGCAAACACGAGCGCGCTGGCAATTGCGATAAATGCGCCGGCAAACAATTCAACCATTACTGATTTGGGCGTGATGCTCTCATGGACGGCAACAAGCAACGCCTCATCAAACATCACCTGCAACCTGACAATAGATAATGTCGTAAACCGCGCGAACCTGAACTTGACCAGCGGCATTGCGTTTTCGACAAATGCAAGCGGCGTGCTTTCTTACGGGGCGCACAATTGGTTTGTCACATGCAGCGACGGGGTAAATGCATCAACGAGCATGACGCGGGTTTTTGCAATTGATTTCCTGAACATTGCCCTTTCATCGCCTGCAAACAACACCGTTTATGCAAACGCGCCGGCTGCAGGCACAAACGTCAGCTTTACCTGGACAGTTGCTGATTCGATACACCAAAACGGCACGTGCAGCCTGATAATCCGGGGGAGCACAAATCGGAGCGGCATTGCAGTGACAAGTGGCACTGCGGTGACGGCATATGCAAGATATCTTTTCACGCCGGGAAATTACAGCTGGAGCGTGGCATGCGCAGACCCGCTTGGGGCAACAGCAACAAGCCTTACGTACATATTCACAGTGATAGGGGCGATTGCCCCAGACAACTCATCCGACAATGCAACGAACAGCACTCTAAGCGGAAGCGGCAGCCGCATGCAGACAGTGAACGTCGCAATAGGGGGCAGGAGCTGCGCATTTGCCATTGACCGCCAGATTTCAAGCTCATCCTCAAGCTCGGTGCTTTCCTTCACAATAAGGAACAATGGCGCTGCAGGCTGCAACATGAGCCTTCTGAATTTCACGGACACGATTCCAACATCGTTTGCGCAGGTAACGCAGGTGGGCTTTGACCCGGCATACGCAAGACGCAATGGCGCAGCAGTTGTGTTTTCATTCGTGAATTTTGCAATAGGGCAAACACGGACGCTTACATATACTGTGCCGTTTTACGTTTTGCCAGCCCGGCTCAATGATTTCAGTGCCCCGTCCATTTCGGCAGTGCTTGCGCAGCCCCCTGCACAGACACAGAACACCTCGAACCAGACTCTTGGGGGGCAGCTGAACATAACGGGGCACGAGGGGGAAAATGCAACTGTTGGTGACCTTAACAATACGAATGTGACGAACATGACAGGAATTGGGGAGGAGGAAAAGCCGCAGGAGCCAAACTGGCTTGCCGCAGGGTTTGCCGCATTCATGATTGGAATGGTTGCGCTTGTTGGCGTTGCGATAATCGCTTATTTTGCAGTGCGGAGAATGAAGAAGAAGGGGATTTGAAAAAGAAAATACGCTCCCAACGGGAATTCCAGAATCCAGATGCATCTTGCAGTTCCAGATTTTTTGAACCCGTGTTAAAGCCTCACTCTAGCAATCTGTCCGGGCGAAAAAACCTGCGCTTCGCGCGGATATTTTTCGCGCAATCGCTTTCTTTTTCCCCGGGCTTTTTCTTTTTGTAAAAGAAAAAGGCCGTGAGAGGGCTCCGTCCTTGACCGGGCTAGACTATGGGAGCATGTGCATTTTCCGACGCGAGTTTTGCCACAGCAAAACTGCGCCCATTTGCGCCGAAGCGCAAATAGGGAGGAAAATGCAGTTGTCGAGCGGCGAACCGCTCGACAATTTGCCAAGTTTTGCAAACTTGGCAACTCAGACATCGTCCGAAGGACGATGCTGAGTGAAGGATTTATCGCCGAAACAGTTTATTAACTTTTTCGAATGGCGAACCATTCGAAAAACGCTGGCAAAGCAGGTATTTTCGGCAGTTTAGCCTCAAAAAACGCCCTGGCAGCCCACTTTGCCATAAAATGTGCAGAGGGCTGCCGGATATTGGAGGAAGAGGCAGTATTGCGCGCGGGTGCGCTATATGACGCGCAGGGAATGCAGGATGCTCCCATACGCGAACAGCAGCACCATGCCCCCGAGCAATATCGGGAATATGTTGTCAAATTCCAGGTCCATTCACTTCCCCTCTTTTTTCCTCGTGAGAAATATGTATCCGCCTGCGGCGCCCGCAATGACAAAGAGCGCGAACACTCCAATCACAAGCGCGGGCGGAATATTTCCTATTGCCGCGGCAAGCGTGTTGAAAAAGCCGTCTAGGTTGAGCGCTTTTGCGATATCGGAGATGATGTCCTGCTTTTGCAGCTGCTTGTCAGGCACTTCGTTATTCTGCGAAGGCTGCTGCGTTGATGGCTGGCTTGCGGGCGGCGCCTGCTGGGCAAGCTGCGAGTCGTTTTGAGTTCCATTGCCTGCGGGCGGCGTCTGGTTGTTCACTGGCGGCGGGTAGGGAGGATAAGTTGGCCTCATCGGCGGCGGGTCATGCCCTCCGCTTCCGCCCCCTCCGCCTCCGGGCGGGCAGGCGCCGCAGTCGGCAGCGCATGTGGAGCATGTTTCGCCATTATTGCAAGCCCCGTCTCCGCAAGTGGGCAGCTGCTGCAAGCACGTCTCATTCACGCAGAGATAGCCTGCCGGGCAGTCTGAATTGTCATAGCAGAATATCGGCGGGGGCGGCGGATTGTCGCTTGTCGCAGGCTGCGTGCTGTCCTGCGCTGCGAATGCAAATGACGCTAGGAAAAGCAATGCAAGCAATGGCAGAATTTTTGTTTTCATTTCAGAATCACCTTTTTTCATTCTTCATTCTGGCGGAGGGGGCGGCGGCGAATCGCCATCGCTTGCTCCGATTGGAACATCCGAATCATCCGGTGGCGGCGGGGGCGGCATGTCATCGTCATAAGTTTCATTCTGCCCCCCGTTTGGAACCGGAGGCGGGTTTGGCACTGTTTGCGTACATATGCAACCTGACAGCAATATCACTGCCAAACAGATTGCCATAATCCATCCGAATTTCAACATATCACCGGATATGAATAGGAAATAGGGCAGAGGGGTGGCCGTGGCTTCTCTGCCGCTATTCTTGTTTGGGAAAAGCCGAAGCTTTTCCCAAATATTTGCGGCGCTTGCGCGCCGCAAATGGTTTCTCACAACTGTATGGTTTGTGAGCATATATTCCTTTTTATTCGCCCAATACTGCAGGCTCCTTGTCAACCCTGCTCTCGATTTCCATCAAACGAATGACCCCTCTAATCAAATTACCTGTCCGGCAGGTCAAAAGCCGAATCTGCAACAGAAAGCGAATAGGTGGTTGCGGTCATTTCGGCTTCCTCTGAGTTCCCTCCGTCGATTAGTTTCATATCAAGGTACATTTGAGCGGACTGCTGGGAGTAGCAGAATCTCCCCAATATGCCATCGTGGAGGTTATCCTGCGAGTGTTGCTTACCGGTCCAATAAAGGGTTTCTAAATCCGATGTCTTGAAGCATTCAGCAGATGTTCCTGCCAAATACATGGTGCCATCAGTAACAGTCTTTCCCGAGTTGCGGTCCTGATAAAGCGTGCCAATGACATCGATAGGGAGCTGCACGGAAAACGGTGCGTTTGTGGAGCGGCAGCTCCATTCCCCATTGCTTTTTGTGCAGCTAAAAAGGCCTTTTGCCGCAAGGTCGTATTCCCTGACCTCCTCCCCCGATGCGTACTTCATATCGATGCGTGTCTTTTTTTCCTCATTCGTCTTCTTCTCGTAGTAGGCAATATGCACCGGCAGAGGGCGCGGGTATTGGCTGTTTGAATAGTAAACTTCCCGCACAGGCAAAGAGCGCGGATAGCCGGCGCTTGTGGTTAGCGCATAATCTATACGCCATTGGTGCGGTTCCTTGTTCAGCAGGTACAGTGCCTCCAAAGCCGGCCCGCTGCTTGCTTCAGCCTGAACCTGCATTGGCTGCTGCGCCGGCTGCTGCTGCATTGGCTGCTGTTCGATTGTTGCTTGTGCCGTAACCGTCGCCGCATTGTCAGTCGGCGGCGCAGGCGGCATGCCGTCGCCGAACGCAAGCGTGCATTCCTGCGCTGCCTTCACCCAGTGTCCAAGCCCGAGCCCAAGGTTGTCAAGCGTGCTCTTCACGTAGCGCTTGTCCGGCGCTGGCTTGTAGTACCACGGGCCGGATGTGATGGTGCACGTGGATGCCTCTTTGTCATATTGCGCATCCGAGCTTAAGCCGCCTATCTGGTTCCAGCCCTTGTGCAATTTTATCTCGGTTGCGGCAAAAGGCTTTCCCTCAGAGTCCACTTTGCAGCCCTCTGCCACCTTTATCCAGTAGCCCTGGCCTGCCACAAGCGGCGTGCTGGGCGGGTTTCTCTTTGTCGTTGGCGCCTGCTGGTATTGCGC
Source organism: archaeon (assembly GCA_020056305.1). Lineage (GTDB taxonomy): Archaea > Micrarchaeota > Micrarchaeia > Anstonellales > Anstonellaceae > JAGVIA01. The sequence continues at coordinate 9,630 of JAGVIA010000018.1, read as the reverse complement.
CCCGTCATAGTACCAGAGCTTGCTGCGCACGTCGCACGCATTCTTTATGCCTTCAAGCGTGAGGCCGTCGTCTGGCGCTGAAATCATGTTCCAGCCAGTGTAGAGCTCAAGTGTGTGCCCTGATGGCGGCTGCGGAGGCTGCTCGCTTCCATACACAATGACTATTTTGGTCATGGTCGCAGGGTTTGCAACAGACGATTTGTATGCTGTCACTGTTGCCTCGACACCAGTGTCCATCTTGAAGAAACCCTTTGTAGGAAGCTCGTAATAGCCGGACTCGGAATTGAAGCCCATCTTGATGTCACGGTTGAGGATTGGGGCTGATCCTGGGGGCACGACCCCATATCCGCTCGTTAGCTTGATGCGGATGTTAACTGAAGTTCCCTCAGTTGGAGTTGCAGGAGTTCCGTCCTGCTTTATCACTTTCGCGTATATCTGGCCGCCGTTGGAATTGTCAGACCAGATGTCAACGATTGTGAGCTCGGCAGTTGGCTGCTGCGTGCCGTATATCGTCAGGCGCTTGCTTAACGATGCAGACAGGCTGCCCTTTGTCGCAATTGCGGTTGCTGATACTGGCGTGTCAAGCGTGTAGAGCCCGACTGTCGAGCCCTTGTAATATCCAGTTGATGCATCGTATGAGAGCGCTATCCTGCTTGATGCGGGCATTGGGCATATTGAGCCGCCAGGGCATGTTGACTGCGGCTGCAGCGTCATTACGACTTGCGTGCCTTCCTCTGGCAGCGCAGTTGTGCCGTCGGAATCAAGCACTTTTGCATACACGCTGCCGCCGTTGGAATTGTCAGACCAGATGTCTGATATTTTTATTTCATACACGCTGTTGCTCCCGTATATTGTGATTGTCTGCGTGAGTGATGCTTCCTGGTTTCCGGTTGCCCGTGACGCCTTGGCAGTTGCGCGGACAGTAGTGTCAGTGGCAAACATGCCAAATGTGGAATAGCGGTAATAGCCGGACGCAGGGTCATAGCTCATTGACACAAGTGCGCTGCCTCCTTGCGAGTTGCCTGGTCCTGCTGGCGGAACCATGTTATCAGATGGCGTTATGCCCGGCGGGCAGGATAGCGTGCCGAACATGTCAGGCTCGCAGATATGCCTCCACTGCATGGGCCTGCCAAGGTATGTTACAAAGCTTGCAACGTCCTCTGTTATGCACTGGTAGACCACGCCTTTCTCATTGTAGTTGTCAGCGTTGCCGCGGGTTTTCCAGCCGGTTATGTACTGGTGGCCGATATCGTATGCGCCATGCGAGCCGGGGAAATATTTCTGGCAGTATTCCACAGGGTAGATGTCGCCGCCTGACACTCCGTCAGGGTCTGTCTGCCATGAACTGCCGGTGAGTGACAGGTGCTGGTTGACCTTGCCTGGCCAGTATGCGACATAGCCAAGGGCGCGGTACGGGGATGACCTGCCTTCGGAGTTTCCAGAGCCCCATTCCATCAGGAGAGAGACGCTTGTGCCCTCTTCAGGAAGCGCTGGCGTGCCGTCGGAATCAACAACTTTTGCATATACGAAGTTGCGGTCGGATGTGATGCCGGCCACTTTGAGCTGCGTGGATGGGTTCACAACACCGCCAAGGTCCACTATGCGGATGTTTGAGAATTCGCCCGCCTCGCCATTGTAGTCGCGGAAGACCACGTGGCCTGCGCCAAATGGCGAGTCGTCGGTGTACTCGACTTCGAGGTTGCCATTCACAAACACGCGCACGAGGCTGCCGCGGAGCTCAAGTGTGATGTGGTTGGACTGGTACGGGTCGTAGCGGTTGCTGCCATGCCTTAGCACCGCATCGCCAATCCACGTGTCGCCCTTTGCCTTTGAGAGGTATGCATAGCCGTCAAGGCCGATGTATGCCTTGTAGTTCTGCTCTATTGTAGTGTAGCGTGCCTCTATCCAGGGCGTGCGCCAGTTTGCAGTGCGGCCAGTGCCGATTGCCTTCACGTTTGCGCTGACTTGCACATTGGAATATTCCGCGCGCGTCACAAGCTCGCCAAAGGAAATTTTCGCATTGGCGCCTATGTCCGGCAGCGAATCGTCAGTGTAGTAGCCGGTCTGGTAAACATGCGAGGAGGGGTAGTTGCCATACTCGTCGCATGCCTCCAGGTTATCAAAAGAGCGGGAGCCCTCGGGGCACCACTGGAATGCTGCACCGTCATATACATTGCCAGACGGCTGCGTTATCTGGGCGTAGAACTGCAGGCTCTGCTCCATGGTAGTGAGATACTGGCCGTTCTTGTACAGGCTAACATCCACGGGGAGAATTGTGTCCTGGGAAACAATGCCGGTTGCTGGGTATTTGTAATAGCCCGAAACTGAATCGTAGGACATGTATGCCTTTATCGGCGTAAAGCCGCTTGGGGAGTTTTGCCCAGTGGTTGCGATAAAGCCGATCTTCACCTCTGCGCTAACGCCCTCGCCAGGCGTTGCCGGCGTGCCGTCCGCATCAAGGATTTTTGCGTACACGTATTGCCTATCTGCCCAGAGGGATGAGATGTACGGGTTTGCAGGAAGCACTATCGTGCCAGAGCCGTATATCACAACTGTCTTTGAAAGCGATGCCATCTGGCCGTTGCTCTCTGCGCTGACAGTAGCAGTTGCCTTGGTGTCGGATTGCACAATGCCGCTTGTCGGGTAGCGGAAGTGGCCGGACGATGAGTCGTAGTCCATGTATGCGGCAAACATTGTCTTGCCAAGGTAGACCGCGGACACTTTCACTGACGCCTTGCCGGCGGGATTGCCGTTGGCATCAATCACTTTCGCATATACATAACTCTTGTCGGAGAAAATGTCAGCAACCGTGAGCTTTCCCTGCGGCTGCACAATCCCACGGCCGTAGAAGTAAACGTCGTTTGCGTACGTTGTGCTCAGGCTGCCCTTCTCCGCCTTTATGTTCACCTTCACGTTTGAGTCGGCACCGTCAAGGAGCGGGAACTTGCCAATGTAGTGTTGGTAGGATGAGTCATAGCGCATTGGCTGGTTCATGGAAAGCGCGCCGGATACTGACGCTATTACTGTTGCATCCTTCACCAGCCCGTAGTTCTGGTCCACTATCTTCGCATAGAGCATGTTTGATTCTGATGTTTTTGAGCTCCAGACGTAAGAGATTGAGATTTTCTCAGGTGTTAATGGCTGCACGATGCCAGGCTTGGTCGGCGCAATAGGAGTTATCGCCGGCTTTGTCGGCTGCGGGGAGGGAGTTGCGTATTCCACTCCAGTGCTGCCAAACATTGTCACTATTGTGTTAATGGAAGTCGAGGAGCCGCCGCGGCTTGCAGATGCCGATGCAGTCACTGAAACGTCCTTGCCTTTGTACTGTGATGGCATGGAGAGGTCGAACTGATAATATCCGTTGCTATAGCCCGTGTATGCGCCGGCCGCAGTGGTGCCGTCAGGAAATTGTACCTTGAGCGTGACAGAAGCGTCACTTACGGATTTGCCATTGCTGTCAACCACGAGCACTTTTCCAATAGTGGTCACATCATTCCCAGGCTGCCGGTAGGATTGTGTAGTTGTTATGAACTTGATTATGGGCGCCTTTGACAAGTCGACGCCGATTGCGACATCTTTTGATGCGGCTGCAAAGGCGCTGCCAAAGAGCAGCGCCAGAACAAATAGCACGCCGAAAACATTTGCAAACTTCATTTCCATTTTCACCATCTCCTTTTTTGTGTGCGCAGCATGTGCGCACTCAAGTGTGCAAGAACGTTTTGGCTGTATTTAAATAGTTTCTGCGGAACGGTTTTCATTGCATGCGAAAAAGGAGGCAGGAGAAGGCTTATTTTGCCAAAATATCGTTCCATTTGGCTTGTTTCTGGAACGGAGATGGATTATTTTTGCAGCCAGCCCTCAAGCTCGACGACCTTTGACTTGCCAAACGGCGTGAGCTTCACGATATTCTTGCGCTCAAGCGCCTGCAGGGTGCGCGAAAGAGATGCCTTTGGTATAAGGAGCGTGACATAGATGCGGGACTGCTTGAGCCTGCCGTTGTTCTTTTGGAGGAGCTCAACTATTTTTCGCTCCCGCTCGGAAAGGGTCTTTAGTATTCCCTCAAGCTTCTCGTTTTTTTCCTCGTGCATTGGCGCTGCTTTCTTTGCTTTGGTTTTTTTATGCGCACGTGATTTTTTGCTGGAATGCACGGCATGGGAAATTGCCGGAGCCGCTGTAGGCGCAGGAAGCTTTCCGGCAGGGGGATACGCCGCAGCGCCCATATCCGCGAATGTTTTTTCCCCGTGCATCGCATGCTCTTTTCCGGCTCCTTGCGCAGAGTAAATTTTGCCAGCTGCCGCTTTTTCCTTCTCTTCCCGATTCTGCTGCATTAGGCGCACGAATGCAAAAAATGCGACCATTATTGCAAAAATGCCGGCAGCCGCAATAATGGCGCCACTGTCCTGCGCGACCTGGTTTTCCATCACAAGCTCAACGTCGGCAAGCTCGCCCTGCTTCAGAATTAGGTCCGCGCTGCCAACAAGCTCGCCCCTGCGCGATACGGCGTAGCATGCGCCCACTGGAACGTATCGCGCAATTGCATAGCCCGATGCGTCTGTTGTGAAGTTGAATGTGCCAGGGGGGAATGATGAGCCGAATATGCTTGGAGTGCTGAGGCACTCTATTGAGACCGGTGCAATGGGCATGAGGCTGCCATCCTTGTCCTTCACGGTTATTTTTGCGCTTGCAACAGGATACATGCCCGCTGAAGCGTTGCCATCGCCATCCACGTGCAGCAAAAATGCCGCGGCATAATCCTTGCCAGGCGTTGATGGCATGTCCACTTCCGCAATTGCATCATAGTCCCCGTCGTCAAGGAGCACCTTTGCAATGCCGCGGCTGCTTGTTTCCGACATTGTGCGCACAAGCTCGCCGCTTTTTTCATTTGAGAAAGTGAATGAGACGCTTGCACCGGCTATTGGCGCGCCCTGCGCGTCGCGGAGCGTGATTAGCACAAAATTGTTGCCGCTTGGCGCAGGCGGGGGCAGTTCCTCCTCTGCAAAAGATGAGCAGATGAGCATTAGGATGAGCAGGCATGCAAAAGCGGATTTCATCGGAAAAATGTCAAATGCTACATTAAATAGCCTTGCGCTTTAGTGCGGCGGAAAAAATTGTGTTGCCTGCGGGGGTGAACCCCTCAGGGGGAATCTGGTGAATCTCTAGTGCCCCCTATGGGAATGTGCATTTTGCGGCGATCCGCAAAATGCATCAGACATCGAGCGATTCGTCGCTCGATGTTGATGGGCCCGCGAGGATTTTCGGAAAGGAAAATGCGCCTCATTTCCCTCGATCGAACCCCGAGTCTTCAGTGTGTGAGACTGACGTCTTACCATTCGACTACGGGCCCAATGAGATGAGTTATGCCAGACAAGGAATTAAAACATTCCATGGCAATCTATCCCCATGATAACAAAGGCAGAGCTCCGGGCGCAGTTTTCCGCAGACTGGAAAAAGCACTACAACGTGAAAGTGCTTGCCGAGAACGGGTATTCCCGCAGGCACTGCAAGAATTGCGGCTGCAATTTCTGGTCAATTGATGAGCGGGAGGTCTGCGCGGATGCATCCTGCATGGGATATGAGTTCATCGGGAGCCCGCCGTCGAAAAAATCACTATCTTATGTGGACACTTGGAAGGAGATTGAGAAGTATTTTGTGAAGAATGGGCACGCCTCCATTGCACCATACCCGACAGTCGCGCGCTGGCGGGATGATTTGTATTTCACCGTCGCGTCAATCAACGACTTCCAGCCATATGTTGTGAACGGCGAGGTCGAGCCTCCTGCAAATCCGCTTCTCGTGCCACAGACATGCATACGCTTTTCTGATATCGGAAATGTTGGAGTGACTGGCAGGCATTACACCAATTTTGTCATGATAGGCCAGCACGCATTCAACACCAAAAAGACGGGATTGTTTTACTGGAAAGATGAGGCGCTCGGGCACGACATAAAATATTTGGGCGCGCTTGGCATCCCAAAATCCGAAATCGTTTTCAAGGAGGACGTGTGGATGGGCGGTGGCAACTTCGGCCCGTGCATAGAATATTTCTGCCGCGGGCTTGAGCTTGGCAATTGCGTTTTCATGCAATATGCCATAACTGACGAGGGCACGCGCGAGCTTTCCACAAAAGTGATAGACATGGGAGCTGGGCTCTCAAGGCTCGCATGGATTACTTCAGGCGCGCCGACATCATATGAAATAGTGTTCGGGCCAGTCATTGAGAAGATGAAGAAGCAGGCGGGCATTTCCATTGAGAAGGCGTTGTTTGAAAAATACGCGCGCGTATCAGGCTCGCTGGACGTGAGCGAGGTGAAAAACATCTCTGACGAGCGGGCGCTTGTCGCAGGCAAGGTGGGCGTGGATGCGGAGGAGCTTTTCTCCACAATCGAGCCATTGCACGCGCTCTATGCGTGCGCAGACCATCTCTCCACGCACTTGTTTACCTGCACTGATGGGATGCTTCCGAGCAATTCCGGTGGCGGATACAACATCCGCATGATACTGCGGCGCGTGTTCGGATTTGACTCGGAGTTTGACCTGCGGCTCGATTATGCAGGCATCATTGAGGGGCATGCAAAGCATTTGCACGGGATATTCCCATACCTAACAGAAGGCGTGCGCACTGCAGTTGATGTTGTTGAGGAGGAGAGGCGCAAATACGAGAGCACCAAGGCAAAGGGCAGGGCAAAGGTGTCTGCGCTTGTGTCAAAGGCAAAAACAGATGGGAAGAGGATATCCCCCGAGCAGCTAAAGTCGCTCTACGAGAGTGACGGCGTGCCGATTGAGCTTGTGGAAAAGATTGCAAAGGCTGATGGATTTGCAATAGACATCCCATCCGATTTCTATGCGCTTATCAGAAAAGAGGATGAGGCGGGAAAGGAAAAGGCAGAGCAGCTTGATTTGGCAGGTATGGAGAAGACAAAGGGCATGTATTACGAGGACACCTATGAGTTTGCTGCAAGCGTTGTTGGCACAAAGGGCAAATTCATAATCCTTGACAAGAGCGCCTTCTATCCAGAGGGCGGCGGGCAGTACTGCGACGGCGGCACGCTTGATGGCGAGCCTGTGCTCTACGTGAAAAAGGAGGCAGGAGTCATATTGCATGAAGTGAAGGATGCATCAAAATTCAAAATAGGCTCAAAAATCAAAGGCATTGTGGACAGGGGAAGGCGCATGCAGACCTCGCGCCACCACTCCGCAGTGCACCTTGTCAATGCCGCGTGCAGGCATGTGCTTGGGAACCACATCTGGCAGGCAGGCGCTTACAAGGATGTGCAAAAGGCGCATATTGATGTGACGCATTACCGGCGGATTACTGATGAGGAAGTGGCGAGAATAGAGCTTGCTGCAAATGAGTTTGTCATGTCTGACATGCCGATTGTGCTTGAAGTGCTGCCGCGCATTGAGGCTGAGCAGAAATACGGGTTTAGGCTTTACCAGGGTGGGGCAGTGCCTGGCGCAATGCTCCGCGTCATTTCCATGGGGGAAATAGACCACCAGGCATGCGGGGGCACGCATACTGTGCTAAAATCAACTGGGCAAATCGGTCCGATTCGCATAACAAAGCGCGAGGGCGTGCAGGATGGCGTTGAGAGGCTCACACTTGTCGCGGGAGAGGCTGCGGTGAAATACACGCAGGAGCGCGAGGGGCTGCTTCGCGATGCCGCGGATTCGCTTATGGTTCCGGAGACACAACTCAAGAACACTGCTCGAAAATTCTTTGAGGACTGGAAGGCGGCTACAAAGGAGAATGAGCAGCTGACGGAGATAGTGGTTGTTGCATTGGCGCAAAAGATGGCAGACGAGGCAAGGAAGGCTGGAAAAACAATTGTAGGCGGCGAATATCCGTCATATTCCCCAAAATTTGCCGAAAAGCTTGCCGTTGAGATATCAAAGCAGATGCCGGTTTGCATAACCGCAAAGGACGGCTTTGTGGCTGCAGCGGCATCTTCGCAGTCCGGCATGGATGCGCTTGAGCTTCTCAAACAAGCTGGCGCAAGGGGCGGCGGGAACAAAACTTTTGCAAGGGGAAAGAAAATCTAGCCAAGTATTGCGCCCCAGAAAGTAACATACCACATCCCCTCGCAGCTTAATGCAACCCTGCCAAACGGAACCCAGCCGACTTGATAGTCGCAGATAAGCTCCCCCGTATTGCGGTCGATCGTGCCATCAAGCCTGCCTTTTTCCAGCAGAACCTCATCGTGAATTTTCTTGCCGTCCATCCATGGCGCAAACGCGAAGAGGAGCAGTATTGCCAAGAAGAATATGATCGCCCATACGAGTTTCTTGCCGATTTTCATGCGCTTGCGCCCTTTTCATTCCAGCTTGCTTGGGTCTATGAGGAAATCGAATATGGAGATGTCAGACCTTGCAAGCTCAAGCAGGCTCTTTCCCTTCATTTTCTTCGAAATGGCAAACTGCGCTGCCCATTTTGCCGCATTGGTTTGCTGGAGCGTGAAATCGCCAGAGTAATTTTTGTTTTTGGCAAGCCTGCCATCTGCAAACTCGTAATATGCTCCGCCGCGGCGCGTGCGGAACAGGCTGTAATCGGATGCAAAGCCTGAGAACACCAGGTTTGCCATCACAAGCGGCTTTTTTCCCGCATTTATGGTGAGGTGCCCGTAATCGGGGGGGATGAGAAACTTCTCGCCCGCAGTTGCTGCTGCAAGCACCACATCCTCAAGCTCGCCTGCCTCATTTTCGCGCTGCAAAAGATAATGCGCAGTGCCGGAGATGACTTCATATATTTCGCAAAAATCATGGCCGGATGGGTGCTGCGGATGGTAGTGCCCGTAAGTCTTGAGCAACTCATTGCCAAATGGAATGCCACGCAATATGGTGATGTCATAGCGGATGGTTCCGAAGCTGTCAATGCCCCGGTACATGGAGTACGCAGCTTGTGGGGAAGGCTTCACTGCATTCTCAGGAGATGCCACTGCTGCAAGCTGCGCAAATGTCCGGTCCTCGCACTTTGCCTCCTTTTTGCCAAAGTAGAGCCGCTCGCCTTTCACTGCAAATCCGTTTGGGAAATATTCCATTGCTCACTCCTCGCTTTTGTATTTTAGCTGCGCGAAATCCACAACAGGCGGCGGTGCGCGGATAGATTGCTTTTTCACATCATAGACGCCAAGCTTCTCTCTCTTGAGCTTTTCTATTATGAGAAAGAGGAACATCCTAAATTCGTTCGTGTCAAGCTCGTTTCGCCCAGTCATTGCCTCGCAGCGCTCAAGGAGGCGGACCACGTCGCAAAGCAGCCGGGAGTCAAATGAATTCTTGCGCGAAGCGCGCTTTATCCTGTCCAATAGGATGGCGCGGAGGACCTCGATTTCCTTTTTGAGCTTGCGGTTCTGCTCTGCGGATTCTGCGGAAACGACAGTGAAGTCGCCAGCCATCTCCACAATGGATTCCCAGCTTACGTTGTGCAGCTGGGCGTGGAGGTCTTCGGGGAGGGAGTATTTCTCTGCAAAAGGCCGGTAATCGTGCTGCGGCTTTCTTTTTGCCCTGCTTTTTGCCGGCATGACATCACTTAGTGTGGAAGGCAGAAGGAAATTTAAAAAGAAGGGGGTCGGGGGAAGAAGAAAAAGGAAAAGAAGATGGGCTTTTTTAGCCCATGAAAAGCAATCTCTTTTCTAC
>JAGVIA010000023.1 GCA_020056305.1 archaeon | reverse complement strand
TTTTTAGATGAAAAAGAAGAATGTGCGCGCTGTATCCCCCGCCTGAAGGCGGGAACGTGCGCTTCGCGCACGGATTTAGCGCGCAGGAATCATCTTAATCTTTCTGGATGCGTCCAGAAAACCAGTAATGCCCAGTTGTGTGGCGATAGATTTGTTACTGAAATAGCACATTATACTGGCTTTTTGGCAGGTTATGTCTGCGGCATAGTCTGGGTAAGAAATCTGAAAAAAGAAAAACAAGTGCCAGGTTAAGGCACTTGTATTCGCTCGCCTATTTTGGCATTGCGCTCATCATTGCAGGCAGTACAACAAAAAGCAAGAATACAATCAGTATTATTGCCACTACCCACTTCACTGCTTCCGCAGGTGATATACCTTTCATGTTTTTCCCTCCCCTCAAGCGACCAACTTCCACAGAAGTAGTCACCCCCGTCGCTTTGAGATAGGAAATTTTTCGCTTACCTTGCTTATAAAGATTGGTCTTTTGTGTAGCTTAAAAAGAAAACATTATTGGCTAGGAAGCGGTTGCCTCATTACCCTCTTCCCAATCGTCTTCAAAAACAGAAACGAACTCCGCAACCTTCGGCCCTTCAAATATCACCGCAGCCTCACGATTCTTTGTTGTGGCGGAGTCGGAGAAATTGATTGAGCCAACAAGCACTTTCTTGCCATCTATTATCATGAACTTGCTGTGAGTGAGCTTGTAGGAAAGGGATGCCCAGCGAACGAAAACGCCATGGGAGAGCAGGAAATCAGTCATTTTCTCGTTCTGGCCGCCGTCAAGGCGGCTTTCCAGGATGACACGCACGGAAATGCCGCGCTCGGCAGCGTAAGATAGCTCATCGCGAAGCCGGGAATTGGAAAAGACGTACATTTCAATGTCAATTGATTTTTCTGCACCGCGAATAAGCGAGATTATTTCGGATTCGGAATTCGGGGAGAAAAGAGGCGTTAGGTAATTGGTGCAAATTGAAGAGGGCTGGAAGAAAAGGAAATAGAGGCTGCCAAAAAGGATGCAACAGATGAGAAAACCTAGCAGAAAATAGGAGAGCTTCTGCGTCTTTTCCTCACTTTCCATATTCGTCAACTGGCATTATTGCAAGGTGATTCACTTTCGCGGCGCCAATAGCATCCGCAAGCGCAAGCGCGGCTTCGATATTTGTAATGCAGGGAATGTTTGCCTCTATTGCTGCGCGGCGGATTTTGAAGCCATCTGTGCCGGATTGCTTGCCCTTAGTGGGCGTGTTTATGACAAGCCCAATTAACTTTTTAGTAAGGAGAGAAGGAACGTTTGGCTCGCCTTCGGCAATTTTCTTGAGCACTTTGGCTCCCTTGATGTGCTTTGCAGTGCCGTCTGTTGCGTATACCTCAAATCCTAATGAGAGGAATTTGGAGCCAAGCTCAGTTGCATGTTCCTGGTCTTCCTTATTGAGGCTGATTGCAACTGCACCAGAAAGGGGAATCTTGAGGTTTGCGCCAAGCAGGGATTTGTAATACGCAAGCGAGAACTGCTTGTCTACGCCCATGCTCTCCCCAGTGCTCTTCATCTCAGGGCCGAGCACGAAGTCAACGCCGCGCAGTTTGAGGAAGGGGAAGACAACGCTCTTTACCGCATATGCTTTTTGGGGAAGCATCTTGGAGGAGAGCCCAAGCTCAGAGAGCATTTTGCCCATTATTACCTGCGTTGCGATGTTTATGAGCGGGCGGTTGATGGCTTTTGAAAGGTAGGGCATGGTGCGCGAGCCTCGCGGGTTTGCCTCAAGCACAAGAATTTGGCCGTCTTTCACTATATACTGGATGTTGATTGCCCCGATTGTGGCGAGGGCAAGCGCGATTTTTTGCGAATAATCAATGAGCTGCGTCTGCGTTTCGGGCAAGAGCTTTACTGGCGGCGTGACGCAGCTTGCATCACCTGAATGCACGCCGGCACGTTCTATGTGCTCCATTATGCCTCCAATGAAAAGCTCCTTGCCATCGCAGATGCCGTCTATTTCGCATTCTATTGCCTTCTCAATATACTTGTCTATGAGGACAGGGCGCTGCTCGCTTACCTCCACTGCCTCTGTGAGATATTTCTTGAGGTCTTCGGAATTGTAGATGATTTGCATGGCGCGGCCCGCTATTACATAAGATGGGCGCACCACGATGGGATAACTGATGGCAGATGCGGCTGCGAGAGCCTCTTTCTCATTTGTGGCAGTGCCATTTCTGGGCTGGGGTATGTCAAGCTTCTCAAGGAGCTTTTTGAAGCGCTCGCGGTCTTCCGCAATGTCAATGCCGTCAAATTGAGTGCCGAGTATGCGAACGCCTGCCGCATGGAGCTTCTCTGCCAAGTTTATGGAGGTTTGCCCGCCGAATTGCACGATTACGCCTTCAGGCTGCTCATGCTCTATGAGATTGAGGACATCCTCGTATGTGAGCGGGTCGAAATAGAGGCGGTCTGATGCGTCAAAGTCAGTGCTCATTGTTTCCGGATTGTTGTTTATCATGATGCTCTCAATGCCCATCTTGCGGAGCGCGAATGAGGCGTGGCAGCAGCAGTAGTCAAATTCGATGCCCTGCCCGATGCGGATGGGACCGCTCCCTATTACAATCACTTTGCGGCGCTTGGTGGGAATTGAGTCATTTTCTACCTCGTAAGTGGAGTAATAGTAGGGAGTTTTTGCATCGAATTCCGCGGCGCAGGTGTCAACCATCTTGTATACTGGAATGATGTTATTTTCCTTGCGCATGGCGCGTATGTAGGATGCGTCCTTGTCAGTGAGCGAGGCGATTTGCGCATCTGAAAAGCCCATGCGCTTTGCATCGCGCAAGAGGGGAGAGGAAAGTATTTCTCCAGAGAGGCGCTTTTCCATGCGCACAATGTCTGCCATCCTGTCAATGAACCAGGGGTGGATTTGTGTGAGTTCCACTATCTTTTGGGGGGCGTAGCCGGTGCGGAGAGCCTCGAAAATGTAAAAGAGGCGCGTGTCTGTGGGCGTGGAGAGGTAGTAATCCATTTTGGAGAGGTCGGGCTTTGCGGGCTTTTGCTCCAAGCTCCGCATTGCCTTTTGCAATGACTCCTCAAACGTGCGGCCGATTGCCATCACTTCACCAGTGCTCTTCATCTGAGTGCCAATGACGCGGTTGGCTTCCGGCATCTTGTCAAAGGGCCAGCGTGGTATTTTCACAACCGCGTAGTCTAGTGCGGGCTCGAAGCATGCAGGAGTTGCCTTTGTGACTGCATTTTGTATTTGCCAGAGGCTCTTCCCTATTGCAATTTTTGCAGCAACGCGCGCAATTGGGTAGCCTGTTGCCTTTGAGGCAAGGGCTGAGGAGCGGGAGAGCCGGGGATTCACTTCAACTACTACATACTTGCCAGTCTGCTGATTCAGCGCAAACTGGATGTTGCAGCCGCCTTGTATGTCAAGGGCGCGTATGATGTGCAATGCTGCGGAGCGGAGCATCTGGTGCTCGTCATCAGATAGGGTCTGTGAGGGAGCCACAACAATGCTCTCGCCAGTGTGCACGCCCATCGGGTCAATGTTCTCCATGTTGCAAATCGTGATGCAGTTGTCTTGGGAGTCGCGCATCACTTCATACTCGAACTCGGCCCAGCCGATTACCGCCTGCTCCACAAGTATCTGGTGCGTGGGGGAGAGGGTGAAGCCCAGATTGAGAAGGTCGTCAAACTCCGCTTGGTTGCGCGCAATGCCGCCTCCTGTGCCGCCAAGGGTGTATGCGGGGCGGAGCACAAGGGGGAAGCCATGCTGCGTTGAGAAGGCGTATGCATCTTCAATGGTTTTTGCAGCGACAGAGGCAAGCTGGGGTTCGTTTATGCTGCGCAAAAGATCTGAGAATTTGCCCCGGTCCTCTGCCAGTTCTATCGTGTTTATGCTGGTGCCAAGCAGGCGCACGCCGTATTTTTCTAGGATGCCCTTCTGATGCAGCTCCATTGCAAGGTTCAGGCCCGTCTGGCCGCCCATTGTGGCAATGATGCCCTGCGGCCTCTCGCGCTCGATTATTTTTTCCACAAATTCCACGCGCAATGGCTCGATGTACACGATGTCCGCGACTTCCTTGTCAGTCTGTATTGTCGCGGGATTGGAATTGATGAGCACAACCTTGAGGCCTTCCTCACGCAAGGAGGCGCATGCCTGTGAGCCAGAGTAGTCAAACTCAGCGCTCTGGCCTATCACTATCGGCCCGCTTCCAATTACTAGAACCTTGCTTAATTTTTCCATGGAATAGTCTCATTTGAGCAGTGTCAGGAGGATTGCCTTTTGCACATGCAGCCGATTTTCCGCCTGGTCAATCACTGCTGATGCCTTGCCGTCAAGCACATCGGAGGTGATTTCAAGCCCGCGGCGCGCAGGGAGGGGATGCATCACTATTGCATCCTTTGCTGCCACGGAGAGAATTTTTGCATTCACTTGGTATGGCATGAAATCCTTTATGCGCTCGGCAGATTCTGCCTCGCTGCCGATGTCCACCCAAGATGTTGTGTAAATGATGTCTGCGCCTTTTGCCGCCACAAGCGCATCTGGCTCGTGCGTTACAGTGATGCTTTTCTTTGCATCTTTTGCATATTGTGCATTTGAGGGGTATTTTGCAGGTGAGGCAAAAGTGACGTTTATGCCGGATTTTGCGCATGCTGCAAGGAGCGAGTTTGCAACGTGTATGCCAGGGTCTCCAAAGTAGGAGAGCTTTGCTCCTTTCTTGAGTTTGCCGTTCTCTTTTAGGGTAAGAAGATCGCCAAGCGCCTGGCAGGGATGCTCAAGCCTGCTCATGCCGTTTATTACCGGGACTTTTGCATGCTTTGCAAGCGCGATTATTTCATCGTGGCTGTGCACGCGCGCCATTACTGCATCCACGTAGCGCCCGAGCACTGCGGCAGTGTCTGCGATGCTCTCCCCGCGGGAAAGCTGGCTGGTTGCGGCTTCAAGGTTTATTGTGTGGCCGCCAAGCTGGTACATCGCAGCTTCGAAAGAGACGCGCGTGCGCGTGGAGGATTTCTCAAACACCATGGCAAGGGTCTTGTTTGATAGAGCCTCGGAATATTTTGCGCGGTTTGCCTTCATCTCGCCGGCAAGGGCAAGCATGGAGTCTAGCTGCTTTTTGTCAAGGTCTGCTATTGACAGGAAGTTCATATTCTCACCTCATTTTTACAGGCTTTTCACAAACTTGTCGAAGAGATATTTTGAATCGCAGGGCCCGGGATTTGCCTCCGGGTGATACTGCACTGCGAAAATGGGAAGCTCCTTGTGCGCTATGCCCTCTATGGAATTGTCATTGCAGTTTATGTGCGTGACTTCGAAGTCGCCCAATCCCTTTTCAGTTACGGAATAGCCGTGGTTTTGAGTCGTGATGACTACCTTGTTTGCTTTTTTGTCAAGGACAGGGTGGTTTGCGCCCCGGTGCCCGAACTTTAGCTTGTATGTCTTTGCACCTGCAGCCTGCCCGAGAAGCTGGTTGCCCAGGCAAATGCCAAACATGGGCAGGTGGAAGAGGCGCTTTAGCTCGTTGCTTATGCTCTCAAGGCGCGCAGGGTCGCCTGGGCCGTTTGATACGCAGATGCCGTCTGGGGAAAATGAGAGGATTTCGTCTGCCTTTGAGAATGCGGGCATTGCAATTACCTGCACGCCGCGCGCATTTAGCTCGTGCACAATGCCGCCTTTTGCACCGCAGTCAAGCAACACGACTTTTTTGTTGCCTTTTCCATGCGTTTGCGCCTTGCCAAGCGTCACTTTCTCGACAAAATCTATTTTTGAGTAGTCAAGCTTCTTTGCGGCTGTGAGAAGCGCTGCGATGTCGGGATTTTCGTTTGCGGCATATGTTGTGATGCAGGCAGGCATGACGCCGGAATTGCGGAGCTTTCGCACAATGCTTCGCGTATCCAGGCCCCAGATGCCGGGAACGCCTGCATCTTCCAGAAATTTGTCAAGGGATTTGGTGGATTGGTAATGGTGAGGGGCGTCACAGAGATTGCGAATTGCAAAGCCTTCCACATGCACTTTCGGGGATTCGAATGCCAAGTCATTGATGCCGTAATTGCCAATGAGGGGATAGGTTTCGACAAGGATTTGGCCCGCGTAGCTTGGGTCTGTGAGGGATTCCTGGTAGCCCGTCATGGAAGTATTGAAAACAAGCTCGCCTTCTCTTGTGGTGAGAGAGCCGAAGCCATAGCCATAATAGACAGAGCCGTCAGACAGAACGAGAACCGCTTTCTTTTCTGTGGCATTCACCTTGAACCCACACCTATATAGGCATGGAAAACGAATTAAAAGGAATGGGTAGCCGGGGAGAAATTTGCTATTTCGATGCGATGTTGTAGATGTCTGGTGCAAACAGCTTCTTTTTTGATAGGTCCGAATGGATGCGCTCCAGCAGCATTTTCTTTAAGCGCAAGTAAGCCTCCCGCCCGATTTCGACGTTGCCGATTGCATAATGCAAGTTTTTTGCGTTGAAGCAGAACATCGAGTCATGCACGTTCTCGCAGTTGTGGCAAAAATAGCTGCTGGAGCAGTTGTTCGAGTCGTTCACCTCAAAGCATCGGGTGAGCTTTGTTGAGCTGTAGCAGCGGATTGAGAAGCTTGAGAAGCCTGCGACATTCGAGCAGCCAAACAGGTGCTCGGAGTCGCGCGGCCAGAACGAGTAGCCTATGAACTTGGAAAACCAGCAGAATGTGCTCCGGTAGCAGAATTGCGTCGGTCCGTAGCACGAGCATTCCTCAGAGCCAACGTTTGTGCCATAAATTATTTCAGGCGTCGTTGCCTTTATGCCGGAAAGGAGTTTTTTGGCGTTTGAAAGCGAAAGCTTGCCGACATCGGCTTCGCTGAGCGCCTTTTTGCCAAGCGCAAGAGACTCTTCAAGCGCCACGACGTTTGGCATCATGCGCTCGTAAAAGCCTACGGAGGGCATGTAAACGGAATTGGAGCTGATTGCGGATTTGACTTTGCGCACCTTGCCCTTCACATGTACGGTCAGCCATTTTTCATAATCGTCTATTTTGCCGGGCAGCCGCTCGCCCAATACCAACGCGCACGTCTTTTGGAATGCTTCCTCTATTTCTAACATTCAATCGCCGATTATTTCAACAATGGATGGGATGGTTCTTTTTGCCTCAAGTGTTGAGGAAATATCCTCCTGCAGCTTTGCCTTCAGTTGTGTGAATTTGCTTGGTGCAAGCTCGAGATTGCCGATGCAGTTGCGCTTTGAGCGCAGGTTGAAGGAGAAGAGGCAGTTGGTGCAGTTTTCCAGATTGGCAGAGAAAAGGCAGTCTGATGACATGTAGACGCGCACGCACTCGAACAGGCGCGAATCCTCGTAAGTCTCGAACGCCTTTATCGCAAAGTGCGTGTTTTTGCCAACTGACTCGCATCCGAAAATGTATTCGCTGTATTTTGAGAGGTAGGTGTGGGAGATGTACTTGCTGTAGAAAACGTCGTGCGCCTTGTAGATGTAATTCGAATCAACCACCCGGTTGGAGGAGTGGACGTTGGAGGAATTGCCAAGAACATCGCTTCCGGAGTAGCAGATGCGCTCCCGGACAGCATCAATTATGGAATCGAAATCCTTTATCGAATTAATATCGAGTTTCTGGTTTGCGGTGCTCCCAAAGTATGCCTGCGCCTCATCGCCTGCGATAAATTTTGCTCCCTTTGCATAATCGCCGCTTATTGTGATGGGATTTTTGCTAAGATAGGAAACTGCAGATGAGGCAGGCGTAACGAATTTTTGCAGGTAGGAATCGTATTTATCAATGGAGCCAATAGGCCTGCCTAGCATTATTTTGCACGTGCTTTCCCATGCCTTGTTGATGCCTGCTAGCGGCGTCTCATTTGGCATGCCACAATGTTTGCTAGGCAAATTCAAATAGCTATGTTTATTTCTTCCGCTCATAAGCCCTTTTCGCTGCCAGTTCGTATGCGTCAAAGTAGTTTTTCGCAAGATTCTTCCAGTCGCAAAGGCTCATGAGGTTGAATGCGTCTGACTTGAGCGCCTCGAGCTTCTTGTCATCCATGAAGTAGAGCTTCTCGATTTCCTCTGACAACTCCTCTGCTGCCTGGTCGGTTGTGCGGTTTGACATGCGTATTATGCGCAAGCCCCGCTTTGAGAGGTCTGGCACTGCGGAGAGCATGTACCTGCCAAAGCCTGTGAGGTCGGAAGTGATTGGGACAGTGAGCTTGAGGGCCGTTTCCACGGGCGTGTATCCGAAGGGCTCGTAGCGGGATGGGAAAATCCCTACATCCATGCCCGAAATGATGTCGTAATAGTTCATGTTCATGAGGCCGTCGTTGGGCTTCAGATATGTAGGGTAGAAGATGATTTTTACCGCGTTTGATTCCTCGTTTGTGAGGCCTGCCTGCACGCACGTATTGATGATTATGTCATTTTGGTATGCGATGTCAAAGCAGTTGATGTGCGGCCTCGGGCCCTCCTTTTGAAGCCCGCTCATCATGTTCTGCACATCTTTTTTTATGGTGCCGGACAGGTGGTCTACTGCATCGTGAAGGTTTTGGTATTTCTTGCCCTTGTGGCCCGGAAGCTGCTCGAGCACTTCGTATATTTTGTCAGTGAGAAGGTAATTTTTAATGATGGAAATCTTCGGGCCCTTCACCGAGCTTGGGGCAAATATGAATGCGAAGATGCGCCTGTCCGTTTTCTTCATCTTCTTTGAGAGCCTTTTGTTGAGCTTGCCAAGCGCCTTTATGTAAATATCAAAGCCCTTGTTGAGGAATTCATACCTTCCGCTTATGTAAGTGAGAAGCGCATTGTCATAGCGCTGCCTGTAATACGGGCCGAACACAGCCTCGGTGAACTGGATAAGCTCGCCGCGGGAGTATTCCGCAAGGTTGCGGATCTCGTTCTCCTTTGACATGCCGGAAAAGTCAAGCCCGTTTAGTGTGATGATGTCAGGCTTCTTGCCTAGGATGTATTGCACCTCGTCGCCAACCGTTTCGCTCACGGTTGTGAACACGTTTGCGCTCTTTGCAGCCTGCTCCTCAAGCTGGTGCTTGCCCTCCACCTTGAAGCGGTATGCCTCGCTTGAGTTGATTTGGCTTTTTTCGCGCTTTGCCTCGGCAAGCACGTCCCTTCCTGCCGATGAGAGCGCGCGGCCGAGCACTGTCGCGTGAGTGGTGAATACGGTTGCAATCGGCAAGTGGTTCATCTTGCAATAAAGAAGCGCCGCGCCGGAAATCCACTCGTGGAACTGCACCACGGTTTTCTTGCCATGGTATTTTTTTTGGGAAAGAAGCTTTTGGAGAAGCATGCCTGCGGCAAAGCCCCATGCGACGTTCTCGTCAAAGTCCCAGGATTTCTCCCCAAGGGAATCGATGCCAAAATTCTTCCAGAGCAGGTATTTGTAGTAATTTACCTGCCTGTCGATGTGCTGCGTTCCGTTGAAATAGTCCACGCGGCGCTCGCCGTGCTCCTTTCCTGAGACTACGATGATTGGCGCTGCTGCTGCGGCAGTCCAGCGGCCGTATTTCGCGGCGATGCCTGCTGCTGCAAGCTCGCGGAAAATCGATGCAAGCTCGGCAGGGGGCTTCTGAAAGTCTATTTCCTCGTCGCACTTCTCGTCAAGGAAGCCTATGAAGCAGTAGCCGTCGCCGTATTTTTTCAGGAGGTGTGCGGCCTTGCTCTGGATGACGGTGTAGATGCCGCCGATTTTGCGCCCTGCCTCTGATGACACCTCGAAGACAAAATCGACCATGCATGAGCCACGAGAGCACGGCTTAAAAACATTAAGCTTTCTCGGAGATTTTCCAGAGCATCTCGAAATAGCGGCGGTAGGAATCGGCAATCTGCTTGTCGTCTACCAAAAAGGCAACGGGCTTTGGAAGCCACATCACATTTGCCACGCAGTCGCCGAAAATCCAGATTATGTTGGGGTTGAAGGGCCAGTGTTTCGGATAAAGCCTGATTTTATGGTACGGCAGCTTCATGGCAGGCGTTTTCAGGATGATTGGATAGGCGATGTTGCGCCAGACGTGCCTGCGCCTGATTGCTTCCGGAGTGTAGCGCTCCTTGAAATATTCCGGCAAGTTCACTGGCGCGGCGCCGCTCCCGCCGATGAATAGCGTTTCCTTGTGCTCGAGTGTCCGCTCGAGAACTGCCTTCATACCATCCAGCCCGCGATACACCTGCGTCTTCGATTCGAACAGCTCGTCAAAGGTGCGGCGGAAAGTTTTTGCAAGGTCGGCGTTCTTTATGAAGATGGTGATCGGCTGCTTCTGCAGCACGAAAAGGATGAGGCGGTCCGCATAGGTCCACCAGATGCCGCCCGATAGGGTGGATGAGTCAATGAACTTGAAATCCGCCAATGGAATCCTCTTTGCACGTGCGCGGGCCTGCGGGACATCGAGGAGGATGTAGCGGGCGCGGATGCCAAGCTTCTTGCGCTTCTCGTTGAATATAGGAAAAAATTTTGGGAGGTAGTCAAAGATTTGCAGCTGGCCGTGGTAGACGCAGTAGTCCGCGCGGAGCTGGAGAATGTCTTCCAAGACCGTCTTGAAACCCGCAGCCCCGTAGAGGACAGATACGCCTGTCTTTTCCTCTGCCTCGAATGGCTTAGAGAGCGATGGCAGGATCTTCTCGATTGCGTCGCGCTTCTCGTCAAGGAGGGAGAGGAGGGATGACGGGGGCGATGGCGAGAATGTCTGCACGCCCTCCACGTCCGCTTTGCCGACTAAGCCCTTGACCTCCAGTTGCGCGAGCGTGTCGTATACTGTTCTTCGCTGCAAGCCGGACTTGAGCGCAAGCTCGTTTGCCTTCATCCTGCCGCCCTTGACAAGCAGGAGGTAGAGGTTTGCCTCATTGGAAGAAAGCCCTGCTTCGGCGAGAGCGCCAGATTCGTCTGCCATTTTTCATCACTTTGTGGTGTTTTAACTCACCACAAGAATATATATGCTTAGGATGTGGGATATTTACAAGAGGTGTGGAAAATGGAAGCACAAGTAAAACGAAATGTTTCTGGAATCGTTATCAATGCAACTGGCATACAGCTATCAGGCAGGCAAGGGTTTTTTTCCAAGATATTTAGGGGCTCTGACCCGTATTCACTTGCAACGCTGCGCTGCACCATCGATATTGGAGAGCAGGTGAAGGCTCAAACGAAGGAGCGTGGCATACAAGCAAAAGAAAAGGCAGCAGCCGAAAGGCGTTTTAATGACTGGGCAGCTTTAAGTCGTGTTGATAACTGGGACCCTTATGTTGTAGCCACCACTATTGCCAAAATCAAAGAAAATGTGGCGGGCGAGATAATTAAGCCAGTAGAAATTGAAGCCACCAGCCGAGAATTTGTAATAAGGAATGGCATAAGCAAATTGCTTGAACCGTTCGGAATCAAAACGGGTGTCCCGGGACATAAATTTACAAGTATTTTGGAGGGAGGAATCGGTATATTTGGATTTAATATATTGAGATTTACTGATCCGAACAACAAAGACTACATTGCCTTGAGGGATGGAAATACCTTAGCCGTTTATGAACAACACGAACGCGCGGGGGTTAGGGCGGAAAGAACGCTTAGGGTTGTAAAGAAACTTCCAGAATCGGAAAAGAAAACCGCTGCAAGCGAACTTCTGGATAAACCAGTAGTTAAATTATTGATAGCGGGTTCAGTTCTCAAAGAACTTGAAGGCATGGTGAAGACCGAGGGAACAATTTGAAACTAAACAGGAGGTGTGAAATATGATAATGCCAAACCAAAAAATCAACGAGGATTTCAAAAAGACGTGCAAGCTCCTGTTCGGCACGGAAGTGGGCGAGCTTGAGGAATTCGCGCCCTATCTCGAAGAGACGCTGTTCCCTTACAAGATAGTGAAATCCGCGGCATCCGGAAAGCAGGTCATGATGTCAAGCGACCATTACCTGGACGATGCAGTCTTCGCATCGCAGGAGGAAGTGGCAAAAATCAAATTCGCGCCCCTCTCCATAAATGAGATAAAGGACATTGATTCGCTTTTTGACGCCGCATCAGAGCGTGCAGTCTACTGCGGAAACAAGCTGTTTGGGAAAAACATGAATGTTTCGGAGGGGGACAACATTTCGGACTGCATTGAGGTGCGCCACTCGCATGACATTTTCAATTCGAAGTATGTTGCCTATTGCTCGATTGGCAGGGTGTCGGAGAGCATATACGGCGTCAATGTCTTTTGGAAGTGCAACCATGACATACGCTGCGCCGAGGTCACGTTTGCCGGCGCGGCGCGCTGCTTTGAGTGCTACCAGTCCACTGGCATATCGGACTCGTATTACACGTACAACTGCTCAAGCTGCCAGGATTGCATGTTCTCCTTCAATTTGAGGGGGAAAAACCACATGATTGGGAACCTGCAGCTTGCCCGCGAGAGATACATGCCTCTCAAGGAGAAGCTTGTTGGGGAGATGGCTGAAAAGCTGAAGAAAGACAAGCGGCTGTTTGCGATGGGGGACATCGCGCAGATGGCTGGGGGAAAAGAGAGTGGAAAAAAGATCGAAGTGGGACCTGGCAGCGTGCCAAAGGAAGTGGAGGCGGCTTTTGCATCAACCTGCAGGATTGTATTGGGGAAGGAGCACAAGAGCGGGATGGTGGCGCCTTGGCTTATGAGCCGGGCGATTGGAAGGAAAAAAATCAAGGGGGCAGGCGCCTTGCCGACCTACACTGTGGATTCGCCATTAGGGAGGCAGATAGGCAGGGGGGAGCTGGTGACGTTTGATGAGGCTATGAAATCCGCATCAAGCAAGATGGAATTGGGGGAGAATGAGCTTCCTTCCTTGGATGAAATTGCCAAACGCGCTGCAAAGCATGCGTATTTTTCAATGGAATTCCGCGAGGGGCAGAACCAGAACACGCAGGATACTGTGGAGGCGTTCAATTCAACCGATGTTTATCGCGTGTGGTGGTCGCTTATTTCGAAGCATTCCGCGTATTCGACCGTTGTCACCGAGTCGGAGCACATTTTTGGCGGATGGGGCAGGATAATGTTTTCCCAGTTCTGCATAGGCTGCGATAATTCGATGTATGCTTCAAACTCTTTTGAGAGCGACAGCCTGTATAAGTGCCGGAACTGCTATTTCAGCCATAATTGCGAAAATGTGGAGGACGGGATATTCTGCTTCAATGCGAAGGGATTGCGGTATGCGGTTTGCAACACGCAGGTTTCGAAAGAGGAGTATGCGCGCGTGAAGAAGATGCTGCTGGAGTATGTGAATGGGAAATTGGAGAGGGACGGGAAGCTGGATGTGAGTGCGTATAATATTGGCATTAGAAAGGCGTCAGAAAAGTCTGCATAAGGGTTGATGCCTGCACTTGAAGCCTTCTGCTGCCTTGCGCTAATTTTTTCCCGTGCAGGCATTTGCCATCTTTCTTGCGAACCTTGAGACTGCGGAAAGCGCGCGTTTTTCATCTATTTTTCTTCCTTTCACGTATTTTGAGTAGATGTTCACGATTTCGCTGCCGACTATTATCCCGTCTGCGCCGGCATTTGCGAATGCACATGCGTGCGCGGGCTTGGAGATGCCGAAGCCCACGGCCACCGGAAGGCGGCTTATTCCCTTCGCGCGCTTCACAAGGGAAATGGCATCAGCGCTCACGTTTTTTCTTGCTCCCGTTGTGCCTAGCACCGAAACCGCATAGAGAAAGCCGCTTGCCACGGACGCTATCTTTTTCAGGCGGGAATCGCTGCAGTTGGGCGTGATTAGCTGGATGAAATCTATGCCAGTGAACTTGCACAATTTGCGGAGGCTGCCGCTCTCCTCGATGGGCGCGTCTGGTATGATGAGACCATCTGCGCCCGCGGCTTTTATTGCCGAGAGAAAATGAGAAGTGCCTGCCGCATAAACGACGTTGTAGTATGTCATCACTATTATCGGCACTTCGATGCCGCTTTTTCTTATTTTTGCTATAATGGCTATTGCCTTTTTGGGCGTCATGCCGCCAGAGAGGGCGCGCCCTGATGCTGCCGCGATTGTTTTCCCGTCTGCAATAGGGTCGGAGAATGGTATGCCAAGCTCGATTGCGCCGGCGCCGCTTGTCACGAGCGCGGAGACAAGATGCATGGTGAATTTTTCATTCGGGTCGCCGCAACAGACATATGGCATGAAAATGGCACCATTTGCAGAAGAAAATGCGCGGGCTAGAGAGGAGTGAGAGCTTGCATCGCAGCCTTTGGAAGCAAATGCGCGGGCTATGCGCGTTGCTTTGCGCGCTTTGGAGAGGCGGGATGCCGTTTGCGCGCGCACTTTTATTTTTTTCATCTTTCTCCCTCTATTTTTCTTACGTGGTCTATGTCCTTGTCCCCCCTGCCCGAAAGATTTACGACAATTATTTTTTTCCTGTCGAGCTTTTTTGCCAGCAGAAGCGCGTATGCGACTGCGTGCGCGCTCTCAAGCGCGGGAATGATGCCCTCTGTTTTTGAGAGGAGATGGAATGCCCCAAGCGCTTCCTTGTCTTCGACCGAAACATACTTGACGCGGCCCTCTTCCATGAGAAGCGAGTGCTGCGGGCCGACAGCAGGGTAATCAAGGCCTGCTGAAACGGAATATGTGTCTGCTATCTGGCCGTGCTTGTCTTCAAGCAGATAAGTAATCATGCCATGCAGGATGCCAATTTTTCCTTTGCCAGTCAGGCGGGAGGCGTGCCGCCTGCCGTCGCCTCCCGCCTCGACGCCAACCATGCAGGTATCGTCTTTGAAGAAAGAATGGAACATGCCTATGGCATTGCTGCCGCCGCCCACGCAGGCGACAAGGCAGTCTGGAAGCCGCTTTTCCGCTGCCAGAATCTGCCTGCGCGCCTCAGCGCCGATTACGGATTGGAAATCGCGCACGATGGAGGGATAAGGATGGGGACCTAGAGCCGAGCCGATGAGATAATGCGTGGTTCGGAAGTTTGCAGTGTAATCGCGCATTGCCTCGTTGATGGCATCCTTGAGCGTTTTTGAGCCAGTGTCAACGATGCGCACGTTTGCGCCAAGAAGCTTCATGCGATACACGTTTGGCGCCTGCCTCGCGGCATCCGTGCTGCCCATGTAGATGTCGCATTCCATGCCAAAGAGCGCCGCTGCCGTGGCTGTTGCGACGCCATGCTGTCCTGCACCGGTTTCTGCGATGAGACGTGTCTTGCCCATTCTTTTTGCAAGAAGCCCCTGCCCGATTGCGTTGTTTATCTTGTGCGCGCCGGTGTGAAGCAGGTCCTCGCGCTTGAGATAAATTTTGGCGCCGCCTGCGTGCGCTGTGAGGCGCTTTGCAAAATAAAGAGAAGTTGGGCGGCCGGCATAAGTGGCAAGCAGGCGCGAAAGCTCGGACTGGAATGGCTTGTCATGCTTTAGTTTTGTGTAAGCCTCCTCGAGATCTTTGAGCGCAGGCACTAGGGTTTCAGGCACGAATTGGCCGCCAAATTTCCCGAAATATCGTTTCATCAAAATCAACTTTTGTTATTTGCGCCTGATTTAAGCTCCCTTATTTTGTTTCTGATGTCTTCCGCCTTCCAGATTGCAGTGCCCACGAGCGCGCCACGAGCGCCATGCTGGCGCACAAACTTAATGTCCGCTGCATTTTTTATCCCGCTTTCGCTTATGATGGGCAGACCCAAGTTTCCGAATTCCGCCATGACGGCTGCCGTGCGGTTCAAATCCACATGGAGGGTCTGCAAATCGCGGTTGTTTATGCCGAGCATGTCGGCATCTGTCTTTGCAGCCTGTGCCATCTCTTCTGCATCATAGCTTTCAAGCAGCACTTCGAGCCCGAGGCTGTGCGCATCTTCTATGAGCGCATTTAAGTCGAGATTGAGGCGGTTTGCAACTTTTACTATAAGAAGCACTGCATCTGCGCCAACGGCTTTCGCGGCTAGAATTTGCCTTTTGCCTATTACAAAATCCTTGAAGAGCACTGGAAGGCCTGCTTTTTTCGCGAGCGGCACGTGGAGTAGGTTGCCCTTGAATATTTGGGGCTCGACTACTACAGATATTGCATCGGCGCCGCCCTGGAGGAAATCCATTGCAGCTTTTTCCACATCAATATAATCAAATGAATACTCGCCGGCAGGGGAGGCGTGCTTTATTTCGCAGATAAGGGTGAAATCATTTGAAGAGAGTTTTTTGAAAAGCGATGCGTGCGGCATTTTGCCTGCTGGAGCTGCTTCATAGTAGCCGCTGGCGATATTCTCCTTCGCCTTTTCCATGAATTTGTCCAAGAGGTCTGCCATTATTTTCCCTCGCCAAAATGCCCATGCGCCTGCTGCGAATTCCTATTGCCGCAAATGCCTTCCATCACTTTTCACCTGTGAACTTCCTGATCTGCTCAAGCTTTGCCAATGCCGCGCCGGAATCGATTGCTTTTTGCGCGAGCGCTATTCCGTGCTCGATGCTGCCAGACTTGCCGGATACGTAGAGGGCGGCGGCGGCATTTAGGATTGATATGTCACGGGCGGCACCAGCCTCGCATTTCAGCACGCCAAGCACTATCTGCGCGCTTTCTTCCCTTGACTGCACTGTCGGTATCATCCTTTTTTCAAAGCCGAAATCAGCGGCATCAAGAGGGAAAATTTCCACTCGCCCATTCTTCACCTCGTGCACTTGTGTTTTTCCAAGCCCTATCTCATCCATTCCCTCAGAGTGAACGACAAGAGCATGCCTTGTTCCCAGTTGCAATAGCACGGTTGCCATTTTTGCAGCGGTTGGCAAGTCGAACGCGCCAAGGAGCTGAGAAGGGGCGGATGCAGGGTTGGTGAGCGGGCCGAGGATGTTGAAAACAGTGCGGATGCCAAGCTCCGCTCGCACAGGCGCGATGTTTTTCATCGCGGGGTGAAAGTTCGGCGCGAACATGAAGCCGAAGCCTGTTTTTTCTATGCACTCCTGCACGCGGGCAGGCTCGGGAATGATTTTCACGCCCAGAGACTCAAGAACGTCCGCGGAGCCGCACTTGCTTGAGACAGAGCGGTTGCCGTGCTTTGCGACGCTGGCGCCTGCCGCGGACGCGATGATAGCGGCAGTGGTGGAGATGTTGAATGTATGCGAGGAATCGCCACCAGTCCCGCACGTGTCGACGAGCATTTCCGCCTTGGGATGGATGAGGATTGCATTTTTCCTCATCACGCGGGCGAATTCGGTTATTTCCCCTGCGCTCTCGCCCTTTATTTTGAGGGCGACTAGCAGCGCTGCGGCTTGTGCTGCGCTGAATTTGCCGGACATCATCCCTTCCATTGCCTCCGCTGCCTCGCTGGGGGAAAGGTCGGTGCCGGTTATGAGTTTTTTTAGCAGTTCCATGTTCAGACCTCAAGGAAATTTGAGAGGATTTTCTTTCCGTGCTGCGTCATGATGCTCTCAGGGTGGAATTGCACGCCATATATAGGAAGCGTTTTGTGCGCCACTGCCATTACTTGGTTGTCATCAGTGCTCTTCGCAGTGACTTCGAGGCACTCCGGGATATCTATGCCCACGAGGGAATGGTAGCGCATCACGCGCAGGGGAGAGGGAACGCCCTCGAATATGCCATTGCCGCTGTGCTCTATTTCGCTTGTCTTCCCGTGCATGGGAGTGTTTTTCACAACGCGGCCACCGAAGTGCAGTATTATGCCCTGGTGGCCGAGGCAGACTCCAAGTATTGGGGTGTTTTGCATTTGCGCAATGATGTCTTCGCACACGCCAAAGTCCTTGCGGTTTGCAGGGTGGCCTGGGCCGGGCGAGAGGACTATTTTCTCGGGCGCAAGGCGCTTTGCCTCTTCAATCGTGATTGCATCGTTGCGGAAAACCCGCACCTCTTCGCCAAGCTCCATAAGGCAATGGCAGAGGTTGTACGTGAATGAGTCGTAATTGTCTATCAAGAGTATCAAAACCTCGCCTCCAGCGCCGAGAGAAGGGAGCGCATTTTATTCTCTGTTTCCTCGTATTCCCGCTCTGGCACGGAATCGTACACGATGCCCGCACCTGCCTGCACGTGCGCCATATTGCCCTGCACGACCAGTGTGCGTATGGCTATTGCAAAGTCGCAGTTGCGGTTGAAAGAAAAGTAGCCGACTGCGCCGCCGTATGGGCCCCGGCGCAACGGCTCCATCTCTTCTATTATTTCCATGGCGCGCACTTTTGGCGCGCCGGTGAGCGTGCCTGCTGGAAAGAGGGCATCAAAAGCGTCGAAGCAGTCCTTGCCATCCGCAAGCTCGTCCACCACGTGCGATGCGAGGTGCTGCACGTGGCGGTATTTGTGCACCTCCATGAGCTCGGGAACATGCACTGAACCGGGCTTTGAGACTTTGGACACGTCGTTTCGTGTAAGGTCAACAAGCATCAGGTGCTCTGCGCGCTCCTTCGGGTCGGAGAGAAGCCGCTGCTCAAGCGCCGCATCCTCCCCCTTGGTCTGGCCGCGCGGCATCGTGCCGGCAAGAGTCGCGTAGCTGTCCATATTGCGCCCCTCCACACGCACGAGGTTTTCCGGGCTTGAGCCGATTATTTTCCGCTCGCCAAATGAAATGAAGTACATGTAGGGCGACGGGTTTGTGTGCTTGAGGTAGTTGTAGAAGTGCAGGAGGCTGCCGGAAAATTTTGCCGAATAGCGGCGCGAGAGCACGACTTGGAAAATTTCGCCTTCGGTTATTTTTTGCTTTGCCATGCCCACGGCGCGCTCGTATTCCTCCTTGCCGGCGCTTGCAACCGGAACGCCGCATTCGAAAGGCCCGGGCTCGAAGTCGTCTTTGAGGAGATTTAGGATTGTCTGCAAGCGGTCTTCCGCATGCGATATGTAGCTTGCGGAGCGGTCGCGGTGGTCGTACACCACGCAGTCCTCGAAAATCCCGAATTCGAAATCCGGGAAGCCCAAGTCGTCTTTTGCGATAACGGGGATTTTTTCAAGCGTGCGGGCATAGTCGTAGGAGAAGTAGCCGACTGCGCCGCCGACAAAGCCCTCGCGCTCGACGCTTATTTTTGGCATTGCATCTGCGAGGGCGCGGATGGGATTTTTTGCATCCTGCTGCTGCCCATCAACATCCACCACGCCATCCTTTGCACTGATGCACGAGGAAGGGTCAAATCCTATGAATGAGAAGCGCGCAAGCCGCTCCTTTCCCTCAAGCGATTCGAGCAGGAAGGAGTCTTGGTATTCCCGCGAAACCAGCGAGTAGAGCTGGTAGGGATTTATGGTGATGTTTAGTTTTTTGAAAATCATGTCAGGCACCTTTCCGCTGATGTTTGGTATTTCTGCCCTTTGACTATTTAATACATTATTGTACTGAAAAGTGCATTATGGTTTTTGAGTAGGCTGTTGCAAATTTAAAGCATAACCCCACCTCGAAAACCTCCCAGCCCAACCATCAAACCAGCACCCGTCTCCATTTCTCATTTTTCATCCCAAA
>JAGVIA010000044.1 GCA_020056305.1 archaeon | reverse complement strand
GGAGCTGCAGTCGGAAGACGGCTCGATGTCAAAGGTTTCGGCAATCGACATTGTCCTGGTAAAATAATCCGGGTGCCAAACATGAAAACCCCGGTCTGCACCGATTGCATACGCAATGGCGCCATCTGCCCCAACTGCGAGCCGTTGCACGCAGCAGGCAAAATCACAAAGCTTGATTTCGAGGTTGCATCAATCCTTGCAAAAATAAACGAGCGCTACAACATCTCGGGGGCGGAATTCTCCCGCGCTGTGTCATTCGGCCCTGCGGTCGTGATTTTCACTTCCGGCAATCCCGGCCTGCTTATTGGCAGGAACGGCCGCGTGGTCTCCGAGCTATCATCTGCGCTTGGGAAAAAAGTGCGCGTTGTGAAGGAAGGCACTGACATAAAGGCTTCGATTGCGGACATAATCGCGCCTGCCATGCTTCTTGGCGTGAACACGATATTCCGCCCAGGCGGCATCGAGGGCATGAAGGTGCGCATACAGAAATCAGACACAAAAGTCCCGCCTGTTGATGCAGTGACCCTTTGCGCGGCAATAAGCCGGATTGTAGGAAAAGAAGTGGAAATTGTATTTGAATAATTTTTTGTTGGTGATAAAATGATGCTGCGGACACACTATGTTTCTGATGCCATTTCCCAGATGGGCAACGATGTCACTCTTGCAGGCTGGATACATGAGGTGCGCGACATCGGCAAAATAAAATTCATCCTGCTTCGCGACCGCACCGGCATAATGCAGGTCACCGCAAAGCAGGGCGCAGTGCCAGACGCAGTTTCCGCAGCCATGGTGCATCCCAAGGAAACAGTGGTGCAGGTGAGGGGAAAAGTTGTGGAGAGCCGCATTGCATCCGGTGGCGTGGAGCTTATACCTTCCGAAATAACAGTGCTTGGCGAAATCACCACAAAGGTCCCATTCGAGCTCACTGGCAAGGTGCCGGCAGAGCTTGATGTGCGCCTTGACCACAGATATGTGGATTTGCGCCGCGCAGAGCCATCCGCAATATTCCGGCTCAAAAGCGAAATCATCTTCGCATTCCGCGACAAGCTGCGCGAAATGGGCTTCCAGGAAATTCACCCGACATGCATTGTCGCTGCCGCGACAGAAGGCGGCACCAACCTATTCCCAGTGCAATATTTCGAGCGGCAGGCTTTCCTTGCACAGTCCCCACAGCTCTACAAGCAGCTTGCGGTGATTGGCGGCATGGACAAGGTGTTCATGACAATGCCTGTGTTCCGCGCAGAGAAGCACAACACGCTTGCGCACCTGAACGAAGTGCTTCAGATGGACATTGAGATGGGCTTTGCAGACCACAACGATGCCATGGATGTGCTGGAAACGGTTTTCCTGCATATCTTATCGCACGCAAAAAAGAATTGCGCAAAGGAGCTTGCAACCCTTGGCGCAGAGCTTATTGTGCCGGAGAAAATACCCCGCTACACGTACACGCAGCTCATTGATGCGCTTTCCGCAGCCGGGCACCCCATAAAATGGGGAGATGACTTTGACAGGGACGCTGAGGCAAAAGTATGCGACATCATGAAAACAGAGGCATATTTCATCACGGAGTGGCCCACTGAGCAAAAGGCATTTTACGCAATGCCAAAGGTTGGCGAGGAGAAGCTCTGCAACGCATACGACCTCATCTACCGCGGCATGGAAATTTCTTCAGGCTCCCAGCGAGTGCACGATCCCGAGGTTCTAATAAAACAGCTCAAAGCCCGCAACCTGAACCCTGCCGATTTCGAATTTTACATAAACGCATTCCGTGTCGGCGCGCCGCCGCATGCAGGCTGGTCGATTGGATTGGAGCGCATTGCGATGAAGATGGCTGGCTTGTCAAACATCCGCGAGGCTGCAATGTTTCCCAGAGATAGGATGAGGCTTACTCCGTAGAAATAGCGGCTATCTAGCTTCCCCTGCAACGAATTTGCAGCCTGCAAAAGAAGCCCGCCATCTTTCTTTCCTGCTATTCTACTTTCCCGGCAATGAATTTCGCAGCCCACTCCTCCTCTTCTTTCGCGCTCTTTTTTATTTTTGCAATGCCGCTCTTCACGGCAGCCTCTGCAACCGCGCCTGCAACGCGGGGTGCGAGGCGCAAATCAAACGGCAATGGCACAACCTTGTCCGCATCCATTTCGCTTTCCGGCACTGTGCCAGCT
Organism: archaeon; assembly: GCA_020056305.1. GTDB lineage: Archaea > Micrarchaeota > Micrarchaeia > Anstonellales > Anstonellaceae > JAGVIA01. The sequence goes on along the minus strand of JAGVIA010000044.1, from coordinate 2,190 downwards.
ATTGCCTCTGCCGCGGCTATTTTCATCTCCTCATTTATGGTGCTTGCACGGACATCAAGCGCTCCCCGGAAAATTCCCGGGAACGCAATCGCATTGTTTATCTGGTTTGGCAAGTCGCTTCTGCCAGAGCCATATACCATCGCTCCTGCAGCCAGCGCATCCTCCCTCGATATCTCCGGCGTTGGATTGCAAAGCGCAAACACAATGGCATTTTTTTGCATGCTTGCAACGTGCTCTTTTTTCACAGCGCCTGGAACTGATGCGGAAACAAGCACGTCAGCGCCCTTGATGACTTCGGAAAGCGTTCCGCATTGCATATTAGGGTGCAACGAGGAAAATTCCTGCTTGTACGCCTCCAGCCTGCTTCTATTTTTGCATATTGCGCCCTTGCTGTCAAGCACTACAATCTCCCTGACGCCATACTTAATCAATAATTTCGCAATCGCAATTCCCGCGGCTCCTGCTCCGTTCACCACCACTTTCACATCCTGTTTCTTCTTGCCGGCTACTTTTAGCGCATTTATCATGCCCGCAAGCACAGCAACCGCAGTCCCGTGCTGGTCATCATGCAACACTGGTATTTTCATGCGCGCTCGCAGTTCCGTCTCTACCTCAAAGCATTTTGGCGTCTCAATGTCCTCCAGATTTATGCCGCCAAATGTCGGCTCAAGCGCCGCCACAAGCCTCACGAGTGCATCTTTGTCCTTTTCAGACACGCAAATAGGGTAAGCATCCACGCCTCCGAACCTCTTGAAAAGGAGTGCCTTGCCCTCCATCACCGGCATGGCAGCCTCAGGCCCGACATTGCCAAGCCCAAGCACGCGCGTGCCGTCGCTCACAATCGCAATCGAATTCCAGCGCCTCGTATATTCAAAAGAAAGCTCCGGGTTCTTGCCAATCGCCTCAGACACTTTAGCAACGCCTGGCGTGTACGCAAGCGAAAGGGACTTTATGTCATCGACAGAGACACGCAGCTTTAGCTCTATCTTTCCCTTTGCCTTCCGATGGTATTCAATAGCATCTTCTGTCATAATCGCAACACCTTATCAAACAGCAATTCTCTATTGCAGAAAGTGCTTAAAGCATGATTGGCTAAACGCAACTGATGTTTCGGGGCATAAGGAAAAAAATCGAAAAGAAGGCAGGGCAGAATTTCCCGTTTCTCATAGCCGGGCTCTTTGGCATCTCGTCTTTCGCATGCCCCTGCCCGTTCTGCTATTTTGGCGCAGGCGGAAGCTTCCTTGCAGGCATTGCCCAAAAGCTCGGTTTCAAGCCCTGATTTTTGCAATCACGGGCGCAAGGTTGTACTTCTCCTCTGTCTGGATTGCAACCCACTTCTGCAGCGCACTTGCCCTTGCAAGCACGGTATTCACCGCCACAAAAGACACTGAGATGCCTGCCGCGAACATGAGCCTCTCACCAACCACAATCGGTATCAACGCCATCCAGTATGCGGGCGTTGCCGGGAACAGATAAAGCCAAACCACGCCGCCTATTGCATGCGCTGAGAAAGTTGCGCCCAAGCTTCGCAAAAACAAATTCTGCGGGAGAAGCATCACTATTGCCGGGATGAGCCAGAAGAGCGAATACTGCCATGCCTGCGCACCGACCGGGTGCAGGATGAACAATGCCATGCACGCAATTGGCAGAAGAGCCGATGTCGCCTGCACAATGGCGCCCCTCTTCTTTGCAAAATTCGCAAAATAATACACTGCTGCAAGCATCGGGAGCATCCTAAGCAGGTTTATTGCTGATGCCTCCTTGCCGTTCCAGACAAAGCTTGCAGCCTCGCCAAAAAGCACCGCGCCAATGCCCGCATACGGGCCAATGAATGCGCCAATTGTCGGCGCAAAGAGCTGGAATGCGGTGAAATATTGGTTTGAGGAGCCCACGAGCTGTGACAGGTTTATGTTGTCCGCAACAACTGCCAGCAGCGCAAAAACGAGAATTGCAGCAATAATCCTATCATTGGTTTTCATGCCGATCCCCCCAACCATCATTGAGTCGGAAATGCTATTTCCGACTGCTGAAAAACACTTACGTGTTTTTCATTGCAAATCTGATTTTAAAATACCTTCCACTTCATCAGATACAGTAGTTCCGAACATCTTTTGACACTGCAAGCTTAAAGGTCGCCTTCGCCTCTGATTTTGACCAGTTTGAGGCAGACCAAAAACAAAGACAGAGGCG
>JAGVIA010000108.1 GCA_020056305.1 archaeon | reverse complement strand
TCTTCATTCAAATCCCTCCAGACGATTGTTGTTTTTGGACTTTTGAGGTAAAAACCTTCAGGTTTCAACCTGTCCAGTCCTGGAGGGGGTCAGTACACCGCTGGCAGCTTTTCCTCTTTCTTCTCGTGCTTTGCGTGCGCCTCTTCTTTCTTTTCAGCAGGCGCGGCTTCCTCTTTTTTCGCCACAGCCTCAGACGGCTTTTCCTTTGGCTTGGGGCGGTGGGGCTTGGGCTTATCATCTGCCGCAGGCGCTGACGCTTGGGGCTCCGAGGATTCTGCGCCCTCCTCATCCACAACCGCGGACTGGCCCTCGAATTCCTCCTTGGTGCGCACAAACTGCGAGTAGTCGGTTATAGTTCCCCATGCCATTGCAAGCTCGCGCGCAAGCACCCAGAAGATGAGCGCAAGCGAGCGGCGGCCCTTGTTGTTGCACGGGACGACCCAGTCAAGGTATGAAGTGTAGTTGTCAGTGTCGCAAAGCCCGATTGTCGCGATTCCCATCTTGCCGGATTCAATTACTGCCTGCCTCTCGCCTTTGGGGTCGCAGACGAAAAGCATTTTTGGCTCGACGAAATCGCCGCGATTCACGTTTGTGAACATGCCTGGCACAAATCGGCCGGTGATAAGCTTCACGCCGGTTGCGGAAGCGAAGACGGCTGCGGCATTGCCGGAATAAGTGCGGGATGCCACGATGTAGATTTCCTCGGGCTTGTAGCGGGCAATCATCTTTGCCGCCATGCGCAGGCGTTCATCAACTTTCTTGAGGTCGAGCACGAAGAGCCCGTCCTTTCTTGCGCGATAGACGAACTTTTTCATGTCTATCATTTGTATCTTTGTGCCTATGTGTATGCCTGCCTCTAAGTATTCTTCTTGCTTAACGAGCATTCCCTGTTCCATCAAAAACAACTCCGGAAAGCCCCGCAATGCCAGCCGCACTTTCTCGGCCGCAACTCTCGAGTGAATTCCAAATAGAAGGAAGGGGTTATGCGGGAAGGGGGAATTTAAAGCTTCCGACGAAGAGAATGGGAAAGTGAGTGCACTAAAATATACATAACTACATTAAAGGCAACACTTATAAAGCCCGGATGGGAGAATGATTGCATGAAACATAAGCCAGCGAAGCTTATAGGAAAAGGGAGCGAATTCCCAGAGCCAGTGGCAATCAATACCGTATTGGGCAGGTTCAAGCTTGTATCTGACTGGCATTATGCCGTCGCACTGGGCGAGGAAAGTTTTGCCGGCAAAGGAACCGGCGTGATAAGCAGGGGCGATACCGCTTTCCTGCCATTGGACAAGGCGCCGCGCAGCATGACGCGCACGCTTGTAAATGCTGCGCTTGCCGAAGAGCCGCTTTACATGGCAACCACAAGGGAGTTGTACGTAAGGAGGGACAACAGATATACCACTGCATTTCGGGACGAATTGCTTCTTGGCCTTGCCTCATGCGGAGAAGTATGGCCTGCAGAAAATGCGGAGAACATCAGGCTCGTGGAGGCAATAATGGCAGGCAAATCAGTTGAGCTCACCACAAAACAGGCCAATGATGCCGCAGTGTTCATACACTCAACGCTCGTTGCAGCGCTGGGCGACGGCGCGAATTTCAACGTGGTTTGCACTGACCACATAGCACGCGGGTGGCTTGGCGCAAGAGTCGAGCTGGCGTCCGATTGCAAGGATATTGGAAATTTGGTTGTGCTGCCATCGCAGGCAGTGGAAGTCGTCAAGGCGCTTTCGTTTGCTCCCGGGCTAAATAAGCTCCTAAGCGAGGAATTCAGGGCGGCGTACAATCTTTACCTGGACTTCCGCAAGGGCGTGATGCTTCGGCTTTTTGCAGCCGTGCGCCGAGAGGGCCTGCCCGGAATCAAAAACGTGGAGGATGGGAATTGCAAGCCCGCAAAAAACCCGGAGCTGCAGGAAAAGATCCGCACAATTGCCTCAAGGCTGCTAAAGCGCGTGGGCGGATATTTCGAGATAGAGGTGCTTGGCGTCGAGCATGGCGCGGCGGCATGTAGGGGGGAATTGTTCGATGGCATTGCAACAGAGGCAGACATACGCGCAAGCAGCATGTTCAGGCAAAAAAGCCCCCAAGAGCTGCGGGGCGAGGTTTTGGCGCTGCGCACAATATGCGAGAAAATAATCTCCGATTTCCTGTTTGGAAAAGGCGAGAAGAACATGAATTTCAGCGGCATCGTGATGGCAGTGGGCTTTGCGCTTGGCTTCGTTGACGACATGGAGAGCAAGCACAAGGCATGCGCCAGTAGGGTGCGGGAAAGGTTCGGCAACGGGATTGACAGGTTCTTGCCCCCGCTTTCAAATTTCACGCCAAACGCAACTTTGCAGGGCATAGCCGACTGCTTCATCCAGAAGCTATACAATGGCGAGCTTGACAGGAGGTATGGCGCCAAGCCTGGCACGATGATGGCGCTTTTTGACTATTTTTCCAAAGCCCATAACATCGCATATGCGGAGCGCGACTTCTACAAGATTTTCCTGGAGAGCATCATACGGAAAAAAACCGGGGAAGGGGCAAGCGTTGCTGCAGAGAAGAAGGAATTGGAAGAGATAAGCAGGAAGATTGAGACTGCAGAAAGAAGGTTAGGGCCGCCGACTGCAATTGAACTGGTGTCTGACCTCTGCCTTGCCGGCAAGCTTAGAGGCGGGCCGATAATTAGCGGCGTGCCAGTGAAAATGGACGTGCGGGAGATTGTTTACCACGACAGGATGACCCCCGCCGAAATACTTGAAAAAGCCTATGGCAGATCGATTGCGGAACTCATAAGCGAAGGCAAGATATCGCCGGATGAAGCAGCTCTTGGGCGGATTAGGAATGCGGGTTTTGGGCATCTTGAAGGGTTGTATCCGCTCGCAGATGGCTCGCCGCTGCGCGACCTATTGCGCAGCAGATAGCTGAAAAAAGAAGTGGCAGGAAAGAACGCAATCCCGTTTTCTTTGGGGGTGAACCCCTTAGCCCCTTTCTTTTCCCTCTTTTTGCCCGAAGGCAAAAAGGGGCGCAGTTTTGCCGCAGCAAAACTGCCGTCTAAAAGAAAGGGGATATGGGAATGGGGCCTCCGAGATTTGAACTCAGATCACCGGCACCCCAAGCCGGTAGGATAGCCAGGTTACCCCAAGGCCCCGAAGAAAGAAAATTGAGTATGCATCGGTGGCGATGTGCATTTTGCCGCGGCAAAATGCATCAGACATCGTCCGAAGGACGATGCTGAACCCCTCAGGGGGGCAAGTGTTCCCCAATGCCCCTATGGGTTAGTTCTTCCCGTATTTCACGACCTTGTCCATTACCTCGACGTGCGAGAGGAACATGCGCCTGCAGCAGTAGCGCTCGACTCCAAGGGAGTTTAGCACCTTTGCGGCATCCTCCCCGGCTTTCGTCTTCTCAGCATACTGCTCGTAGAGGTCGGCTATCACTGCGCCGCACGTGAAACATCTTATTGGGAAAAACATATTCGCACCTCGTTACCTGTACGATTTCTGGAACCGCGCACGCGCCTTTGGCCCCTTGTATTTCTTGGGCTCAACGCGCCGCGAGTCTTCGGAAAGCAGGAAACGGTCTATCTTTATGAATTTCTCCTTAAGCAATGGGTCACCTGAGAAAGCGACCAGGCCCCGCGCGATTGCGACGCGCACCGCCTGCGCAGAGCCCATCTGGCCGCCGCCGTGCACCGCAACATCTATGTCCACCTTGCCCGCAAGGTCGCCGGACAAATGCATGGGCTCTGAAACTATTTCGCGCACGAACGGGTTGTCAATGGCAGTAAGGCGCATGCTGTTAATGCGCACGATTCCGGTTCCCTTGCGCACGCTTGCGCGCGCGACGCTTTCCTTGCGCTTTCCGCGAGTCATCGATGAGGCCGGCTTCTTTGTTTTTGGAGTTTTTTTCTTTTGCAAGATAATCACCTAATAGCCGAAGTGCGAGCACACTTTTGCGATTGTAGTGCTCTTCCTGAGGCGATGCGCCGTCGCATCCTTGAACACTGTGGCAGTGGAAACGTCAACGCCTTCCGGCACGCCGCTGCACACGAAAAGGCGGTGGTATGCGTCCCTGCCCCGCTGCGTCCCGTACGGGAGCATGGCGCGGATTATGCGGCGCACAAGCATGTGCGGCACGCGAGGCCAGCGCGACACGTTTTCCGGGTTGCGCTTGTTTGTGACATTGCGCCTTGCGCGAAGCTTGTCCTGGAAGTATGTGGGCGCGCCGGATATGACAATCTTTTCAGCATTTATTACCTGCACCTTGCCGCCGGAGAGAAGCTCCTTTGCGACATGCGTGCCAATCCTTCCAAGAATTGCATTTTCTGCATTCACTATCATCTCACTCACCTTATTTTAGTATCAACAGCTTTGTCCCTTTCTTGTCGGACTTTGCAAGCGCGTCAATGGACATCATCTTGCCGCCTGCCTTTTCCACCTCTAATTTTGCCTGGGCGGAGAAGGATTCTGCGGCAATCGTGATTTTCTTGTGAAGGCCGCCGACCGAGAGAACCTTTGTGGGCACGACAACCGTGTCGTTGTCCTTTGCATTGCGGTCAATCCTGCCCAGGTTCACCGGCTTTTTCCGGCGCTTGGGCGCCACGAGCATGGCAAGCACCTTTGCCCAGAAAGCCGAAGTCTTTGCGTTTGCGATAATATTTGCATTTTTCTTTTGCATCATTCTCACCAAATCATTCGATTATAACATCAGTGTCGCCCTTTGGGCGACATCTGTTCATTTTCCGGAGGAAAATGAACATGAGGGGGATGGGATTTTTGGGCAGCTTTTTTCTTGCATATTATTTCTGAGGTGAAAAAACCGGATGCGGAGCATCGGATGTTTTTCACCCATACCTCTTTCTTTTTTCCGAGGTTTTTTCTTTGCGGAGCAAAGAAAAAAGCTCGAACCCACGCAGCCACTAAAGGCACTGGAGTTCCGAAAAAAAGGGAATTGCGCCCCTCTTTTCCTCAGTCCAGCGCATTTGACCTAGCTTTTGGCCAGCGCCGCATCCTTTTTTTGGAGGCGGCATTGACTGCCACCCCCTCATGAATGTGAATTATGCATTGCACCCTATTTCTACTTTGCCTTCCTGTGGATTTGGGACAGCTGCTCCTCGAATTCGTCGCAGCGCTCTTCCACGAGCTTTGCCGCGCGCACGAGAAGCTCCTGCGCCGAATACTGCATGAATGACTCGATTTTGAAGTGGAACTTGTCATCGCCCTCGATTGCATAGGCGGCAAGGCCCGTTTGGTATTTCGCGTGCGTGCGCCCGACGCCCATGTGCGCCTTTGCCTCAAGCCGCAAATTCTGCCCCTCAAGCAGGCGCAAAAGCGGCAGGTTGCCGTTTGCCACCTTAATTTTATCTTCTACGGAGCGGAGCTCGCGGGAGTACACCGTGGCGGGGCCGGATGATTCGAGCGTGAACATGACCTCGTCGCCGGGCTTATAGCCGGATGCCATTTTAAGTGGCACAAGGCCGATGCGGTTTGACACATACTCGTCAAAGAGCGCGGCGTTGTTCTCATAGACGCTGACCGAATCAATTGCAAACACCGGGAGGTGCGACATGGAGTAGCGGCGGATCAGGTTCGCAAACGACGGGCTTGTGCCCATCAGCAGGAACTCTGCCTTCTTGTCATTTTCAGTTATCATCGAGATTTTCATGTTGCCACCCCGTGACTATACCCTTCTTCCGCGCCTGCCGCCCGGCCTCTTCGTGGTGTCGGTCGGAATCGGCGTGACCTCTTCGATCTTGCCGACGCGTATGCCCTGGCGCGCAATCGTTCGCACCACTGCCTGCGCGCCTGCGCCCGGAGTGCGTGAGCCGTGGCCGCCTGGTGCGCGGATGCGGATGTGCAGCCCGTTGATGCCGCGGTTCTTTACCTCGTTGACGGCTTTTATGGCCGCCTGCATCGCGGCGTACGGCTTGCCCTCTTCGCGGTCAGCCTTCACAATCATGCCGCCGGATGCCTTTGCAAGCGTCTCGGCGCCCGAGAGGTCGGTAATCGTTATTATCGTGTCGTTCTTTGAGGAATATACATTGCACACCGCCCAGTGCATTTCGCGCGGGGTGAACCTGCGCGGGGCTTCTGGCGGAGGGGCACCCGCTGGAGGGGTTGATGGCGGCTTGCCATCGTCTGGCTTTCCTGATGCCGCTGGCTTTTCTGCAGATGCAGTTGAATGCGCAGTTGCTGAAGGCGCATCTGTTTTTTTCTCGTGAGGCGCATCGTGTTTCTTTTCGTGCACTTTCGCATCTGTTGCGGGTTTCTCTTCCTTTGGCGCTTCTGCTTTCTTTTCATGAGCGGCTTCGTGCTTTTTTTCATGCACGGCTGCCTGTGAAGGCTCATGCTTCTTGTCATGCGAAGCTTCTGCATTTTTCACATGTCCAGCATCGCTGGACAATTGTTGAACGCCTTTGCGTTCAACATCGTGCGTTGTTGCGTGTTCTTTTTCGTCAGCCATTTAGTATCACCGCTAAGAATTGCTGCCCTCTGCTGCGGCAGGCGCCCCTTCTGCCTTGTGCTCCTTTCCCATGCCGGGCATGTTCATTGCAGCCTCGTGCGTGTTCTCGCCCGCTTCCGGCTTTGCCGAGCCCTCCGCATCCTTTACCTCGATGTTTATGGGCTTGAAGTATGCAATCGACGGCTCTTCTGCAACTGAAACAAGATATGACGGCGCCGACATGCGCCTGCCGTTCACTGCGATAAAGCCGTGCGTGATTAGCTGGCGCGCCTGCGCAGGCGTTCGTGCAAGTCCGCGCTTTAAGACGCGCGTCTGCAGCCGCCGCTCAAGGAAATCCTTAATTTCGAGGGAGAGGAGCGAATCGATGTTTGCACCCGATTTGGTGACGCCGAATTTTACGAGCCGGTCAATCATCTTCTGGCCCTTTTCCTTTCCGGCCTCGCCAAGCGAAAGAAGCGCACGCGCCTCGCGGCGGACTTTCTTTAGCTGCTGGAGAGTTGACCACACCTCGCGGGTGTTGCGAAGGCCGTACTCTGTGCGCAGCTTCGTGTCGTGCTCTATGCGCTCCACGTCTAGCACGCGGCGCGGGGTTTCGTATTTTTTCCTAAGCGTTCTTGGGTCTCCCATATAATCACTTCTTTGGCGCTTCCTTCTTTGCCGCCGCTGCAGGCGCTGCTCCCTTTGCTGCCGGCGCTGCCGCCTTTGCGGAGGGCGCCGCTGCCTTTGGCGCCGCGCCTGTTGGGGCTTTGCCTCCTGCTGCAGGCGCTGTTGCCGCTA
>JAGVIA010000027.1 GCA_020056305.1 archaeon | reverse complement strand
TTGGGATGAAAAATGAGAAATGGAGACGGGTGCTGGTTTGATGGTTGGGCTGGGAGGTTTTCGAGGTGGGGTTATGCTTTAAATTTGCAACAGCCTAATCTAGGCATATGGCATTAACGCTGCCCTTCGGAAAGAAGAAGGAGCAGGCACCGCAGGCAGGCGCAGGGCAAAAGCCCGCGGGCGTGCCGGTTCCAAAATCTCCCGCCCCAGCCGCAAGGCCGCCCCCGCCTCTAACGCCTTTGCAGGAATCAGAGCTCAAAATTGCGCTGCACAAGCTCATTATAGCCCGCTACATAAATTACATCGAGAATTCCGAGGGCAAGAACATCGCCGAGCTAAAGGAGCTTGTCAAGCCATATGACAAAGCAATCACTGAGCTCAAAATACAGATTCTTGACAAGTTCCACCCGTACGTTTTCGACCAGCACTTCCTGCAGGCGGCAGAGCTTGCAGTTGCACATGTCCTGCAAATCCGCTCCGTGACCCTCCCGCTTTCCTATTGGATGGACTTTGAGGACATGGAGTCATTGCATGCGGGCGACGACATCGACCGCGCGATTCTGCTCTGCTCTATTTTGCGCTCGCTTGACTGCGAGTCCGCAGCCGTTGTGATAAGCGAATCCAAAAAGCCGTTTGTGATATACGAATTTGGCAATGCGGCATACCTTGTTGAAATAGAGCACTGCACCTGCGCCCAGGCATCAAGCCGCGCTGCTGCGCTTGGGCGGATAAACGAGCGGCTCCTGTATTCATTCAACGACAAGGAATACCAGGATTTGGAGGAGAGGGCCAATGGGTGAGCAGGTCAGGCTTGGCCCGAAGATAAAAATCGCATGGCTTGCGCCAAGCGCCGCTGCCATCGCCGTCATCTGGCTCATCCTCTCCGCAGGCATTGTCGGATTGTCTGCACAGGAAAAATATTTTGGCATCGACAAGGAATTTATGCCAATCGCGCTTCTTTTTGCACTAGTCGCCTCACTTGGCATCCCGGTGTATGCGTTCATCCACCTCTCATACATCAACTTCACTTACGAGCTTGCCGAAACAGAGCTCATCATCCGCCAGGGCATACTCACTAGAAAAACCATCGTCATCCCATATGTGCGCATCCAGAACATCAATTCCGAGCGCACTGTGCTTGAGCGGCTGCTGGGGCTTGCCACCCTCGCAATAGAAACGGCGGGCACAAATGTCGGCGAGTCCGAGGCGCTGCTCCCAGGCATCTCAAACCGCTACGAGCTAATCAACCATATTCTCGCGCTTGCTGCAGAGGCAAAGCAGACGGGCTCTCCGGAATCGCGTGCAACCGATCAGCGCGGCCAGGTCTCCCGCGACGTGCTTTTCCAGGAGATGCTCGGGCAGCTTGTGCAGCTCAACAAGGGCATGATTGCCGCATCCACCCGCGAGATTGCCCGCGATGCATTGTCAAAGGAAATGCTTGCCGAGCTTAGGCGCATAAGCGGCGCGGCAAATGGCAACGGCGGCAAAAAGCCCCAGGAGCGCAGCATTGTTTCCGGGGCAAACAGCCCAAAAATGAAAGATGAGCGCACCGGAGCCCCCGGTGCGATGGGTTCGGTTCCACACAAACCGATCGAGCCCGCCCGAAAGGGCGGTGCCGGCTCAAAAGAGAAATGATTAAAAGGGGAAGAAGCCATAAGCGTCTCCTAACCTCTAGGGTGTTTCTTCTATGAACCTGTCACTGACAAAATTTGAGCTTGCCAGAATAATTGGCGCGCGAGCATTGCAGCTCTCCACAGGCGCCCCCCCGCTTATTGAGGTATCCACTCCGATTAGCCCGATGGCAGTCGCAGAGGAAGAGCTAAGGACCGGCGTCATCCCCCTTGTCGTCTTAAGGTAAGAAATAATCAGTTCTACCAGTTATTCCTTTCCAGTTTCATTCTTCTTAGGGTAAAACGGAGCTTCCACCAACGTCGCGTTCATGCCCCCTGATTCCATGTAAAGAAGCACGCGCGTTTCCCCATCCACAAAAAACATTGCAATCGTCTGGTTCTGCACGCTTGCCATCACAAGAAGCGCATCCCTGCCGCCCCACGTTGAGCTTCTGGCAGAAAACACCATCTCCTCGCTTCCAACAGTCCCGAAATTTCCCTCTCGCACCTCTGTGCGGATGCTCCATTTCCAGCCGTCGTGCGCTGCAAGCATCCACGGGGCAAAGAGAAGGAATGTCGAGTTGGTGGAGCTCATGTTCGATGGCGCCGGCTCGCCAATTGCCCTGCCGTCTGTTGAAATGCAATGGCCCTCCGCGCCCGCACTTTCGCTATATGCTTCGACAAAAACCCCGGGGCAGCTCGCCTTCTTTGATGCCTTGTAGCCAACAACTTCCGCCCCATCTTGCGTGCGCACCACGTAAATGTATCCCTCTCCGGGCAGCACTGACACGTTTGCCACTTGCACAAGCGGCTCTTCAATCACTGCAGTTTGCATGGGCACTGCTTTTGCTGTTAAAAAAAAGTAGATGAGCATGCCGATTACGATTGCAAAGGAGAGCAAAAACGTCTGCATATGCTCGTTTTTCAAAGAGCGTCGCAGCCATCCTTCCTTTTTTGGCGGCTGATTGCCGGATGCAGGGCTGACCGCGGCTTTTTTGCTGGCAGCCTTTTGTGAAAAAACAGCAGGCGCACTATCTCCAGCGCGCACGCTATTCGATCCAGATATTCCGCCTTTTTTGTGGCTAGGATTTTTTCTCCCGCTCATACATTTCAGCCCTTGTCTTTTGCGAAAACTCCAGCCACTCGCCGCGCCTTGCGGCATCGTACATCAGGTAAACAAGCACGGCAAGCATTACTGCCGCGCCAACAAGCGCAATTGCCAAAGTGACATCCATAGTATCCCTCCGATAAGCTCCAATTCCTGCTGTGCAATCGCATCCAATATGGCGCTCTCCATGCGCCTGCATCATCCGCCGGTATCAGCGCGTGGCGTGTAAAGCTCAAGGTTCGTGCCTATCGAATTTATCCCATCCGACTTGATCGTAATCGACCCGTACTGGTCTGTGCGGAACACTGACACATTCTGCATGCGCAGCCTCCGTATTGTCGTTATTTCCGGCAGCCGCATGTCGTTTGGCCCGACGGATATTATCGCAGCAATCGGCCTCACCGCGTTTATGAACTGCCCTGATGCCGCAACCCCTGAGCCGTGCGCGCCAACCATCAGCAAGTCGCAGCGCATGTCATACCCCGCTGCCACAAGGCTGCCCTCGATCCCAATCTCGCCTTCCGAGAATCCGCCGCCTTCCTTGCCGGAAGCCGGGCCGCCGGTTGTGTCGGCCATTAGCATTGCGCAGAAGTTCCTAAACGACAGCTTTGTGACAATGCTGTCAGTGTCCGGATTCGACAGGAACCGGCGCTTGGACGGGTTTAGGACAGTCGCAGTGAACTCTGTTTGCGTGTAATTGTAGCCGCGCTCGACAATGCGCACGCGCTTTGCCTTGCCCGCCGCCTTCTCAAGAAGCTCCTTGTAGCGCGCATCAGTGGTGTTCACGCCGTTCCACCAGAATTCACCTATGGAAAACTCGTCAAGCACAGCGTGCAGCCCGTCATAATTCTGCGGCCGGGCGTGCGTGGAAACAACCACGTCAATCGGGCCGGACACGCCAATTTGCCGCATCCAGGCAGTGACGTTTTCGGCAGTCTCATTGGGCCCGCCATCAATCAGCATCTCAAACGAGCCGTATTTGACGAAAACCGAGTCCCCAAATCCCACGTCGAAAAAGAACAGGAATATGTTGTCCGGCCCCCGGTTTGGGTCTGTCGGGACGGGCCTTGGTTTTACGGGCCCGGGCGTTTCCTCCTCTGGCACGGTTTCGTTCACGGCCTCCTCTCCGGTTTCATTTGCGCCAGCGGTTTCGTTTGCCGCAGCCGTCTCATTGGTCACATTAGTGATATTTTGCCCCTGCCCGCTCTCAGTTATGTTCGTGCTGAAAGTGGGCTTTTTCTCCTCTGACACGCAGCCAAGGAGGATGAATGTAAAGAACAAGGCGCAAAGCGCAAGATAGGCAAATCGCATATGAAAACAGAACCCAGCCATGGAATAAATAAGCATATGCCCAAAAGCGTAGCATGGCAATCGTCGCATCCGCCCCAAGAAAGCTCATACTCCTAGGCGAGCACTATGTGGTATACGGCGCAAGCGCGCTCTGCATACCAATAGTCCCCCAGTCCATAGTGGATATAAATGCAGGCGAGGGCAGCGGGCTTTGCCTTGAATCAGACCTTGGCAGCGCGCGCCTCTCCTCTCGTGCATTTGAGGGCGAGCGGAAGCTTGCGAACCTGCAAGCATCGTACGCCGCATTCCTCGCTTACTGCAAATCAAAGGAAATGCCCCTGCATGCGCACATTTTCTGCTCGCCGCAGATGAAAGGTCTTGGAAACAGCGCAAGCGTTGCCGCGGCAATGCTCTCGGGGCTGGCGCTCGCGTATGGAAAAAAGCTCACTACGGAGCAGATGTTTTCATTTGTGCAGGAAGCCGAGATGATTGCGCATGGCGGGCGGGCATCAGGGGTTGACGCGCGCACAGTGTGCGAAGGCAGCCCAATTTCCTTCCGCAAGGATTTTGAGGCAAAAAAATACGAGTGCGTTAAAATCAGCCTTTCCCTTCCAAAGGATACGTGCCTCCTTGTAGCAGACACGTATGCCGGGAAGCGCTCATCAACCGGGGACATGCTAGCCAAATTCGCATCCGTGCACGGCATTGTGAAAAAGCCCGACGAAACAACTGCAAAAGAGCGTGGCATGGTAATAAAAAAATACGAAAAAATATTCAACGCGGCAAAAAAGGAATTCTCATCCGCTGGAAATGCAATAGCGCTCGGCGTTCTTTTCAACGAGAACCAGCTGATTCTCTCCGAAGCCGGCATGTCATCGGATGGCATCGAGCGCGCAAGGCAGGTTGCCATTGACGCAGGCGCGCTTGGCGCAAAGCTCACCGGCGCAGGAGGGGAAGGCGGCGCAGTGCTTGTGTTTGCGAAAAAATCCGACTCCCCGCGCGTGCGCGAGGAGCTCTTAAAAGTCTGTGCGAACGCATTCGAAGTCTCCATTGCAGAGGGCGGGCCTGAGGCAAAAGGAAGCCTATAAGGGGACAAACGCAAATTTTGCAAGAGGACAGCAAGCATCTGCCGCAAGACGTATCCGCAGGTGCATCCCAATGCAAACTCACAGCCCGCAGCAGTGCGCAAACCCTTCCAGGTATTCCTCTTCCAGAAAATGCAGTTTGGCAGGCACTATAATCACTGCTGGCCCCTCGTCCTCGTGCCCATCCAGAATGGATGCGATGCTTCCGTAAATTATTTTCTGGCCCGGCCAGCCAACTTGGCAGAGGAGCACGACTTTTGTGCCATCGTTTATTTCCGCCTCTGCGTTTCCCCCCGTTCTCTCCGCCATCTTAAGCAGCAGCCGCAGGGCTTCCTTAAGCTCCATCGGCTCCCCATCAACGTCGCCTTTGGCGACGTCTGATGCAAAATGCTTTGCATTTTGCACATCAACAATATCAATTAGTACAAGCGTATGCAAATTCCGCCCAAGATTTTCCAATATCGTGTCAATCGTGCTTGTCGGCTCGTAATTCTTTTTCCACGCAGCAAGCGTTGTCATTTTCCCGAATTTGTATGCCTGCAATCCCGACTCACCAATCGCAGCGGACAATATGGATGAAGAATGCACAATCTTTGTTGCAATTCCCTTTTTTTTCGCAGCAATAAGAAGCGACACGTGCGTTGTTGCAATCATCGGGTCGCCTGGCACGAGCAATACAATGCTTTTTGCCTTCGCATCTGCCAAAATTTCCTTCTCACCTTCAACATCCTCTCGTTGCAGTACGGTTATTTTTTTCCCAGTCATTTTTTCAATTTCCCCAAGCGTGCCATCCATCATCGCATTTGTGTAATTCTCAGCAAACACAATTTCCGCATTTTTCACAACTTCCAGCCCTGCTAGCGAGATGTCTTTTGCAGACGAAATTCCCAATCCAACGAGTGATAGCATTTTTATCCCATTTGGAGCTGCGCTCAACATCGGCAAAGCCGATGTCTGATGCATTTTGCGGACCGCCGCAAAATGCACATCCAATTCTAAAAAACACATAGTGTTTTTTATCCCCCTAGCTGTTTTCCGCCTTGCACAAAAGCAGGCTCTGCGGCCCTGCCTTGCGCACTGCAAACCCATGCTTTGCATAAATTTCCGTTGCAAGATTCTCAGGCTTCACCTTAAGCACGATTTCCATGCACCCAATCTCCTCAAAATAGGCAAGCGCTGCCTGCAAGAGAAGCGTGCCAATGCCCCGTTTCCTATACGGCGGCAGCACGCCCAGCCCTGCCACGACCCCCCGCTGCCCGTGCCCCAATATGCGAAGGTGCGAAAAGCCAATAATGCTTTTTCGCTGCGTTGCAAGGAAATACAATTCGTTTGCGCCAAATGTGAAATTGCTTTTTGGGAAAAGCGTGCCAACTATCCTCTCAAGGGCTTCCATATCATCGTGCATTGCGGCGCGTATGCCAACCATATGCATTCCTCTGGAAAAAGATGCTAATAAATCAGCCGGAAATCGTTCTGTTGTTTCAGAAGCTGATGAATCTCACGTCAATCTCGTCGCCTATGTCTATTTCCGCAGCTCGGAATTTCTGTGCAGTGCCCACTTTTACGACAAGCGTGTCGCCAAGTATCTCCTGCCCCTCATGCTCATGGATGTGCCCGCAGATGCAAAGCAGGGGCTTTTTCTCCTCAATGATTTTCCTTACTGCCTTGCTTCCCACATGCATCGCCCCAACGCTGTCAAAAACCATGTATGGCGGCGGGTGCGACACCAATATCGTAAAGCTGTCAACGCCTGCCTTGTTGAGCACTGCCTCTATTTCCCCCTCGCCAATCTCCGACGGGGTGCCAAACGGCGTCGGGTTGCTGCCACCTATGCCCGCAACGTTCCACTGCCCGAATTTCCGCTTCTTTCCGTGCACGCTTGCGCCCCTCTCCTCAAGACACGCAATCACATCTGGCGGATCCATGTTTCCATGCACTGCGACCGCCGAAGGGAAGATGCCAAGCACGTCCTCTGCATAAGATACTGGCCCCCGCTGCGTGATGTCGCCTGCCAGCACAACCAAATCATAATCCTTCATGCCTGAGAGCACGCGCAGCCTGTCCAGTATCTCCTCATCGCCATGCAAATCCGCAAGAGCAAGTATCTTCATGGAAACAACCGCGTATGGAATGAAAAATAAAAAACGAAAAAATCCTACTGCTTCACGATTTTCCCGAGCACTGCCTTTGCGCGCGCATCAAACTGCGCCTTTAGCTTTTCCGCAATGAAATGCTTGGTGTAAGCATCAGCCTTTGCCCCAATCGCAATCTTTGTCGCAAGCGCGCGGGCTATTTTACCGCGCACGTTCTTGGGCGACATGGATATCAGCGCATGCTGGAAAATCACGCCGTGCTTTGGAGGCTTTGAGCCTGTCCTCAAATGCTTGAAAAGCGCTTTTTCCGCCCCAATCACCTGCACCGTGCTTGCCGGAAGCTGCGCAAGCCTCTGCAATCCGCCTGCCTCTGCAACAAGCTTTGCCGCAAGTGCAGCGCCTGCAATGTGCGAAATATTCGGGCAAATTTCCGCCGCAAGCTTCTCCTGGTATGCCTCGATTCCATCCCGAAGCTCATAGAGTGAGAGTATCATCTTTGCCATGCTGCGTATTTCTTCTATATCCGCAGGGGTAAGGTCAGCGCCCATGCTTGTTTTCGCCTTCTGTGAAATTATTTCCGCGCTCTCGCCCAATGCCTCGCGAAGCGCATCCGCGCTTGCATTCTTCCTGTCAATTGACAGGATTGCCTTGAGGTATTTCTTCTGGTCAGAGAGCCGCAGCTCCGGAAAATAAATGCCATACCACTCTGACAGCCTCTCGAAAAGCAAATTCGCGGTCTTGTTCAAATCATCAATCGAGCCGACTGTTTGCACAAGCAGATTGTCGCGCGAGCGGATGGATTCCCCAACGCCTGCGCGAGCGCGCTCAAGAAAACGCTTCCTGTCAAACGTGAATTTCCCGCCAAACCCTCCATCGCGGTTGCCGCCCGAGCTTCCAAATCTTCGGTCGCCACCAGAGCCGCCTTGTGAAAATCCGCCGCTTCGCCGGTCTCCGCCGCCAAAATCGCGCCGCCCGCCGCCCTGCCCGAATCCGCCGCTGCGCTGCCCGCCGCCAGAGCCGCCTTGAGCGCCCCTGTTGCCACCTTGTGAAAATCCTCTTCCGCTATTTCCCATGCCGCCACCCCTGTTGAATCCGCCAGGCTTAGAACCGCCAAATTTCCGTTTATTGTCAAAGTCGTTTCCCATATTTCCCACAACAACTGCGGGTGCGCGGGCATGAATGGACCCCTGGTTTAAGCGCACCCGCCTAAAGCAATCTTTCAACACGCGGGCTTTAGCCCGCAGTTGTTGACGTCTATACTTTAGCCTGCAATGTTTAATAGCCTTGGCTGCCAATCCAATTCCATGCCAAACGAGAGACAAGACGGCAAACTGGGGGCATCTGCTGCAACTGATGCGCATGGCATTCATGGCGCAGCCCGCAATTTCCAGTCAAGCGCCAGCCATGCTACCACTTCCAATATGCCTCTTCATGAGAAGCTCATGGAAATTGTCATCAAGCGCTCAATATTGCTCCCCTCCTGCGAAATCTATGGTCCACAGGGAGGCTTCTTTGATTATGGGCCAATAGGCGCGCTCATCAAGCACAATGTTGAGAATGCATGGCGCGAGCATTTCCTATTGGAAGACGGCTTTCTTGAGATTGAATCCTCACTCATTCTCCCGCAAGCGCCACTCATCGCATCAGGGCACGCCTCTAATTTTACAGACCCGATAGTCAATTGCACAAAATGCAAGCACCGCTTCCGCGCAGATGCGCTCATTGAGGAAAAAACCAATCATAAAATGGAAGGCGCATCCTCATCAGACATTGCAAATAAGCTTGCCGAATTAAAAATCTCATGCCCTGACTGCAAGGGCGCCCTCTCCGATGTCGGCTATTTCAACATGATGTTCACCACCAATGTCGGACCGGTTGATGGAAACCTGGCATACCTGCGTCCCGAAACCGCGCAGGGAATATTCATGGATTTCCAGCGCATTTTCAGAAATTCCGGAAGCAAATTGCCCCTTGCCATCGGTCAGGTCGGGCACTCTTTCCGCAATGAGATATCCCCGCGGCAGGGGCTTGTGCGCATGCGCGAATTCACGCAGATGGAAATAGAGTATTTCTTCGACCCGGAAAATCCGAAAATGCAGAATTTTGCAAACGTGGCAGATGAAAAAATCCCAATAATAGAGGTAGGAAAGGACGAGCATCGTCACAAGGACAAAATTGCGCATCTCACTGCATCCGAAGCAGTCTCCTCCGGCACCGTGCCCAATGAAATAATGGCATACTTCATGGCAAAGCAAATCAAATTCTACCAAATGTGCGGCATCCCGTATGAAAAAATGCATTTCCGCAAGCTTGCTGCAAACGAGACCCCGCATTACTCAAAGGGCAATTTTGATTTGGAAGTGCAAACATCATACGGGCTCATAGAAACTATTGGCAATGCCTACCGCACTGATTTTGATTTGTCATCCCATGCAACGCATTCCAAGCAAGACCTTGCAGTCCTCATAGACGACGGCTCTAAACGCCGCATCATCCCTCACGTCGTCGAGCCTTCCATGGGCGTTGACCGCATGTTCTGGTGCATTCTAGAGGCAACTTACCGCCCAGCCACAAAAGAAAAGGAATGGGAATGGTTTGATTTGCCCCCAGTGATTGCGCCCTATCTCGCATGCGTCTTCCCTCTCATGAAAAAGGATGGAATGTCAGAGGCAGCTCAGCAAATAGTTGCAGACCTGCGCAGCAACCACCTGGCAGTGCAATATTCCGAAACCGGCTCAATCGGGAAGAGATATGCGCGCGCTGACGAGATTGGCGTGCCCTATTGCATGACAATCGATTACACTACGCTCGAAGACAAGACAGTAACATTGCGCTTCAGGAATGACGGAAAGCAGGTGCGCATAAAGATAGACGAAATCGAGCAGAAATTGCGGGAATATGCAAAAGAAGGAAAAGTGACTGTGGAATAGCGATAGGCAGTCTTTCAAGACATTAATCGTTTTCCTGTGCCATCACTCAAACATTTTTCTTTATCCAATAAGAAGACAAATTGTTTTCCCTGTATTATTTTGTGTAAATACTCTCTTCTTACCAAATCATACAAGTCCGTTCTTGCGGTTTCATAAGTTATACTATATCTCTCTTTCATCTCAGATATTGTTATTGGTTGTTCATTTTTGCTCATAGTAATGAGTATATCGGCTTGCCGGAAATTCATCTTTGGATTATGCTGTATCGCTTCAAAAATCTTTTTCGTCTCAGTCTTTGTTTTCTCCACATATTTTTCAAATGATCTTACTGCAATGTCAATCTGTCGTAAATTAAATTTAACAAAATAGGTCACGTCGTTGTTGTCCGTTTCAGCGTACAGATATGCAAATGTATATCGTGCAGGGGCATTTTTTATTGCAGTTGAAACTGCAACGTATTCCAGATAATCATATTTTTGTACAATCAAATACCAGTAAAACAACGCTCTCGCAGTTCTACCATTTCCGTCATTAAATGGATGTATGTAGCCTATCATATAATGCAGCAATATCGCCTTGACAAAGGGATTCAGATAATATCCTACTGGCTCGCTGTTAGCAAAATTACAAACCTGTTCCAAAAACTGTGTTATTAGTTTGTAGTCTGGTGGATCATAAATCTGGGTCCCATCATCTCTCGAAAGCACTTTAACTTCATTATCTGTTCTAAACATCCCTTCATATTGTTTTTCTTCAAGCGTGCCATTAGTGATTTTCCTATGGATTTCTTTAATGAAATCGATCGTCAATCTGGGCTCTGAATGCTCTTTTATATACCTCATGGTGATGTAGTTGTTCACTATCATTCTCTCTGAAGGATTCCGCGGTTTTCTATTCTCTCTCAACATTTTTTTTGCAACTGCCCGTGTTGTTGCGGCTCCCTCTAATTGACTTGAGGCGATTGCCTCTTCCATCAGCGAGTTTACCAAATATTTCTTCCTTAATTCTGGTCCAGGTATCTGGGCTTCCAAAACTATTTTGCCGCCAACACGCATATCCAAATCGTGGAGCGATTTTTCAATATTTGGTGTCTGTATATATGTAAGCGTTGTTCCGTTAAACTTCACTATCCTAGCGTTAAACCCGCGAACTAGTTTAACGATACTCCACAGTTCTTTGAGGTTAATACCTTTGAAGCGAGTGTCTACGGGCAACTCGTCCCAGTGCAGATACTCGTTATTAACTATGTCGACATATTGTCTATATCTGGCGATCGTAGCCGGATCCGTAATTCCAACGAGCAATTTCTGGAGTTCCTCATCTGATGGGGGTTTTTCCGGAAGTCTCATGCGCATCTCCTCAGCCGAATACTAATTTAGTAGTCATTAGTATTTGTTAGTATTCAAGTCTATATAAACCTATGTCCTAATTTAGTATTCATTAGTATTCATTAGTATTAAACTAAAATGCGAAATAATGCATAATTGCAAGTTTCAGCTTCATTTGCCAGCCTCTTTTAAATCTTTCCCGTCATATACATCCTGTTCTGCTTACGGCAATCCAGCACGAACCGATGACAAAAGTTGAGGTGAGAATAATGGCAAAGGCATATGTGAAATTTGAGACTCCGAAGGACATCTCGGCAAAGGCCCTTGAGGCAATCTCTGTTGCAAGCTCTACCGGCAAGGTACGCAAGGGCGCAAACGAGGCAACAAAGGCAATCGAGGGCGGAAACGCGCTTCTCATAGTCATGGCAGAAGACGTTGACCCTGAAGAGGTACTGATGCACATCCCGACAATCTGCGGGCAAAAGGGCGTCCCATACTGCTATGTCGCAACAAAGAAGGAGCTAGGCACAGCAGCCGGCTTGCCCGTCCCGACATCAGCAGTCGCAATCGAAAAAGCAGGCAACGCAGGCGAGATGGTGAATTCCATAGCAGAAAAAGCACGAGCGCTCTCAGGCGTCGCAGCGGCTTCCGCAGCACACGCTGCCCAGAAAAAGGAGCACAAGCCTGAGGCAAAGGCTGAGGAGAAGAAGGAACACAAGCCCGCAGAGCACAAGCCTGAAGAGAAAAAGGAGCACAAGAAAGAGCCCAAGCCCAAGAAGGAAAAGGAGGCTAAGGCTTAAGCGAAGTTGATTTCCATGGCCGACAACCCAGGAATACCTGTCGAAGTAGTCGAAGTGCGCCTAAAGACGGGGATACACGGCGAGGTTTACCAGGTCATGTGCAAGGTCCTTGAAGGGCCTGACCGCGGCCGGGTAATCCGCCGCAACGTGAAAGGGCCTGTCCGCAAAGGCGACATTCTAATACTCCTTGAGACGGAGCGCGAAGCCAAGGAGATAAAGGCGAAGTGATAATATGCACTGCAAATTCTGCCAAAACGAAATCCCGCTAGGCACAGGCATTGTCTATGTGGAGAAAGAGGGCAAGCAGATCAACCTCTGCTCCCAAAAATGCAAGCACAACATGATAGACTTGGGAAGGGAAGGCCGGTTGCAAAAATGGACCAAGCACGGCGAGGTCCTAAAGAGCGACAAGGTCGTTGAGGAGAAGAAGGAATCGGCGCTTGCAAAGGAGATAGCGGACAAGCTTGCGGCAAAGGAAGCTGAGAAGGCTGCCAAGGCAGGGGAGAAGAAGAAATAAAGAATGGGCGTATCGTGAAAGAAAGCAAAAACGCATGTTGAAAAAAGAAGGCAGGCGCCGTATGTTAAGGGCGTGCGCGCTGCCATGAATGAATGGTTGGTGTTTTGCATGGAGCGGACTTTCATCATCCTAAAGCCGGATGCAATGCAGCGAGGCTTGGCAGGCAAAATACTTTCCCGCTTTGAGCGCAGGGGCCTGAAGATTGTGGCAGCTAAAATGATTCATCTCACTAAGGAAAAATGCGACGAGCACTATGCGCATCTTAAGGGAAAGCCGTTTTTTGCAGGGCTTGTCACTTTCATGACAAGCACGCCTGTCATCTGTGCGGTGCTTGAGGGCAAGGATGCTGTGGAGCTTGTGCGAAAGATGTGCGGCGCAACCAATGCGCGCGCAGCAGAAGTGGGCACAATACGCGGCGATTTCGGCCTTTCCACGCAGGCAAACCTCATCCACGCATCAGACTCCAAGGAAACTGCCGAAAAAGAAATAGCGCGCTTTTTCTCAAAGAACGAGATGCATCAATGGGAGCGCGACCTTGAGGCAAGCTACACTTATTCTGCGGATGAGAAGGGCTGAAAGGCAGGGCTTTCCAAAACTTTTTCAGCGCATTCAAAAGCATCTTTGCGCAAATGGCGATATATTCATAAAAAACCTGGAGCCGGGGCGGATGTCGCATATGTTGGTTTTTTGTTGCATTTGTTGTCGCTAAAGATGTTCCAATCTATGCGCCCCCCAACGTTTATACGCCTTATGCAGCAAGCAAAGATAGGCTATGCGCAATGGAATCCAACCATCTCAATGCATCGGAATATTTTGGCAATGTGACTGAGGGAGAAATCATTTTAGTTACAGTTCCCGAGAATCAATATGCCGAGTCAAATGCCCAGATTCTTAAATATCACACAAACAACAAAAAATACAGGGTGGTTTATCTAACCGTAAACAAGCCTTTTTCCACCCTGGTGGACTTATTTAAAAAAGACGGAATAGACTTAAGCAAAGTATTCATTATTGATGCCGTAACTCCGGTTCCGGCAATTACAAGGACTGGCGCTGGCGTGTTTGTCGGCTCACCCAAGGAATTGACCAACATTTCAATAACCACGACCTCTGTCTTAAGCAACATGGATGACACAAAAGTGC
The DNA here is from genome assembly GCA_020056305.1 of archaeon. Lineage (GTDB taxonomy): Archaea > Micrarchaeota > Micrarchaeia > Anstonellales > Anstonellaceae > JAGVIA01. Next base: position 7,853 of record JAGVIA010000027.1, on the reverse strand, counting down.
TTTTTCTTGATTCGGTAACCACATTGCTGATTTACAACAGCGTTGAAAACGTAACGGAGTTCATCCATTTTATCTCGAACAAGATGAGAGCTTTGAAAATAACCTTTGCAATCATGTGCATTAGCGATCTGACTGAAGAAAAAACCGTTAAACAGTTAAGCCAGTTTTGCGACAAGCTTATACAGCTAGGGGAGTAGGGCGCATCCAAAAATCAGGATATGCTTTTTGCCAAATAATTCCAACGGCATCGGAAGAAGTTTGCGGCTTCCTCCTATTCCCTCTTCCCGCCAAATCCCATCCTATATATCACAAACAGCACGATTATCCCTGCCAATAGGATGCCCCCAAGCACAAGCGTCTCGCCCTTTGCGAAATTCCCGATTGCGGCAGCCGCAGTCGAAATGAACGGTATGCCGCCCTTATCCCCAATCTCAGCTGTTATCTCCTCCGTTGTCCTGTTGCGGAATTCCGGCGCTGCATACTTGTCAATCATGGCATCATTTACTGCCCTTCCAAACTCGTATGCAAACGATATCTCGCGCCCGGCAATCAAATTCTCAACTTTCCACTCAAATGCAATCGGGCTGTCAGGTATAATTGCATCAGGGTAGTCATCAAACGACAATTGCGAGCGGTCTGACAAAAGCTCCGCAGGGATTGTCTCGCGCAGCCTGCCGGAGACATCCTCCTCGCCGCTGTTTTTGTAAGTCAATGTGATCTTGGTGCGATAATCTGTCCTGCCACTAGCAGAAGGCAGCGCAGTCACTTCAAATTTTCTAGTGGCGCCATTCTGGTATGTGACAGTCCTCTGCAGCACAGCCTGCTCGCTGCTCTCCTGAAGATTAACCTGAGCGCCCTGCGTTGCGCCTGCTGCCTCAAGCTGCGCACCAGTGCATGCGCGCAGCGTAAACCCGTCCTGGCTCTCAGTTGTGCCAATGGAAACAATCACGACATAATCCCCAGCATCTTTTGTTTGCAGCACGAATTTTCCATCAGCAGTCGTAGTGCCGCTGCCAACCAGTATCCAGCCGCTGGCTGCAAGCCTATTCACTACTACTCGTGCGCCCTCAACCGGAACGCCCCATGCCTGCGCAGTCAATGAAATGGGCTTTCCTGCGCACTCTTTTTGCACGCTTGCGCCAAACCCGGCAACTCCGCCTCCTGTGGACGCGCCGTCATTTCCACCCGCGCCGCCTTGCGGTCCTGGAGCAGGAGTGCCGCCGCCATGTGGCATATTGACAGAAATTGACGCATTGCCCGAAACGTTCCCCAATGTCGCCACTGCATAACAGCCTCCAAAGTCCGTTGCTGTGAAAAGCCCGCCTGCCATTGTTCCGTTGCAGCTGGGGCCTGCGCCGCCCCCCATATGCCCATTGCCGTTCCCGCCGTTGATATCAAGAACGCTCCAATCGGCAATAGCCGTCACATTAAGCGCATTTCCATACGCATCAGTGCCTGTTGCATCAAACTGCTGGGACTGGTTTATGTCAAGTGAAACAGCAGGAGGCAGCACTGCGATCGAAACGATTTCTGCAGGCGCGATTTCAATGGATGCATTGCACGTGTAGTTGTTGAACATCCCAAACAGATGCCCGTTGCCAGTGGAATTTTGCGCATGAAACCTGATGCCCGCGATGCTAACATTTTCATATTGTTCAAACCCCGTGATTTCGCCCACGTCGCTTTCCGCGGCGATTACGCCGCATGCTGCAGGCACCGCATCATCGTAGCATCCGAAAGTGAAGAGTGCATCATGCCCTGCCATGATGCGCATCCCGTTTGGCACAATGCGGCAGAAGGCGCCCCCTTCCACGACCGTCACATATGTATCTGCATAGGGCTGCCCCTCATAGTAAACAACCACATCTGCACGGCCCACTGCAGATGCGCTGAATATCCCGTCCTGCGAAATGAAGCCAATCTCCGGGTCGCTTACCTCGTAATGCAGGGGGAGGTTTAGCACATTGCCATGCGCGTCGTAGGATGTCGCGTTGAAATAAACAGCCCCGTTAACAAGCACTATTGGATTCTGGGGCTCAAGCGCCATCTGGCTAAGCCCGCCTGCAAGCACATTCACATCTGCAGAGCACGAGAAATTTGCAGCCTCGGCATTTATCGTGTCATTGCCCGCCATCGAAGGCGCACTGTATGCAACGACCTCGAACAGGCCGTTCTCCCCAACAATGTTTGCGCTTCCCCGCACTGCTGACACTTCAAAATCTTCGGGGCAGGGGACCGGGTCGTTAAAATTATAGCAGATGATACTCACGTTGTTCTGCGTCCCTGCTTCAAATGCATATGGAAATCCCACAAACGAGCAGCCCATATCGTCAAGGCTGCGGTCCTTTTCCAATTCATTGATTTTCTTTGTTTTCACGTCTTTTTTGACTGCGACAAGAACTCCATATGGGAGCTTAATGAAAGAAACTTTCTTGGCAGATAGCGCATCCGGTTTAATGTATTGGATATTATTTGCAGGCAAGGCTACTGCAACACCTGTTGCAGCGGAAATTGCAATCATGTCATTTGTGGGCTTTGCGATTTGCGCAATCTGAGGCTCATCTATCTTTGCAATTGCGGCAATATCTGTAACAGTTGTCGCTGCTGTTTGCTGCGCTCCAGCGATATTTTCTGCACTCGCGCAAACTATGCCAAGCGCCAAAAGCAGCATGACAAACGAGACTATCTTCACATACCTCACCCCACAACCCATGATTTATCATCTCTGACCTTTAAAATACGTATCCCTAATAAACCACCCCCGGCAAAATCCGCACATGCTCCTTACAAAAGATGAAATACTCGCGCGCAAAGCTGTTGCCGAAATGCTAGCAGATTCGCAGTACCAGCCCGCAGGCGTTGATTTGACCCTAAAGGAAGTGCACGAGATCACATCCGCCGGCGCGATTGATTTTGACAATTCCAAGCGCAAGCTGTCCGAAACTCGCAAGCTGGAATTTTCATCCGATGGCTCCCTTTTGCTCTCCCCTGGCTGCTACAAAATAATCTACAACGAATATGTGAACATTCCGGATGATTGCGCTGCAATGGGCTTGCCGCGCTCATCTCTTCTTCGCTGCGGGGCAGATGTCCACTGCGCGCTCTGGGACCCAGGCTACCATGGCAGGAGCGAATCCCTCCTTACGGTATACAATGCGCACGGAATAACTTTGCACAAGAATGCAAAAGTGGTGCAGCTCATTTTCGTGAAGCTCTCAAAAAAAGCGGCGGAAACTTATTCCGGGCAGTACAAGGGCGAGAATGCGAAGAAATAGGCGCGAACCGATTTTTTGGGGCAAAGGCTAAAATATGCGCCCGCGCCAAACATTATCATCACGGGGTGGTATCAATGGCAGACCGCATAGAGATTCATGCATTTCCGGAAGAATATCTGAAAGCAAAGTTCGGCGACCTGTCCAACGAAATAGACAAACGTTCCAAACTCTACCCGTCTGTTGAAAACATCGAAGTGCTTTGCAACTGGGCAAAGGCCACCAATCCGGACAAATTGACTGGTGTTTATGCAATCCAAGCCAAGCTCAAGGCGATCGATGCCCTAATAGCCCTTGCCCCAAGGATCGTAATCGATATTCTGCCTGCCCAAAAGGCCATCTCAGAATTGCGGTCCATAGCCAGATTTGACCAAAACGAGGAAGTGAGGCAGAAGGCGGCCTCTGCACTTTATACTGTTATTTCAAACAACAAAGATGCGGTAGGTTTAGCTGATAATTTCCAGCGGGCGGATCTCATTAAGGATCTTTGCAGGCTATCTGGCATCGACGGCGAGAACAATGCAGACGTGCGCTATTTTTCCCTAAAGTCAATAGAGTATCTTGGCACGGATGCGATTGCCGGCAAAAAAGCAAAAGGCAGCGATATCAAGCAGAACCCCGTAGTTCATGTGGCTTTCAACACATTGGTCTCACAACAAGCTTCTGAACGAGAGAAGGTGCTGGCGCTTCAAATCATGGAGAAAATCGCCCCAAAGCTTGGGCGCGACAGCGCTATTCTTGAAGCGGTAGACGACCTGAAAAAGTCAAAAAACGAGGTAATCCAGCAGCGTGCTATTGCCGCCTCTGCAGCGCTGCGCGGGACAGACCTATCCAAGATCGTGGCAGCAAAGCGCACAGGGGAGACAAAGCGGCCGTACCTGGAGCCCACCAAGCAAAAGACGATGTACTAGCCCATGCATTCTTTCCCATTTTTCTTTTTGTATTGTAATTCGCTACGCTCATTACAATGTGCATTTTGCGATGCAAAATGCATCAGACATCGCCCTTTGGGCGATGCTGAAAAAATCCTTTTTTGGATTTTTTCATTCCATATCTCTTTTTATTTAACCTAAGGCATAATCTTCTTCAGATGCCGCGTCAAATTGGTGAAAAAAATGCTCCGCCAGCCAATAGTAGCAGTGATGGGCCATGTGGACCATGGCAAGTGCGTTTCGCCTGACACGCTAGTCCAGCTAGGCGACGGCACTTTCGTGAGTGCAAAGGACTTGTATGGCGCATATTTTGATGCAAAAAGCGCCATGGAAATAGATGACGGCACAGTGGTGGAACTTAAGCAAGGTCCTGAGGTTTTTAGTTTCGACGGAGAAAAAATAGTACGGAAAAGAGTCTCCCACGCGTGGAAGCGCAAATCCCCGAAACAAATGGTTGGCATCACACTTGCCTCGGGCGACGAAGTCACCGTTACACCAGAACACCCGTTTTATATTGCAAACGATAGCTTCAGGGGTTGGAGGGCTGCTTCAGAAATAGGCGAAACGGATTTTGTGCTTGTCCCGGCACAAATCCCGCAACACGAACAGGGCGTTTCTGCAATCAAGGAAAAAGTGATTGAACGCCTATTAAACTCTGATTCATTCGTGGTTTTCATTGATGATTACCATGGAAAGGAGTTCCTTGCCCGCCTCTTATCCTCAAATCGCGAGGAGCTCAAGAGAGCTGGCTTTTTTTCCACGCAACCTTCGGTCTGCATAAAGAACAAGCGCTTCCGCCTGCGGGACTTTATGGCGCTTTGCCGCCTCTTTGGGTTTTCCAAAGCCTATGCATATGATATCATCCATTCAATAAAAAACGCATCTCCAAAGTGGAGGGCAGGGCATACAAGCAATAGCATGCTGCTCCCGAAGACGCTCGAGGATTTCATAAAACTGGGCTATGTGGTCGGCTGCATACAAGGTGACGGGTCGCTGCATTCAAAAACCGCACTCCTGCATAACAATGACGTTGATGTTCAGGCGGCTTACCGCAGATACCTGTGGGAAGTTTTCGGGCTTGATTCCAAGGTAGTAAAAGGGCATACCTGCCAAATGATACGCACAAACGGGGGCCTTACTTTAGGGCGTTTTCTTACAGGGGTCTTTGGGCTACCGGACAAAAACAAGAGTGCAAGCATCTCGCTTCCAGACATCTTATGCCTGAACAGAGAGGCACTGGCAGCGTTCATACGCGGCTGGTTCGATACTGATGGATATGTTTCTCCCTTCAATCATTGCATCGAGATAACGAGTAAGAGCAGAGAGATTGTCAGACGGGTTGCGGCGGCGCTCCTGACATTCGGAATCCTTGGCACAGTGTATCGCAAGGGCATATATTGGAACATCAGGATTGCGAATAAGCCTTATGCGCAGCGGTTCTTAGAATTTATCGGCTCAAGCTCATCTTTCAAGCGCGAGAGGCTCATAGCGGCAATGCAGAAGGGAACGACAAGCCGCATATATGACATCGTCCCACTGGACGGAAAATCAATTACCGGCAAAACCAAGATAAGCAACGATGTTCTTCCCTACGCGAGCAGATATTCTGAATACGCCAGACTGTCGCGAAATACATTAATGAAGATGATTGCCGTCAGTAATCAGCAGGTTTGCGATGCGATTTATGTAGAAGAAAGTGTCAGATTTGTGAAAGTCAGAAAAAAAGAAATTATCGAATCGAAGTCTGAATTTGTTTATGATTTTTCAGTGCCTGATACGAAAAATTTCGTGGCAGAGCGCATGGTTCTACACAATACTTCGCTACTTGACGCCATACGCCAGACATCTGTTGCAAAAAAAGAGGCTGGCGCAATCACGCAGCACATCGGCGCATCAGAGGTGCCAATCGAGGCAATTGAAGAAACCTGCCTCTCGCTCACCGGAAAAATGGGCATCAAGCTCACCATTCCCGGCCTTCTTTTCATTGACACGCCCGGGCATGAGGCATTCACGAATTTGCGCGAGCGCGGCGGCTCGATTGCCGACATGGCAGTGCTTGTTGTGGATGTGATGCAGGGATTCCAGCCGCAGACCCTTGAGAGCATCAACATCCTGACGGAGTACAAGACCCCGTTCATCCTCGCCGCAAACAAGATAGACATGCTTCAGGGCTGGAAGCCGCAGGGCACAAAATGCTTTTCCGATGCGCTTGCAGCACAGCAGGAGCACGTGCAAGCAATGCTTGACGAGCGGCTTTATCGGCTTGTGGGCAGGCTTGGCGAGCTCGGATTTGAGGCAGAGCGCTATGACCGCATAACCGATTTCAAAAAACAGATATCAATCGTCCCTGTGAGCGCAAAATCCGGCGAGGGCATTGGCGAGCTTCTCCTGTTTCTTGCAGGCCTGTCCCAGCGCTTCTTGGAAGAGCAGCTAAAAATAGAGGTGTCCGGCCCTGCGCGAGGCTCCATACTCGAAGTAAAAGAGGAGAAGGGGCTTGGCACAACAATAGATGTCATTCTCTATGATGGCACAATAAACCGAAATGACGTCATAATATTTGCGACAATAAACGGCCCAGCAGAGGCAAAGGTCCGCTCAATTCTCAAGCCGAAATTCCGCCCCACAGACGCATCTGACAAGTACGTTGTGGTCGAGGAGGCAAGCGCCGCATGCGGGGTGAAAATATCCGCCCCGGGGCTTGAGGGCGCAATCCCTGGCTCGCCCCTTCTTGAGGCATCATCTGCGGTTGGCGAAGAGGCGCTCATGGCAGAAATACGCGAGCAGGTTTCCAAGGTCCTCTTCTCATCTGAAAACAAGGGCATACTGGTGAAGGCTGACACGCTTGGCTCCACCGAGGCGATACTAAAGCTTCTTGCAAAAGCCCAAGTCCCTGTGCGCTCCACATCGATTGGCCCTGTCACAAAAAAAGATGTTGTGGACGCGCGCGCAGTCGCGCTATCCGAGCCGACCCTTGGCATCATTCTAGCATTCAATGTCCCGGTGCCTGATGACATCATGGCAGAGGGGGAAAGTGCGGGAGTGAAAATATTCCCCTCAAAAGTTGTCTACACCATGCTTGAGGAATACGGCGAATGGGTGAAGGAGGAAAAGAAGCGTGCATCCGAGGAAGTTCTCTGCAACATGGCATTCCCGGCAAAAATAAAGGCGCTCCCAGGCTGCATCTTCCGCGAGAGCAAGCCTGCAATATTTGGAATCGAGGTGCTTGGGGGCAAATTGCGCAACAAATGCATACTTGTTGATGCCGCCGGGAATGAAGTGGGCGAGATAAAGGCAATACAGCATGACAAGAAAACAATCGAGGAGGCGACTGTCGGAATGCAGGTCGCAATTTCCGTTTCCAATGCGACATATGGCAAGAATTTCTCAGAGGGAACAGTGATGTATACGCTTATCCGCCGGCATGACTCAGAGCTTATTTTGAAATCCTGTGCCGGGCAGCTGACAGATGCCGACAAGCGGCTCTTGGATGAAATAGTGAACATCGTTGATGCAAGGATGCTCTAACCCATATCCCCTTTCTTTTCAAGTAATAGCTAATCAGAAAAATAACCGAACATTTTAGGCAGCAAGAAACGGTTATTGAATGTTTTGCATAGCCGGTATCTTGCCGAGGCTATGCTCATCACCA
>JAGVIA010000088.1 GCA_020056305.1 archaeon | reverse complement strand
AGTACAAAACGCCAAACGAGTATTTGATGGAGGTGACGGGCAAAGGTTTTTGTTTTGAAGCCCTAAAATGTGTGCAGGAATGAGGGGGTCATTCCACTTGCTCGGACAATTCTTCCACTAGAATAGCATATTCCGAGTTCTCCCAAGATATTGCAGTTCCATCACTTTGTGGAATTCAATCAAGCTCTGTCAATATCCCATTAAGATGCAATTCGAATCCGACGTTGTTCACCGCCCAAGCAGATTACTACAACTCAACGCCCGAGGCAGATGAAAGCAACAATTATGCTTCCATAATGCTTCCTGCTTGCCCGCCAGCATCAGACCTCGCCATCCGGCTCAATATACTCTCCAACATGTCAATAGGCAGCAATTTCTATTATGTGTTAGAGGTAAACACGACAAACATCGGCAATCTGGCGGCAATTCAATCACAAACCCAGACGACATATGGCGGATTGAACTACCAAACAATATATGTGTCTGAATTAGCAGCGGGGCAGACCTATCAGTCATATCTTCTTGTCCAATGCAGGCAGAATGCGACTGTTTTCTCTGCAGCCGCAGACTACCTTGATCAGGTTGCCAATGAATCTGACGAGGGAAACAATGGCGCATCCCTAACCATCCCTGGATGTGTTCCAGCCGATCTGGTAATAAGCGCACTGAGCATTCCTTCAGAAATGGTAGCAGGAAGAACATACTCCGGTTCAGTAACCACGACCAATATCGGCAATCTGCCTGCGCTTCCAAGCAATACGCGCGTGAAATATGGAAATAGACTGTTATCAGACCAGGGCGTGCCCCTACTAACGTCTGGCGCAAGCTACACTCAAAACTTCAATGTTAGCTGCTCTGGCACTGAAAACACCAAAACGGTTTTTGCGCTTGCGGATTCAATGGGTTTTGTAAATGAAAGCAATGAGCTAAACAATGGATTATCCGTCAATGTCCGCTGCACCTTTACCAGCGTTAACCCAACTAACCGGACCATCCAAGCAGTGACAATAGATAGGGACCTGGGCCCGGGATAAGAAAACGTCCGTTTGTTCGTTGGGTGCTCTTTTCCAGTAATATTTTTGCGCGTCAGCGTATAAATTTCAAATCACGGCACAGGGCTCATCGAATCCACTTGTCTTCATGCGCGCAAACAAGTATGCGCATTGGAGCTATTTAATGCTCTTCGCATTGAGGACAACAACTGCGGGCTAACGCTATTTCGCCTTCGGCGAAATGCGTCCCATTCGAGCAGGGCTCGAATAGGGAAGCCCGTGTGTTGTCTGCTGGCTTTAGGCGGGTGCGCTTCACCACGAGTGCCGCCTGCCCGCGCACCCGCAGTTGTTGTAGCGCGCTGCACCTCTCTTTTTAATTTTAATCTGCATTTCCCTATCAAGGTGCTTCTAATGAAAATAACCCATGTAGCGATATTCGACTTTGACGAGCCTCTCTCAAAGGTGATGCGCGAAATAACAAAGACAAAGGACTGCGTGCTTGTCATCAAGGACAAGAAATACTACGGGGTAATAGACGACCGCGCGATAAACGTCGGCATCGTGGACATGAGCAAGGAGAAATGCGGGAGCGTGGCGGTAAAAGCCCCGCACTTGGCGCATGATGCGGACATAAAAGAAGCATGCATGGCATTTTTCTCAGGAAGGTTCCGCTCAATACCCGTGATTGAGGATAACAAAATATATGGGGTAATCACAAGGAAGGCGCTTTTGGAGGAGCTTATCAAAAGCAAGGCGCTGCCAAAAAAGAGCGTCGCGGAAGTCATGTCAACGCCGGTGGTGACACTTGACGGCGCGGCAACGATTGGCGCGGCAAAGACATTGATGAGAAAGCACAATATTCGCAGGCTTGTGGTCACGGAGCACAACTCCATGGCAGGCATATTGAGCATATTCGACCTGGCGCGCGCCCTGACGCAGAACATGAACAAGAAGTTCATAGGCCCTTATCCGGAGAAGTTCGACTCGCAGCTCGTGCACTCTTTCATGATAGATGATGTTGAGACAATCGGCAAGGGGGAAACCATAACGGCTGCCGCAGGGAAGATGGCAAAAGAGGACATTTCTTCACTGGTGGTTGCGCAGAACAACCTGCCCGAAGGCATCATCACCACAAGGGACATATTCGAGTGCGTGCTGCATGAGGAGAAGATATCCAGGGTGTTCGTGTCAGGCTTGCTTGGAAGGGACAAGGAGGAGTATGCCTCAAGCATTGATTCCGAGGGGAACAGGTTCCTGGACAAGCTGCAAAAGAGCGTGCCAGTGGAGTTCCTCTCGATGCATATTAAGAAGGAAGGAAGCGAATATTCCGTCCGGGCAAGGCTTGCTGCCGGCAGGAAATTGCATTTTGCAAGCGCGCTCACATGGGGGCTCCCGGAGGCGGTCACTGCCGTCATCGCAGAGCTCAAGAAAATAATGGAGAAGGAAAAGGAGATGAAAAAGCCATGGTAGCGAACAGGGGGCAGGCAAGCGCGGAGCTTCTTTTTGCAATAGCCATAATGCTCCTTATGGTCATGCCTGTTCTGTTCAACGCATATTTCAATATTGGGCAGCAGGAGGAGAAGCTATCACTCTCTGTTGCATCCGCATCTGCTGCGCGGATTGCAAACCTTGCGGATTCGGTCGGGTATCTGGGCGGGAATGCGAGCATCATAGCGGAAATTGACGTGCCCAGGGGAACGGAAGAGGTGAAAACTCAGAATAATGAGATTGTTTTTAAGATGCAGACTAGCTCTGGTCCGGTGGATATAGTCCGGGCATCGAGATTTAGGATAATTCAGACTACTCTTGTGGAAAAGAATGATGCCAAGGGAATTTACAGGATAGAGATTGCCGCAAGCCAGGGCGCGTCAGGGCAGGAAATCAGGATGCAGAAAGTCTAGAAGCGTTTTACATTTTCGGGAAATAGGGGTAGACTTTGCCTTCCTGCGCAAACTTGTTGTATAGCCAGGATGCAAGATAGCCCACAATGAAGCCGCCTGCTGCGCCCCATAATGCGCCTATGAATGAGCCTGTTAAGGTGGGCTCATACCCGTAATATACCATGCCCAGGTTTTCCACAAGGCCGCGGCCAGGGCCAATGTATGTTGCGATAAGTCCAACAGTGAGAAGATAGAGTCCGCATATGATACCAAATGATTTTGCAAATGCGAGCTCGTGGGCGCGCCAGATTATTATTTTTGCAGGGGCGGGTTTTCGTTTTGCCATGTGGAGGTGGAATGACCCCCTCATTCCTGCACACATTTTAGGGCTTCAAAACAAAAACCTTTGCCCGTCACCTCCATCAAATACTCGTTTGGCGTTTTGTACT
>JAGVIA010000042.1 GCA_020056305.1 archaeon | reverse complement strand
CGAGAGGCAGCCTAAGCTGCCGCCAGAAGATTTTATCAAAAATCCGGTCTTCGGGCCGGTTTTCAGGCACCGGATTCAATTACTTTCGGAAGTACTGGGGAGTGATGCGTGGCGCCACCACTACTGAGTATATGATTATTCTTGCAGTTGTAATTGTAATTGCAATCTCCGTAATGGCCCTGCTTGGCACCAATATCGGCTTGCTTCCTGAAGCAAACAAGGCAAAAAGCGCGAGTTACTGGAGTTCTGAAGCATACCCTTTCAGGCTTGTCGAGGCGCAGCAGAAAACCGGCGACAACGCCGTGCAGCTGATAATTCAAAGCGTAGCTGAAAATCCTCTCAGTCTCGAAGGCATCACCATAGCGCCCAGAGGGGACCAAAACACCTATACGACATCCGGCCTTTCAACAAGTTTCAATCCCAGCGAGAAAAAGGTGGTCATAGCAAATATGCCAGACTATATGGCTGGCGTCAAAAACGAGTATAGTATAACTTTTCTCTATAGCATAACTGGAGCCACGGGCACGGGCCAGAATTTGCGGCAGCAGGGCACCCAGCCTATTTTCATTGATGTCCTCACAAGCAACGGCACATCACTTGGCGGGCAGGGCTTCGGGGAAGGTGGCGGAGGCGATGCAGGCTGCACTGCCGCAGGCTCATCCTGTGCATCCGCGTCCGATTGCTGCTCAGGAATATGCACTTCGGGTGTATGCACCATAACAGTCGGCTTCTGCACATCTAGCTCCCAGTGCACATCCGGCACCTGCACCTCGGGCTCGTGTGTTCCCACCTGCTCTGGCAATGGCGCAAGCGGATGCGGCGCAAACAACACGATTTGCTGCTCGAACAATTGCACTGCCAACACGTGCGTTGCGGCAGCGGTGAACGCAGCCTGCCCGCAAGGCGGCTCGGCATATTGCCAGACCGCCTATTGCAGCGCCGGGCTGTGCGTGTGCAAAACAAGCGGCGCAAGCTGCAGCGCAAATTCCAACTGCTGCACGAATGAATGCTCCACAACATGCTCCTCCTGCTCCTCAAACGGCACAACGTGCGCATACGGCGCCGCATACTGCTGCTCGGGCTACTGCCCGGGTACAACCTGCGACCTCATCCCAAACAATCAGTCATGCACTACTGGTGCGCAATGCCGTTCAGGGGTGTGCAACACAGGCTCGTGCGCCGGCTTGCCAATTGGCGACTCATGCACCTATGCAGGACAGTGCGCAAGTGGCTACTGCAATGCAACAAGCATGTGCGCCTGCATTCCATTCGGCACTTCATGCACGTATGCAAATGACTGCTGCTCTGGCAATTGCACAAGCGGAACATGCGGCCTGTCAGGCATAGGCGGCTCGTGCTTTGATTCAACAGACTGCGTGAACGGCTATAATTGCGTGGGCGGCGTGTGCGCCTGCAGCAACCATGGAATCTCCTGCAGCGCAAACAACAACTGCTGCTCGACAATATGCACGGCAAGCGCGTGCACTTGCAAAACCACTGACCAGGCATGCAGCCTTGGCGTGCAGTGCTGCACTGGCAATTGCAGCTCAAGCCTGTGCGCCTGCGGCTCCCAAAGCGTGCAGTGCCAAGTCAGTGGGGACTGCTGCTCTGGCATGAGCGAGAATGGAATATGTGCTCAAAGGCCCACTGGCGCATATTGCGAGGAGCAGACCGCTTCCCTGTGCGAATCCCTCACCTGCGGCTCAAGGGTGTGCGGGGATTTCGCAGGCGGCGCAACAGGGGAGGAAACAGGCGCAACCGGAACAGGGGAAGCGCAAAATGGCGGCATTCCGGCAGATGATGGCGGGGGCTAGAACGCCAAACCCATCCAGCATAAAAGAGGTTCCAGCCTATTTTTTGCAAATTTGCTATAGGTGCCAGATGGCAAACAACTTATAGGGGCCATAAGCATTCTGCAATAGCCGTCTGGCTTATCCCTGCCTGCTAAGGAAGGCGCAAGGCATCACAAGCCAAGCAGCCATTTCCACAACTGGCTGCCATCATATGAGGTTTCCGGCTCATCCCAGCCTATCACCGTTAGTTTCTTTGGGTTCAGCTCCTTTTCCACCGCCTTAAGGGCCCGCTCCTCGCGCGGGTTTTTGGTGCCATGCGAAACCTGCAGCGCTTCGGTTATGTCATTCCCTTCCTTCACAACAAAATCGACTTCATATTCGCTCTTTTTTTGCTTCCAGTAGTAAACTTCCCTGCCGCTTCGAAGAAGGTGGAGGGCTACGGCGTTTTCCATGACCCGCCCGGAATCCGATGAGAACTTGAATGCCGCAGCTTCCCGCAGCCCAGTGTCCGCGCAGTACACCTTCCGCGGATTCACGCTTTGCTCTTTTAGCGAATAGGAGAATCTTCTGATGAAATAAAAAAGATAGGCATCTGCAAAGTATCCCGAAAACCTGTCAACGGTATCAACTGAAAGGTGAAGAAAACCAGCAATCTTGTTGAAGGAATGCGGCGCGGAAACGTTGGAGAGATAATATGCTGCAAGCTCGCGCAGCTTTCCCGCCTCCCTCACGCCATAGCGCGATATCACGTCCTTTCCAATTATGTCTTCCAGGCATGTTGCAAGAATCGGTTTTTTCTCTTCCGTCAAAACAGCCTTCGGGAAGCCGCCCCATGTGAGATACTCTGTCAGGAGGCTAGCGGTCCTGTACCTATCAAGCAGCGCAGCTTTCCCGCCTTCAATGCCGCGCACTGCAAGAAACTCCCCAAAGCTGAAGGGGAATACCCTCATGTCAATGTGCCTTCCAGTGAGCAATGCCCCATAGTCGCTGCTTATGAGGCTGCCAGTAGAGCCTGAAACAAAAACATCAGCCACGCCTTTCTCGTGCAAACCCCGCGCAAATCTCTCCCATCCCGCGACTTTCTGCACCTCGTCAAGGAAGACATACGAGCGGGCAGACGGATTTATCGTTTCCTTGTATGCATCGTAGATGTTCAAGAGAAGGTCAAGGTTCGGGTTTGCAAAAAAAGGCTCCTCGAAATTCACGTATAGGATGCTGTCCGCGCCGCTTTTTTTGGCAAGCCTGTTTATGTACTGTTTCATGATTGTGGACTTGCCGGAGCGCCGCACGCCAGCCATCGTGACTATCTGGCCTGTGGCATGGAGCTTTTCGAGCTTCTGGAGGTAGTCTTGGCGCTCAAAACCCGCCTCAAGCGCCCCATTCCACGGGTTCCACTCTGAAAGGATCTCTATTATCCGCGTTTTTTCCACGCACGATTATGGATAGAATGGTATATAAGTATATCGTATAACTTTCCTTCTTTTTATCCGATATACGCTTATTGCGGCAGTTGTCTTAGTGTTTGCCATCGTTGCCATGGCTCTCCTCGGCTTCTATCCGGGATTCGGTGCAGAGGCAAAGAAAACCCAGTCCGACGTTTATTGGCGCGCCGCAAATCCCATTGGAATAACAGACTATACGAAGCAGGGCCAAGTGCTGACTCTTGTCCTGTTCAACAATGATGCGCAGGGCTCTGTTACGGTTAAAGAAGTGTGGATAAGCCCGATTGCATATGATTTGCTTTTGGCAAATGTGAAAATCCCGTCAGGCACTGCTGCCAAAGTTTCCCTTGCCCTTCCTGCTTCTGAGGCATGCTCCGGCTCTGATTCTTTCGAATACAAGATAACGTTCAAGTATGACACGCAGGACGGGACATCATATACGCAGGAGGGCGTTTCCCCGCTCATTGGAAGGTGCTCGTCGGATGAGTATACTGAGGAATTCTGCAGCATGTGCGGGGCGGTATTGTGCTGCCAGCCGGCTGCATGCGTAAATGAAGTTTGCGGCTCGTGCGGGGATGGCATTGCCGATGCTGGTGAAACTTGCACGAATTGCATATCCGATGTTCCATGCAGCGGGACATGCATTAGTGGCGTATGCCAAACGTGCATTGCGGCAGGCGCATACGGGTGCGATGCTCCTGTTGACTGCTGCGGGAGTTTGACCTGCAGCTTGCCGCGCGGCGTTTGCACAAGCCCCTCTGCCGGTATATGCAGTGATGGCACATGCAACCCCAACGAGATGTGTGGCACGTGTGGCAATCCTAATGTTTGCTGCCAGGCAGATTGCGGGGTTTGCCCGGTTGTTTGCGGAGACACGTTCTGCAATTTTGCTGCTGGGGAAACCTGCGTTACGTGCGATGATGACTGCGGCGTGTGCGCATTTTGCGGTGACGGGAACTGCATGCCGCCGACAGAGACGTGCGAAAACTGTGCAGGTGATTGCGGGATTTGTCCCTTCGCTATATGCAACGATGGAAATCCAGACACTGGTTCATGTGCCCTCTGTCCTAACGAACATCCAAGTGGTTGCGATGGAATGACCCCCTCATTCCTGCACACATTTTAGGGCTTCAAAACAAAAACCTTTGCCCGTCACCTCCATCAAATACTCGTTTGGCGTTTTGTACT
>JAGVIA010000105.1 GCA_020056305.1 archaeon | reverse complement strand
GGTATTGCAGAGAACCTGCATTCGAGACCGGAGCAGCAAGTCCCTGCTCCGCCGCAAACCTCGCCTAATGGCACGCACGCAGGCGCATTTGCGCACTGCAATTTCGCCATGTCGCAGTAATCGCTGCAGCACTCGTCATTTTTGGAGCATTCCGCGCCGTTTGCACCGCAAGCAGGCAGAAGCTGCGCACACCTCTTCACTTCCGGTATTGCAGTGCCCTGGCACTCCAGCCCACCGCAGCAAATATTGTCAACATCACAAACCTGCCCTTCTTCATTGCACACTGGCCCGCTAATGCACGCGCCCTTGTCGCAAGTGCCAGAGCAGCAGTCCGAGTTCTCATCGCAATTCCCGTTCCCATCTGCAAGGCAAGGTATGCATGATAGCCCAAGCTCAGTGCCATCGCACCTGCCAGAGCAGCAGTCGGAATTTGCCTCGCAGTCATTTCCGTTTGAATAGCAGCAGAGCGCGCTCTTGCAGCTGCCAGAGCAGCATTGCTCCGCAGTTGAGCACTCAGTTCCAATTCCAAAGCATGCCGGCACTGCCTGGCAGCTCATTCCGCCAGCAGGGTCAGCAAGGCACGCATTACCGCCGCAGCATGGCTCGGCATCAGGCCTGCAGCTCTCCCCAAGCTTCGGGCATGCATTGCATTTGTGGCTGTAGCAAACCTGCTCCTCCACATCCTGGCAGCAATCCTTAGCATCAGTGCACGAATCCCCTCTCAATCCGCAAGAGGCTTCTGCGCCGCACATCCCACCTATGCAAGATATGCCTCCGCAGCACGGTGCATCAAAACCGCATTCCTTCCCTTCTGTCCCGCACATCTGGCATATGCTCTTCCCAGCGCTCTCCGAGAATGCGCACACCTGCGGGTCCTTGTCCTGGCAGCAGTCATTGTCCTCGTTGCACGCCTGCCCTTCTGCGTTGCAAACCGGCAGCGGATTTTCACAAGTGTAATCCATGGCGAAGTTATCCCTGCACTCAAGGGGCGCGCAACATTCCAATCTGTTTGTCCTGCACGTGTCCCCTTCTATTGAGACGCAAGGCTTTTCGCACACTTTCGTAGCGACACCATCAACATCCTTTTCAACGCATGACAAATCATTGTTCGGGCAGCAGTCGCTGTCACTCTCGCATCCCTCTCCCTCATCGCTGCAGGCATAATCAGTCGGAAGGCACCGCTTGCCAATTGCAGTCTCGAGGCACACGAGCTCCTTGTCCGCGCAGCAATCTGGCATCCCGTTAGTTAGGCATTCATCCCCCTGCGAGCCGCACACAAGCGCACAGACCCTGCTCCCATCAATCGTTTCGCACGAGAGCGTGTCCGGGTACGGGCAGCATTCCATTGCAGCGCAGCTCCCTCCGTTCTGCGCGCATGGGATAACCTCTATCCTGCCGCATTTCCCGTCTGCCTGGCATGCCATGTCAGCGCAGCACTGCCTGTCGTTTGGGGCACCCTCCTGATAAACGCAGCTCTCGCCATCGCCCTTGCACGATGTGCACGCATAATCCCCTGAATACGGGTCAAAAACGCAGTTGTTGGGAGACGGGCTCTGGCAGCAGTCCGAGTCAAACCCGTTGCAAGACTGCCCCGCCTCCTTGCAGCTTGAGCAAAGGCCGCTCCGGCATGTCAATCCACCGCAGCATTCGTTCGGAGATTGGCAATTATCGCCGCTGCTTCTGCATGCGCACGTCGGCGGCGTGCAAAT
This sequence comes from archaeon, assembly GCA_020056305.1. Lineage (GTDB taxonomy): Archaea > Micrarchaeota > Micrarchaeia > Anstonellales > Anstonellaceae > JAGVIA01. The sequence goes on along the minus strand of JAGVIA010000105.1, from coordinate 3,411 downwards.
AACCTCGCCATTTATATACGTGCACGAGCTCGGCTCGCAAATGCCGGTGCAGCACTCATGATCAAACAGGCATCCGCCCCCGACATCATGGCATGTGTTCCCTCCGCACTCCTCAACACAGGGGACATACTCCCCATTGCACGAGCTGCTAACAGGGCACGCAGGATGCTCGGCAGCCCAATTCTCGCCGCACCACTCAAGGCTTTCCGCGCACACTGTTGTCGGAGAGCCTGCCCTGCATACTGGATTGCAGCTGCCAATCGGCCTGTCAGTGCACATGTGCAAAAGAAGCTCACAGTAAAGAGATGCGCATTCCTCATTCGTGATGCAGAATCCTGCGATTGTGCGGCATCTCTGCTGCCCATCCGCCGTGCTGTAAATGCAAATCAGGCCGGCAGTGCACTGGGCGCTGTCAGTGCAAATCCTTCCAACCCCAAAGCCGCTTCCTTCAGTTGTGTCTCCCTCCACGTCTGTGTCTTGCCTGTTGTCATCGTAGAGAATCGAAAGCCCGTAAGAATACGAATCGCCGTCTTGGGTATCCGGCGTGTTCACGTCAAGCGTTGCGCGCGAGCCTGCCTCAAACACGATGTTAGGGTCGTAATTTGTGACATATTTCCCATTGGCATCCGATGCGACAATGCCGCGTATGCGCCGCGTCGTTCCCTCGTTGTTTTGCAGCACCACTTGCGTTTTTAGCGCGCCCTCTATCTTCTTGTTCTCAACAACTCCAAACGGTGTGCCTGTGGCACGGTCGACTGCACCTGCATTTTCGTTTGCGCCCATCGGGAAAACGCCAAGCAGGCTTGCTGCAATGACCCCGATGAGAAGCACGACGCCGATTACGATTATGTATTCAGTTGTGGATGCCCCTCTCATGGCTGGCTCTACGCCTGCAACGGATATAAAGATTGCCCCAATCAGCGAGAGAAGCCCGGCAAAAAAACAAAAGAAGGCAAGCAGCAGGAAAATACGCCGAAGCAGCCGGAATGCAAATCACTGGAGTTTTTTCAAAAGCAGGAACCAGTTTTCCGCAGTTTTTCTCTCTACTCAAATCTCAGCGCCTCGACAGGCTGGAGCTTTGCCGCATTGCGCGCAGGCACATAGCCTGAAACCAGCCCGACAATAAGCGAGAATGCCGCAGTGCCAAGCACAAGCTCAAGGGGCACGACCACCGGCACTCCGAAAAAAGATGCCGCGAATGCGAAAGCAACCCCGACTATTATGCCAATTATTCCGCCGCCCAAGCCAATAAGCGCGCTCTCAATAAGAAAAGTTTCAAGGATTGCGCCTGATGACGCACCGACTGATTTCATGATGCCGATTTCCTTTGTGCGCTCAATGACTGCCATGAACATGGTGTTTGCCACCCCGACTCCCCCAACAACTAAAGAGATGCTTGCAATGCCGCCCAAAAATACCGATAGCAAATCCGTTATCTGCCCGACTGATTTCATTATGAAATCCGATGTGACAAGCGAGAAGTCCTTGGCGTCCTCCTTTACCTTGTGCGCTGAGAGAAGTTCGGTGTTTATCCTGTCCGCAACAGCATTGACGTTATAGCCCTCCTTCACCGTAAGCCTTATGGCAGACACCTCATTTTTTGCAATCGATTCTCCAGCAAGCTTCCTTGCATCGTCAATGGGCATGAACACGGCAGAATCAATGCCTCCTCCGGCAACTCCGCTTTTCTTGAGCACGCCGACCACCCTAAATGGCTTTGCCTCGCTGCCGATTTTTAGCACCGCGCCCACCAGCACCTTGTCTTTTCCAAATACCTCGTTTGCAAGCGTGTCGCCGATTACGATGCTCTCCCTGTCAGTGTCTGATAAGAAGCGGCCGGCTGCGATGTCAAGCACCTGCGTCTGCTTGAAGATGTTGGGCTCAATCCCGCTTATGCTTGCGGTTATGCCATTGTCCTTGAACATGACGTCCGAGCGCACCGCAATTGCGCCTGTCACGTATTCCACTCCATCCACGCGCCTGACCCTGTCAACGTCTGTGGCAAAGAGCTTGCCAAGCGCCGCAGGCCTTGAAGGCCCGCCGGTAAATGCCAACTGCTTGTTGATATCTCCCGGCACCACCGCAATCGTGCGCGAGCCAAATTGTGAAATCTGGTCGTTTATGCTCTTTGAGAGCCCAAGTGAAATCGAAATAAGTGTGACAATCGCGGCAATGCCAACCACGATGCCAAGCACGGTGAGCCAGGAGCGAAGCTGCCTGTGGCGCAAATTCTCTACTGAATACATGAACAAGTCGGCGCGTTTTGCCAACGACATCAAAATCCACCCGCGCTAAATTGCAAATCCCAATATGCAAATTCGCATCGCCAAGCCCGCTTCTTTTTGCAGGCGCAGCAAGCCGATTCCGCCCCCGCTGCCCCGCCATCTATTTCTTTTTTGCAAACCATTTCCTGTATGCGAAGTATGCGCCAACCGCAACCACCAGCACGCCTATGATGATGAAAATGGGCGACTCGCCATTCTTTGCGGCAGTCACTTTGAGCATCAGGGGCACCACATAAGTGTGCGGCCTGTTGTACGCGTCCTTGAAGTCAACGGTGACCTCCACAGGGTATTCTCCCTCGGGAACAGTTGCCACCAGCACATTGTATTGCACAGAGGAAAAATCGTCCTGCGACAGGCCTCCAATGAACTGCTTCTCCTGCGCGTCAAGCACTTTGAACTTGGTGGAGTTGAGCCGAACCGAGAGCGCCTTTATGTCCGATGAGCCGATGTTGGACACCAGCACGGAAAGCGAGTGCGAGCCGCCTGAAACAATCGGTGACGGCTTTGCGGAAATGTACACGGCCACGTCATTTTTCGCCTCTATGTTCGCGCCGCTTGACACTGTCTTTGCAGCCTGCGCCTCGCCGTTCTTGTTGTCATAGCGGATGAGGAAGCCCAGGGAGTAAAAGCCGGGTGCCACATTGTTTATCCCGACATCCATCTCCACCTCGCGCTTGCTTTTGGCAGGGAGATCCCCAAGCTCAAGATCGGAGAATCCAAGCGGGGTGAGGACAGTGGAGTTCGGAAGCGACAAGTGCACCGAATACGCATCGCCGCTCCCGGTATTCTCGACAATTGCATGCAGCATCACGCGCTCGCCGACAATTATCTGCTCCTGCGATGGGATGGTGACTAGGAAGTCTGGCGCGCGCCGATTCACATTTATTATCATCGAGGACGTATCGGTGAGCTCCTCGCCAATCTCGTCCCGGTACTGTATTGTTATCGGCACTGAATACTTTCCCGAGCTCAAATCGCTTGCAAGGGTCATCGGCAGCGTGAAGTTCTTCTCAGAGGTTATGTCACCGAGCCTTAGTTGCCTAGGCGCGGGAAACCCAATGCCTTCAGGCATTGGATGAAAGCGCCCCAGTCTTATTCTCAAAAGAAGATTTCTTGCCAGCAGGGG
>JAGVIA010000035.1 GCA_020056305.1 archaeon | reverse complement strand
TGCAAGGGGTCGAAGACTCCGACTGAGGCTTTATTCTCACAAAAGTCGTAAGCAGCTTTCCCTAAGAAGAAGCTTCAGAGGCAATTTGCAACAGGCTCTTTTGAGTTTTCCAGTCAACTTTATATACGTATTGCTACAGAGTATTCTCCACTGTGATAATGATGAACGAACCGAAGCAAAATTGGCAGCAGAACTTCTTCTATACTTTTAGCTTCGGCTATAGCTCCTAGGAAAGCCGTCTGGATCTGTTTTCGTTTTCAGGGTTTTTCCGGGGGCTAGCTGATATAATGATAATTTTGAAAATGGGTGTTCATATGAAAAACATAAAATTGGCCGCATTGAACGGCAATGGTAGGACGATTGTGCGGGTGGGCGACGTGTTGGTGGGCGAGGGCTTCACCATAATCGCCGGCCCGTGCAGCGTTGAGAGCGAGGAGCAGACACTCGCCATAGCGCGCGCTGTCAAGGACGCTGGAGCAGACATGCTGCGGGGGGGCGCTTTCAAGCCAAGGACCTCGCCATACGCGTTCCAGGGGCTGGGCCTGCGCGGACTCAAGATACTGCGGAAGGCAAGCGAGGAGACCGGGCTGCCCATTGTGACGGAGGTTACTGACACGCGCGACGTCTCGTGGGTGTGCGAATACGCGGACGTGCTGCAGATTGGCACGAGAAACATGCAGAATTTCTCGCTCCTAAAGGAAGTTGGAAAATCGAACAAGCCCGTGCTGCTAAAGCGCGGCATGTACTCAACCATTGAGGAGTGGCTCAACTGCGCGGAGTACATACTGAACGAGGGGAACCCGGATGTCATATTGTGCGAGAGGGGCATACGCACTTTTGAGACTTACACAAGGAACACGCTCGACTTGAGCGCGGTGCCCTCGGCGCGCGAGCTCACGCACCTGCCCGTCATTACAGACCCGACGCACGGCACTGGGAGAGTGAGCCTGATTGGGCCGATGAGCCTTGCATCTGTTGCGTGCGGAGCGGATGGGATAATTGTCGAGGTGCATCACGACCCGTCCGTGGCGCTCTCGGATAAGGAGCAGGCGCTGCTGCCAAGCCAGTTTGCAACAATGGCAAAAGAGCTGCGCGCGCTGCATAAATTCGTCGAGGAGCGTGGCGCAAATTCTGCACTGCGCTTTTCATCTGCTGCACTGGACGGGAGGTCGGAGATGGGGCATGCTGCGACGCATAGTGAAAAGGCTGCAGGAGGCAATGAGGGCGGGAGAGGCGGCGCTGCAGGGCAAAGTGAAAATGCTGCAGAAGGCAAGGAGATGCGGGAGAAAGGCGGCACTACAGGCGCTCATGCGCATGTGGTGAAGGCTGGCGCCGGCTCAAAGGAGGGAAGGATATGAGAATGCTCAAATTGGCTGCGAAAAGCGGCGAGTGCAAAATAGTGCTAGGGGAATCAATAAGCAGGCTCATGGATTACGCAGGCGCAAAAAACACAGTGATAATCAGCGATGCGAATGTGCGCCGCCTGCACGGAAGCCTCTTCCCAAAAGCGCCAGTCATTGAGATTGGGCAGGGGGAGGGCGAGAAGACTCTTGCAACAGTGGAGAGCGCATATGAGCAGCTGCTTGCACTCGGGGCAGACCGCTCGACGTTTGTGATAGGGATAGGAGGCGGCATTGTTTGCGATGTCGCTGGTTTTGTTGCATCAACATACTTGCGCGGCTTGCCGTTCGGGTTTGCGCCAACCACGCTTCTTGCGCAGGTGGATGCCGGAATCGGAGGCAAGAACGGCGTGAATTTTTTGGGCTACAAGAATCTCGTGGGCACGTTTGCGCAGCCTAAGTTCGTGCTTTGCGATTTTGACGTTCTTGCGGCATTGCCAAGGGAAGAGATAAGCCACGGGCTTGCCGAGGCGATAAAGAGCGCGGCTATCGGTGATGCTGCGCTTTTCGCATACCTTGAGGGGAATTGCGAAGCCGCGCTAAAGTTGCACCGCACGGCAATAGAAAAGGTCGTGCACGATTCGCTTGCCGTGAAGGCAGGGATAGTTTCCACGGACGAGCGGGAAGCGGGGGAGAGGCGGAAGCTGAATTTCGGGCACACGATCGGCCATGCGCTTGAGAAGGTGTGCGGCATGCCGCACGGGGATGCAATTAGCGTTGGCATGGTTTTGGCAGCAAGGCTTTCCGTAACAAAGGGGATGCTGCAGGAAAAGGATGCAATAAGGCTTGAGATGCTGCTTGCAAAAGCAGGCCTGCCAACTGGCGCCAAATTCGACAGGAGCGCAGTGGTGGATGCCATATCCAAGGACAAGAAGCGGCAGGGAGATGCGGTTAATTTTGTGCTGCTGGAAGGGATTGGAAAGGCAAAAGTGGCTGAAGTGAAGATGGGGGAAATCGAGGGTGTTTTGGATGATTTGCATTAGCATTCTGGAAAAATCGCCAGAGATTTGCATTGCCGCGCTAGCCGGGCTGGAGTTTGCAGAGGTCAGGCTGGACGGGATGGGGAAGATAACGGATGAGGAGATAAGAAAAATATTTTCGCAGCCGGTGCGGCTGATTGCAACGTGCCGTGGGAATGTGATTGCTGAGGGCGAGCGGAAAAGGCGCCTGCTTGCCGCTATTGATGCGGGCGCGGCTTTCGTGGATGTTGATGTGGAGGCAGGCGAGGAATGCAAGCGCGGGATTGTCCAGAGGGCAAAGGAGCGCGGATGCAAGGTCATTTGCTCTTACCATAATTACGAGAAGACGCCAAAGCGCGCAGAGCTTGAGCAGACGCTGAATTGGTGCTTTGAGTCTGGCGCGGACATTGCAAAGATCGCGTGCAAGGTGAATGCGAAGCAGGATAATGCTAGGCTGCTGGGGCTTCTGGATTCGCCTGCGCTGGAGGGCATGGCATCGGCACGGCAAGAGGGCAAGGAGGAGGAGGCTGTTGGGCAGGAGGGCAGCAGGCATGTGGCTGCCGGCGGGCAAGGGAATTACAGTGGGCGCAGCATCATTGTGATTGGCATGGGCGCGATGGGAAAGATTACCAGGATAGTGGCGCCGCTTCTGGGAAGCCCGTTCACGTTTGCGTCGCTTGGGGAAGGAAAAGAGACTGCGGAAGGGCAGATGGCAGCGGAAAAAATGCGAAAGCTCATGGGGGAATTGGAAAATGGCTGATGCACTTTTGTTTGCAGTCACCGGCAGGCCGATAATGCATAGCCTAAGCCCGCAGATGCACAATGCGGCATTTGAGGCGCTTGGGATGGATGCAATATACGTGAGGCTCGCATCAGGCAGCGCAAAGGAGGCGCTTTTTGCCGCGAAGGCGCTGGGGCTGCGCGGGATGAACGTCACAACGCCCTTCAAGATGGATTTTGCCAAGCTCGTTGACGGGCTTGCGGATAGTGCAAGAAAGGCAGGAGCGGTAAATACAGTGATGTTTGAGAAAGGAAGGGCAGTCGGCCACAATACCGACATTGCTGGGGTAAGGGGCGCGCTGGAAGGGAACGGGATTGTGCTTTCTGGGAAAAAAGCAGTTGTGCTTGGGGCAGGCGGGGCTGCAAAAGCGGCAGCGATTGCGCTCATTGAAGCCGGAGCAAGCGTTACGATAGCGAACAGGACTGCGGAGAAAGCTGAAGAATTGGCTGCGGAGATGCGGTGCGGCTTTTGTTCGCATGGGATAGAGGAATTGGGCGCGGCGCTGCGTGATGCCGGCGTTATCGTTTCATGCATCAGCGGCACGGGGCGCATTGTGGCGCCGGAGCTTTTGCGGAGAGATATGGCAGTGCTTGATGCGAATTACACTGCAGAAACCGCGCTTTGCGCTGATGCAAAAAAGGCAGGATGCAAAGTTATAGGCGGGCGCGAGTGGCTGCTTCACCAGGGCATCAGGGTGTTTGAGATATTCACAGGCAAAAAAGCGCCGGTTGCAGCGATGCGAAGGGCCGCATGCTCGGAAGAGGAAGCTGCAGGTGAAAAAAAGAACATCGCGCTCATTGGCATGATGGGCACTGGGAAGTCAACGGTTGCAATGGAGATTGCGAAGCTCGCAGGGATGAAAGCTGTTGATATTGATGCGGAGATTGAGAGAAGGGAAGGAAAGATAAACAAGATATTCGAGAAAAGAGGCGAGGCTGCTTTCCGGGGAATGGAGAGGGCGGAAATAGCCAAGCTTAATGGAGTCCGCGATTGCGTCATTGCATGCGGCGGCGGGGCAGTGCTTGATGCGGAGAATGTGGAAATGCTTGGGAGAAATTGCTCTGTCACGTGGCTGTTCGCATCTGCAAGAGAGATGGAAAAGAGGGTCGGGAAAGGCAGGAACAGGCCATTGCTTGGGGATGGGAACCGCTTGGATGCGCTGGAGAGGCTGCTTTTGGCAAGGCTGCCAGCGTATGCAAAAGCATGCGATTTGGCAGTCTGCACTGAGGGAAAGAGCGCGTCAGATTGCGCGAAGTTGATTTTGGATGAGATTCGTAAAACCGTCTAGCATTGGTGGGAAAACGGCTGCGCCGCCCTCAAAGAGCATGATGCAGCGCGCAGTGGCAGCTGCTGCGCTGGCGAGCGGCAGATCGTCCATTATCCATCCGTCATTCTGCGATGACGCGCTTGCGGCGATAGGAATTGCAAAAGCGCTTGGGGCAAAAGTAGGAGAAGCAAAAGATGCAATTGTGATAGAAGGAGGCGGCGAGCCAAAAGGCATTGTGCTTGATTGCAATGAGTCCGGGCTTTGCATGCGCATGTTCGCGCCAATTGCTGCGCTTTTTGGCAGGGAATTCTCACTTGAGGCAAAAGGCTCGCTGCGCAAAAGGCATGTGGGGATGATGGAAGGGCCCCTGCACAAGCTGGGCGCGGAATGCAAAACGAACAACGGGTTTGCGCCGGTAATTGTAAAGGGGCCGCTGCATGGGGGCAGGGTTGGGATAGACGGGTCTGAGAGTTCGCAGTTCCTCACAGGGCTGCTACTCGCGCTTCCGATGTGCAAAAAAGATTCGATGCTGGAAGTGAAAAACTTGAGAAGCAAGCCGTATGTGCGTATGACCGTTTCGCTGTTGGAGAAATTCGGGGTGGAAATAGGGCATGATGAGGGCTTGGCAGAGTTTTCAATCAATGGCGGGCAAAAATGCATGCCTTGCACTTACGATGTTGAGGGGGACTGGTCGGGCGCCGCATTCCTCTTGGTGGCTGGCGCAATAGCAGGCAGGATGACAGTGATGAACCTTGATGCCAAAACAGAACAGGCGGACAAAAGGATAGTATTAGCGCTGGAAAATGCAGGGGCAAAAGTCATTGTTGGCAATGGGGGCGTGCGCGTTGAAAAAAGCAGGCTTGCCGCATTTGATTTTGACGCAACTGACTGCCCGGACCTCTTCCCGCCCCTTGTTGCGCTTGCGTGCAATTGCAGGGGGATAAGCAAAATTGCGGGCGTTGGGCGCTTGAGGAACAAGGAGAGCGACCGCGCATCTGCGCTTGCAGAAGAGTTTGCGAAAATCGGAGGGAAGGTGAGGATAGCGGGAGATGTGATGGAGATAGAGGGAAAGGAATTGCACGGCGGAAAAGTGGAATCGCGCGGGGACCACCGGATAGCGATGGCATGCGCTGTTGCGGCGCTAACATCGAAAAAAGGGATTTTGATAAATGATGATAGTTGCGTCTCAAAGTCGTTTCCGGATTTCTTTGAGAAGCTAAGCGAGGCGATGGAATGAACACATTTGGGAGATTGTTTCGGGTAAGCGTGCTGGGCGAGTCGCATGGGCAGGCAGTTGGAGTGCTCATTGACGGCTGCCCTGCTGGGCTTCCTGTTTCGGCAGGGGACTTGCTGCCGGATTTGCAGAGGAGGATGGGCGGGGGCGCGGGCACCACGGCAAGAAAGGAGGCCGATGCACCGCTGATTAAGAGCGGCGTGTTTGAGGGGAAAACAACCGGCGCGCCCATACTGGTGCTTTTTGAAAACAATGACATTGACTCAGGGGCATACGAGAAAATGAGGGATACCCCTCGGCCAGGGCATGCGGATTTTGTGGCGCGCTCAAAGTTCGGCGGGTTTGAGGATTACAGGGGCGGGGGGCATTTCTCCGGCAGGCTTACTGCCTGCGTGGTTGCGGCAGGTGCGATTGCAAAAAAGATAATTAAGCCGGTAAAGATAGAGGCGAGGCTGGTTGAGGCAGGAGGCTCAAATGACATTGATGCGGTTGTTGCCGCTGCAATGAGGGAGGGCGACTCTGTCGGCGGGATAGTTGAATGCCGGGCAAGCGGATTGCCAGTGGGCCTTGGCGAGCCGTTCTTTGACTCGGCGGAATCGTTACTCGCGCATGTGATATTCTCCATACCTGCGGTGAAGGGGGTAGAGTTTGGCGCGGGGTTTGCATCTGCAAGGATGAGGGGCAGCGAATGCAACGACGAGATATTGGATGCCGCAGGCAGAACAAGGACGAACAATGCAGGCGGGATAAATGGCGGGCTCACAAACGGAAATGCGCTGGTGCTGCGCGTTGCAGTAAAGCCCGCCTCAAGCATAAGCAAGGGCCAGAAAACAGTTTCGATGAAAAGCGGGAAGCAGGCGGAAATAACGGTTGAGGGGCGGCATGATGCGTGCATTGCGCTTCGCGCCCCTGTTGTCGTTGAGGCTGCAGTGGCACTCGTGCTTGCGGACCTGATGATGCTGGAGGGGAAGGTTCCAAGGGTGCTTGGAAAGTGATACGGGGGCGATTGTATGGATGAAAAAAATGGCAATCTTGCGGCAATACGAAAGATGATCGATGCTATCGATTCGCAAATCCTCAAGCTGCTAAACGAGCGGATGGAGCTTGGATTGTGGACGAAGAAGCTGAAAGGCGGCGTGACCGATGCAAAGCGGGAGGAGGAAGTGCTCCAGAAGGTCAACCTCAATCCCGTCGGGCTTATCCAGCCGGAGATGAGGGAAAAGATATTCGCATCGATAATTAGCGAGAGCAAGCGCCTTCAGTCGCAGGATTTGAAGCTGGTCGGCTTCCAGGGCGAGCACGGCGCATACAGCGAGCTTGCGGCAAGGGCGCATGACAAATCGCTTGTCCCCATACCGTGCATGGAATTCCAGGACGTTTTCGAAGGCGTTGAAAGCGGGCAGCTTGATTGTGGCGTAGTGCCCGTTGAAAACTCGCTGGAAGGCTCGGTCACTTCGGTAAATGACCTGCTGGTCGAGACTGGCCTGAAAATAGTGGCAGAGGTGAGAACGCCCATCCACCACTGCCTGCTTGCGCTCCCGGACACCGATTACCGGGAGATACGGGTTGTTTACTCGCACCCGCAGGCGCTTGGGCAGTGCCGGGGCTTTTTGGCGAGGAACAAGCTAGAGCCAAGGCCTTTCTACGACACCGCAGGCGCTGCGAAAATGCTGTCTGCCGAGAGGCCCAAGGCAGTCGCAGTGATTGCAAGCGGCCTGTGCGCCGAGCTCTACGGCCTTGAGATAATAAAAGAGAATATCGAGGACCATGAGTCGAATTCCACGCGCTTTTTGGTGCTGTCACGGGAGAACGCCCTTGGCAGCGGCAACAAGTGCTCAATAATGTTTTCGACAAAGCACAAGGCCGGCGCGCTCTTTGGCGTGCTCAAGGCCTTTGCGGACAGCGGTATAAACCTCACAAGGATAGAGTCAAGGCCCATTCGAAACGACCCTGGGAAGTTCGCTTTCCTGCTTGACTTCCAAGGAAGGGAGGATGACGGGAAGGTGACAGGCGCACTTGCACTTGCAAGGGAGGAGTGCGCGTCATTCAAGGTGCTTGGGTTCTACAAGGAGGCGGAAAAATGAGAATAGCAATAATTGGGGCGGGCCACATGGGCTCGTGGCTTGCAAGGGAATTGAGCAAGGGGCATGACGTCGCAGTGTACGATTTGGACTTGGCAAAGGCACAGAGGGCGGCAGCCGCATGCAAGGCTGCTGCAAGCCCGCTTGCACGATTGGAGCAGCTTGCGGATTTCAAGCCGGATATTTTGATAAATGCCGTGAGCCTGCAGAAGACCGTGAATGCTTTTGAGGCTGCGGCGCCGCACCTGCCTTCTGGCTGCATCCTTGCCGACGTCGCATCCGTGAAGGGGGGAATATCAGGATACTACGGGAAATGCGGCTTCGATTTTGTTTCCACGCACCCGATGTTCGGCCCGACGTTCGCGAATGTTGAGGCGCTGGGAAATGAAAATGCCGTCATTATCAAGGAATCCTGCAAGGATGGGGCGGAATTCTTCCGCGCATTCTTCGGGAAGCTTGGGCTCCACATATTCGAATACACATTTGAGGAGCATGACAGGGTAATGGCATACTCGCTCACCACGCCTTTTGCATCCTCGATGGTGTTTGCCGCGTGCATGGATTCGCAAGCTGTGCCTGGGACTACGTTTAGGAAGCACCGCGAGATTGCAAGGGGCTTGCTGTCCGAGGACGACTGGCTGCTTGCTGAAATACTTTTCAACCCCAATTCCCTTTCGCAGCTTGAGAATATCACTGCAAGGCTCGAGTTCCTCAAGCACGTGATAAAGGGAAGGGACTACGATGAGGCGAAAGGGTTTTTTGAGAAGCTGCGAAAGAACCTGAGGTGATGCGATGTTCTATGAGCTTGCCGAGCGGGCGCTTGCGCTTGAGAGGGAAGGGAAGCGGGTGATACGGCTCAATATCGGGGGCACAAATCTTCCGACACCCAAATGCGCAGTGGAAGCGGCGGCAAAATGCATGAGAAGCGGCAAATCCGGGTACGGCTCGTCTGCCGGGCTATTCGAATTGCGGGAAAAGATTGCCCAGCGGGAAGAATGCGAAGTTGAAAATGTCGTGGTTGGCGCAGGGGCAAAGCCGCTTTTGTTTGCACTATTTTCAGTGCTTGGAAAGCCAGGAGGAAAAGTAGCAATGCCATCGCCGCATTGGCCGGCGTATGAGCTTGCGGCAAGGCAGCTTGGGATGAAACCCATGATGCTTAAGACAAAGCTTGAGGATTCGTGGGCTTTTGATGCGATGGAAATGAAGAAATGCGACGTTGCAGTAATATGCAATCCACTGAATCCGGCAAGCACTGTTTACAATGAGGCGCTGGTGCAAGAGGCGATAGGGGAATGCGCAAAAAGCAAGACGCATTTGATTCTGGACGAGGCTTACAAGGGGCTTTCGTTCAAGGCGATACCGAAATATGATACGATTCGGGTGCGCTCATTCTCAAAGGAGTTTTGCATGGAGGGCTGGCGGTTGGGTTATGTTGTAGCGGAGAAGGAAATCGCCAAAAAAATCATCTCATTCAACCAGATAACTACAACGTGCGTGCCGGAATTCGTGCAGCGCGCCGGGATTGCTTGCCTGGAGAATGAGAAGGGGATACTGAAGGAAAATAGAGGCGTGTGGAAAAAGCGGCTTTTTGTTGCGCAGCAAGCGCTTGGGAAAGCGGGATTTGAGTTTGCAAAGCCGCAGGCGGGCATATACATATTTGCAACACACCGCGGGATTGAGGATGCAGACTTGTTCGCAATGCGGCTTCTCGGGGAAGGGGTGGCAGTTGCATCTGGAAGCGATTTTGGCGGCTATAAGAAATTTATAAGGATCTGCCCGAATCAAAAAATAGAAATGCTCAAAGAGGCATTCAGGAAAGTCTCTGCTGCCCTTTGCGGCTGAGAACGCTGCGCTGGCATGTTTCTTCAGAGCAGCTTGCTTAGCAATTCATACGCCTTTGTCGCATCCTTTTTCGCCACGACGAATACAGTGTCGGTGTAGCAGGAGTAGAACTCCCGGATATTTATGCCCCCTCGCGCAAGCGCCTCTGCGAAGAATGCAACCCAGCCTGGCTTGACCTCCAATTCGGAAGAGGTTGCAAGCGTGATTATGCACTGGTCGCGTATTGTTTCTAGGATGTTGCCTCTCCCAATTGCCTTTGCGACCGCCGAAACGTGCTCGTCAGGGAGGATTAGCGTGATGAAATCGTTCGAGCTTATCATGGCGAATTCCTTGCCGCCCAATGCCTTGAAGATGCGGTCTGCATAAGTGAAAGTGTGGGGCTTGAGGAGCATTACTGCCGCATTGCTTGTGAGGCTCATGCGCGTCTTTTTGAGAAGCTCGCGCAAATTGGCAGAGTAATCGTAGAATTTCTGGCTGCCCCCGTAGCGGCGGACGGCTGCTTTTATTGCCCCGAGGCTGCTTTTGGGCATTTTCTCCGTGCGTATTTTTCCCGCAATGGCGGACAGGTTGGCGATGCCTAAGCGTATTGACTGGCGGATGTAGGGGTCGGCATCAAGGTAGGAGAAAACTGAGGAGGCTATTGAGGATTTTTCAGGTGATTTTTTCATAACACAACCCATTTGTATCAAATAATACATTCCATGTCTTATTTTATCTATTTTACGCCAGAAGGATTTTTAATAGCGCTTGGTGGAAGAATTCTGCAAAGGTTCAATCCAATTTAGGTTCTTGGGAGGTTGTGAAAATGGCAAATGGCAACGTGAAGGAGAAAGTTGTGCTCGCATATTCAGGCGGGCTGGACACGTCGTGCATACTCAAGTGGCTGCTTGACAAGGGCTACGAAGTGATTGCGTACATTGCAGATGTCGGCCAGCAGGAGGATTTTGAGAAAGCCAAGGCAAAGGCGCTCAAAGTCGGCGCGTCAAAAGTCATCATCAAGGACTTGAAGAAGGAGTTTGTCACGGATTACATATTCCCCGCGATAAGGGCGAATGCTATATATGAGGGGAGATACCTGATGGGCACATCGCTTGCAAGGCCCCTTATTGCAAAATACCAGATGTCTGTTGCAATGGAAGAGGGCGCACAATATGTTTCGCACGGGGCGACGGGCAAGGGCAATGACCAGGTGAGATTCGAGCTGTCATATCTTGCGCTGAATCCGAAAATCAAAATCATTGCGCCGTGGAAGAATGCCGAGTTCCTTGCGCAGTTCAAAGGCAGGGATGACCTGATAAAATATGCGAAAGCAAACGGCATTCCAGTAGATGCTACGCTCAAGAAACCCTACTCGGAGGACGAGAATTTGATGCACATCTCGCATGAGGCAGGCATTCTTGAGGATCCTGGAAAAATACCGGATGAAAGCGTGTATTCGAGGACCGTATCGGTGGCAAAGGCTCCTGACAAGAGCACTGTGCTTGAAATTTATTTCAAGGATGGCACGCCGGTGAAAGTCGTGAACAAGAATGATGGCACTGTGAAGGAAGAGCCGCTTGAGCTGTTCTTGTATCTGAACAAGGTGGGCGGCGAGAACGGCGTGGGGAGAATAGACATGGTTGAGAACAGGTTTGTGGGCATCAAGTCCCGCGGGCTGTATGAGACTCCGGGCGGCACGATATTGCACACCGCACACAAGGACATTGAGTCAATTGCCATGGACAGGGAAGTGATGAGGCTGCGCGACATGCTCACGCCCAGATATGCCGAGATAATATACAACGGGTTCTGGTTCTCGCCCGAAATGGATTTCCTCAATGCCGCGTTTGACAAGAGCCAGGAGTTCATAGACGGCAAGGTGACCCTTGAGATTTTCAAGGGGAATGTGTTCACGAGAGCGAGAGAATCGCCATCGTCATTGTACGACCAGGATTTGGGCTCGATGCACATTGAGGGCGGGTTCAACCAGATGGACTCGGCAGGGTTCATCAAGGTGAACGCGATAAGGCTCATGGCGCACAGGGCCATTATTGAGAAGATGGGGAAGAGGAGGAAGGAAAAGAAGTAGCCTTCTTTCTTTTATTTTTTCTTTATTTTTTCTTTTTTTCCTTCTTTTTTGTTTTATTTTTTCCCTAGATTACCGGTCTCTTCGTAAGGTGGTCTGCAAGCGAGAGTGGTTCAAATGGCATGCCCTTGCATTCTTCTGTGATGCTTGCGCAGAGCTCTTCGGGCGAGAGAAGCACTTGCTTTCCGGTTTTGCGCACGCGAACCGCCAGCTTTCCACTCTGGATTTCCTTGTCCCCGATTACTGCGATGAAGGGAACCCAGTGCTGCTCGGCATCGCGCACCTTCTTTTGCAATGTTTCACCCCGGTCATCCAAGTCCGCGCGCACATCCATTGCTTTTAGCAGCGAAAGCATTTTTTCGCAATGGGGCAATTGCGCATCCGAGACTGGCACTATTCTTACCTGCGAAGGCGAGAGCCAAAGCGGGAACATTGGCGTCTTGCCTGCTGCCTTTTGCATTGCCTCCCATTCGAGAAGCGCATAGATGTTGCGGTCTGTGCTGCCGGAAACAGACGTGTGCAAAAGATATGGGCGCTGCTTCTGCCCTTTCTCATCAACATAGGAGATGTTGAACGTTTCCGCATTCTCAACGTCTATTTGAACGGTGGAAAGCGCTGATGCCTTGTCAAGGCAGTCAACTACGTTGAATTCAAACTTGGTGATGAAATATGCATAGCGCTCGGAGAACATTTCCACAAGCACCGGCTTGCCAAAGCGCTTCACAAGCGCGGCATACCATTCCTTGTTCTCATTGTACCAGTCGCGCTGGATGCGGAATGCTGCCTCGTATGAGGGACCGAGCATGTCCATCCAGTCTACACAGAGGTTGAACTGTTCGGTAAAGGCGGTGCGCGCGCCATCGGCATCCTTTGCAAAGGTGTGCATATCAGGCATTGTGAATGCGCGAAGGCGCCGCAATCCAGCCACTTCGCCGGACTGCTCGCGGCGGAATGAATATTTTGTGAGCTCAAAGAGCTTTATTGGCAAATTCTTGTGGCTGATTACCATGTCGGAGGCGATTAGGAATTGCCCGAAGCATGCGGCAAAGCGCAGGAAATACTCCTTTTCGTCGCTTTTAACGACGTATTGGCGCGCAGGGAAGCGGTTTAGGTATTTCTTGAGGCATGGGTGCTCAAAGTCATACATTATCGGGGTCTCGACTTCCATTGCGCCATATCCGATGCAGATGTCCATGATGCGCCGCTCAATGAGCTTTTTCATGAGCCGGCCGTTTGGATACCAGCGCAGGTTGCCGGAGTCGGACGCAGGCTCGTGCGATGCGATTGCATGCTCGCGCATGAGCGCGATGTGCGGAGGCTCCTTGTCATAGGCGCGCACCTTGTTCGTCTCGTAATTCACAAACTTTTTTAGGAGCGGATGCTTGGAGAAGACAAAGGAACTTGCTGGCAGAAGAGTGCCGTCTGGCGAGAGTATGAAATATTCGCGCTTCACGCAGTCATCTGCCTTTAGGGATTCAGAAACTACTTCCTTTGGGGCGGATGCATGGGCGGCAGATGAAATGTCTTTTACTTGCATATGCCCTGCGCCTTTTGCGTCCTTTCCGCCGATTCCTGCTTCCTTCGCATCTTTCCCGCCCTTCGCATATGCGCCTTCTGCGCCAAAATGCCTTGAGAGCTCGGAGAGCGGGTGGCCCTTGCATTTGATGTCAAATGACTTGTACCAGCCAAATGGCGCGCGCGTAATGGAGTAAGAGGCGTCAGAGGCAAGGATGGATTCGGTTTTTTTCAGTGTTGCAAGCGCCGTATCCAGAGGCGAGGGGGATGATGTGAGATGCACAAACGGGTAGAGCACCACCTTCTTTGTTTTCACCTGGTTGCACACTTTCAGTATTTCTTTTGCAGCCTGCTCTGCCACGCCATCAATGTCAGTGTCGTCTTTTTCCACTGATGCGAATGCCACCAGGCATTCCTCAATGCGCTTTTTCTCCTTAGTTATTTCCTCCGCTGCCTTGACTGCCTTGGAAAGCGGCTCAAACTCGATGAAATCAGAGTGTATCGTTAGAATTTTCATATCAATAGATTGGAAAAGGGGATTTTTTAGCCTTTAGTTTGGCAGCATGCTGCATTTTTTTGGCAAGGCGGGCATTTGAGCGGCTTTTTTGGCAGAGTGCGCCATTGCAAGGTTTTTTTGGCTTGCATGCGACGGCTTGCAAATATTTTTTTCTCAAAAAAAATTTACAAAGCCTTTTATTATTTAACAGATAATTTTTTGCGTGAAACAAATGAAGAATGGCCAGATAAGCAATTTTTTGAAGGAACATTTCCTGCATTTCAATGCGGCAACGCTAATTGATGCCGCGGAAGCATACAAAAAACACGTCGAGTCAGGCGGCAAGATGATGGTCACCCTTGCTGGCGCAATGAGCACCGCGGAGCTTGGAAAATCACTTGCGGAAATGATACGTGCGGGAAAAGTGCATGCGATCACATGCACTGGCGCGAACCTGGAAGAGGACGTGTTCAATCTCGTTGCGCACAAGCATTATGTGCGCGTGCCACATTATCGGCATTTGTCGCCAAAGGATGAGGAGGATTTGCTGAACAGGCACCTCAATCGCGTGACAGACACGTGCATACCAGAAGAGGAGGCAATGCGCAGGGTTGAGCGGCTTATTTTAGAGCTTTGGAAAAAAGATGACATGGCAGGGAAGAAGAGGCTGCCGCACGAGTTCATTTACGAGGCCATTAACACGGGCATTTACAAGAAATTTTACCAGATAGACCCCAAGGACAGCTGGATTGTGGCTGCCGCAGAGAAAAATTTGCCGATATTTGTCCCGGGTTGGGAGGATTCAACGCTGGGCAATGTTTTTGCGGCTGCCTGCGCGGATGGCAGGATAAAGAACGTTGAGACGATAAAGAGCGGCATAAACTACATGACGGAACTGATAGCATGGTACCAGAAAGAGACGAAGGATTCAAGCATTGGGTTTTTCCAGATAGGCGGCGGCATTGCCGGGGATTTCCCGATATGCGTGGTGCCCCTTATCGCGCAGGATTTGTTCAAGGAGGCAAAATTCTGGGGCTACTTCTGCCAGATATCGGATTCGACAACAAGCTATGGCTCGTATTCGGGCGCGGTGCCCAATGAGAAAATCACGTGGGGCAAGCTTGAGGCAAGCACGCCGAGGTTCATAATCGAGTCTGATGCCACAATCGTTGCGCCGCTCATGTTTGCGTATGTGCTGGGATGGTAGAAAAACGCCCTAGACAAGCGTGCGTAATTGCTCTTTTCGGTAATTTTCAGTTATGCCTGGCTTGCTTGCCAGATAATCAAGCAGCTCGCTGTCTTTTTTATCCAGATACGCTTCCTTTAGCCCGCGAATTATGATTTTCAAATAACTTGGCAAGGGTTTTGTGGTTTCGACTTCGCCCATGGACCATGGAGCAGTAAATGAGAAGACAGGATAGCCGCCGTCCTCGCCTAGATATATGATTCGCCCGTACCATGAATTGTGAAAAACAAAACTGCCTTTTTCTTTTACCTTTTCCAAATCGATAGAAAATGCTACACAATCATTTTCCTGCTTGACAACATCCCTGAACTGACTCTCCGTTATCAGATACATTCGCCCCAACGTTGTGCGCTTAATGCCTTTTTCGACATCTATGAATGCAATGCCACCATTCTGCCAACGTGGCGAGTTTTTGGCGAAATACATCTGATGGGGGATAAATATTTGCTTGTCTTCGCTCGGAGGAGTTTTATCTTCGCAGCCTGTTTCGACTTTATCGCTGCCTTCTGGCTTTCCGCCTTCAATATAGCACATGAATCTGCTCTTTAGAAGATTCGAGCCGTAGGATGCGTACCAAACAAGGGATTGCTTCATGGCATTCACGCGCTGGGTGATTTCAAATAAGCTGCCCAATGAATCCGCCGATCATCATCTTGCAAATCATGAACATTGTGCCCGATGCTATGGAGAGGGGCACTGCGTATTTGAGCCCGTACAGTATTTTGCCCTCGGAAATCACGCCCACCAGTATGCTGATGAGGATGGATGTGCCGATTATGATGACGCCTGCCATCTGGTTGATGAAGCCCACGTCAATTGAGATCTTGGGCGCGGAAATTGCGCTTACGCCCTTTAGGTCATCCGTGCTGAGCTGGCTCTGGATCTTTGTGAAAGTGCCAAGGAACTCAGTCGATATTGCAAGAAGGAGCGGAAGGCCGAAAATCAGGATGAAGATAAGGAAAATGGCATATGTCTTGGTGTTTAGCATCATCTCGCGCTTGAGCTCGTCCATCTCGCGGATCTCGTCTGCGGAAGTTTCAAGCAGCTGCGCGAGCTTTCCTCCGCTTTTCAGGCCGTTTTCAAAGAAGTTGATGGTGCGGCGAAGCACGTTGCTGTCAACGCGGTCCGTGAGCTTGCGCAGCGCATCAGTGAATGATTCCGTGCCCATCGAGCGCGATGAGATGATGCGCACCTCTGCCTCAAGCGGGCCGAACTCGGGCCTGGCGGCAACCTGGAGCGCGGAAAATGGCGTGAGGCCTGCGCGCAGATTCGCCGCGACCATTAGAAGGAAGTCAGGCAGGATTGCCTCGACGCGGTGCGTGCGGTCGTGTATGATGTAGTAGAGGTGCAGGTAGAAGAGGATGGCAACTGTTGCGAACAGCAACGCGCCGGTGGCAAAAGACATGCCAAGCATCAGGATGACATCAGAGGTGGTTGCATCGGTGAATGAGAGGCCGAACACGCCTGCGAAGCGGAATATCGTGAATGGGATGAGCGCGCCGATTATTCCAGCAAGAAGCGCGAGCACGAGCTTTGAGCCCACCCAAATCTCCGGGGAGGTTGGGATGCCGGCATAATTTAGCATCTTTGAGACTGCCGTCACCTGCCTGGGAGGGAGCGTGAATGCGAATTTTCTGTATATGATATACTTCTTTGCCATTTTTCACACGCTTGCGCACGCCGATAAATTGGCATGCCATTTCCGCTTTCATTTTTGGTTTTACACATACATGTTCGGCCGCTTCACAAAGACATAGCCGATCATTCCGAGCTGCACAATGAACGAGCCTGTGACTATCGCGGCAAAAAGCTCGGGGGTGATGCCCAGTATGCCGAACACTGAGAAAATCACAAGCACCGTGACTCCCACTGTCGGCACGACTGCGGAGACGAGAAGGTAGATTAGCACGATGAAGTTGAGCTCGGCGTTGTAGCTCTTGTTGAGCGAGAACTGGTAATCCACAAGCAGCTTCACGATGCCCTTTAGGGAGCTTGAAAGGTTTGCGCCTGCGCGCACCGCGGTGATGAGCTGCCAGGCGGTCTTCTTGAGATACTGCGATTGGCTGCGAAGCGCCATGTTCTCAAGCGCAGTCACCAGCGACTGGCCTCCGCGTATGTCGTTTATCACCTTTGTGAACTCCTTGCTCACCTGCCCATAATCCGATTCGGAGATGTTGCGAAGCACTGTGTAGAGGGGGATGCCTGAGCTTATCTGAATCAGCATGTCGCGGGCGGCAAAAGTGAGGTCGCGGTCGATTTTGTCCGCGATGTTTTTCGCAATCACCTTGGGGTATGACAGGTGGAGGACGATGAAGAATATGAGGGTCACAAAAAATGCAAGGCCGGGCCCAAGTATCTTTATGGGCGCGGGAAGCTCAGGGCGTATCTGCCCGACAACTAAGAGGAACACGCCGAATATCGTGGCCCATATCAATGCCGAGAAAAATGCGGCAACGCAGAATTGCTCCACTCCGATGTCAAGGGCGGCGTTGCGCAGGTCGTATTTGAGGCCCGGGTAGAATGAGGAGAGGCGGATGCCAAGCCCGCGGAAGCGGTTGCCAAGGGCTGGCGCGGCTTCCAATGAGATTAGCATCAGCGGGATTCTCATGTTAGCACCATGAACTTATGGCTTTCTTATCCCAAGATTGCCCCTTGCAAGCTCAATCACGCTTTTCGGGTCGGCATAATAGATTGACATGACCTTGCCGACTGCCTCAAGCGAATACATCTTGTTTTTGAGCATCCAGGAAAGTATCATTGCGCGGTTTTTTATGTCCGAGACTATCTCGTCCTTCGTCATGCCGGTGTGCAGGTTGAGCTCCTTGTAATATTTGGTGGGCTCGCCCACCTTCTCAAAAGTGTCGGTGCGCGGCCGCCAGCGATAGATGATGTTCGCTGACAGCTCGTCGTTCCCGGCGCCCGAGGTCATCTCGCATATCTCAAGGGTGCGCCTCAGGTTGCGCCGCCTGTCACGGTATTGCACGATAACAAGGTGCAGAGCCTCGATTTCCGAGGGCGGCATGTCAATGGGCGGGTTTGTCAGGCGCCGAATAACCTGATTTGAGGTATCGGCGTGAAGCGTGGAGTAGACCGAGTGGCCAGTGTGCATTGCCTCAAATAGCACCTCTGCCTCCTTCTGGCGCCTCATTTCTCCCAGCACGATGCGGTCAGGCCTCATGCGCAATGCGGATACCATCAAATCCAGCATGCTAACTTCCCCAAGCCCTTCCGCATTCGAGTTGCGCGTGAGCATCGGTATCCAGTTCCACTGGAAGGACGGCAGCACAAGCTCTCTTGTATCCTCTATTGTCAGGATGCGCTGGTTTGGCGGGATGAATGCGAGAAGCGCGTTTAGGGCGGATGTTTTTCCGGATGCTGTGCCGCCTGCAACCAGCACATTCATCTCATAGTGGATTGCCTGCCAGAGCATGCCTGCCATCTCAGTAGTCATGGTGTGCGACTGGTCTGTGATTAGGTTGATGACTGTCCAGGGGTCTTTTGCGAACTTTCTGATTGTGATGGTGTTCCCATGAGCGGATATTGGCGCAAGGGTTGCGTTCACGCGGTCGCCTGTTTCCAGCCGTGCATCCAGTATGGGCGTGAGGACCGCGATTTGCCTTCCGACGCGGCGGGCTATTTGCGAGGAATAGTTGAATATCGCATCCTCGTCCGGCATGTACATGTTAGTTTTGAGCCAGCCGAATTTTCTATGGTAGATGCCGATAGGCTGCTTGCTGTTGATGACTGCGATTTCCTCAAGCGAGTCGTCCTGCGTGAGCATGTCAAGCTCGCCAAGCCCGAACATTATGTGGAGCAGCATGCCCGTGAGAAGCTCGCTTGTTTCTGGCCCGAGGTGGTAGGTTTCGAGGTATTTTTCTATCTTTCTTGAGAAGTCGGACTTTATTTTCGCAAGCTTCTCCACGTCGGATACGTCGCTTTGCTCTGCGGGGACCGAGCGGAGAAGCTCCTCTTTTATCTCGTCAAGGAAAATGCGCGTGGGCTGCGAGAGCTCGACTAGGGAAATGGTGTAATATTTTTCGCGGCCCGTGTCTGACACCTGCACTGTTGCGGGAACGCGGTCTGCCTTGAAGGAGTAGGTGAGGATGACCTTGCCGCGCTCGCCCTCCTGCTTTGGCGCAGGCTCCGGGGGCAGCCCGCGGAAGACCAGGTATGGCTTTTCTAGGATGTTGACAGGGTAGCGGATTTCGACAACATTGCCCCGCTCAAGCATGCTTGCGATTGCCTCGACCGCCTTTATCGGCAAGTCGAGCTTTGTTGCGGCAAACTCCAGTGTCGGGCTCTTTTGCGCACGGGCAAGGTCGACAAGCTGGTCAATCTTGGTTACTAGCATCGTTGCTACAACCGATTTACATTATTTAAACATGCGTTTTTTGGGAATTGGAGGGACTGCTCGCTGACATGGAAAAAATGCGAATGCCACCAGATGCGCAGGATGGAGAAACGCACTTTGTTGGCTCCTGCTTCTGCTGTTCTTACGCCCTGCCTATGGGCACCATTCCGATTTTGGAGAGGTTGCCGTGCGTGAAATTCGCCCATGCGTTGTAGTATGCAAAAAATTCGGCAGGGTAGTCAGTCGTGTTCACGAAAACAGAGGCGTTCCATGCGCAGTTGGAGTTGCGCAGCGAGACAAACTTGACCTTGTACGGCTCTCCCTGCTCCGGGGTGTGGGAAAATTCGCTGCCGTTGAACGCGATCTGGAAGTAGTTGTTCCCGTATGGAAGGAAATTAATGGTGATGCTCTTGTTTGTGTCCGAAGTGCCCGTGCCGTTTGTCAGGTTGAAGTTGAATAGCTGGTTGATTTTGAAGATTGGATCTTGGTAATCCACGTATGCGAGCAGGGACGGGCCGACCGTCGTGTCATTGGATGTGGAATTGAGGATCACACCCGATAGGTTGCAGCGTATCACAAAATCCATGCGATAGGGCTTGAAGCGGTTTGAAATGTTTATCTGCGCGATGTCAACTTCGCTCCCTATCTGGTGGTATATCGAAGTGTTGGTGTCGTTTACGCCCCCAAGGTCGTATGCAAGGTAGATGACAGGCGCGGATGTGCCATTGAGCGACGATGCGTTAAGGGAGAGGTTGCTGCGGCTGAGGGTAAAGTAATCCCCTGAGAGGTACGTTGCGTATGTGGTTTCGTTCACGAGGGGACTGCCAACCGGGAGGAACGGAGTCTTGTCATAGTAGTGTATTATCAGCGTTGTGGAATTGCGCTCAAGTGCAATGTCCGCGCCCGTGAGATAGCGCAGGTCGTCGGAAACGTCATCAAATGCATAGCCGGCAGCCACGATATTCTCGATTTCGACAAAATCCGACTTGGATGCGTCGTGCTGCTCGATGGCAAACTGCGCCAGCCCTACTATCACTAGGGAGAATGCAAGGACCGCAATCGAATAGATTATGCCTTTTTTTGAGTTCATGTCGTGCCGACCCTCTTGTACCAGGATGTGAGCCTGGCAGTGAAGTACCGGTAATCCGTTGCATTCACGGGGTACTGGAATGTCCGCCATGCCACTTGGAAGTCCTCGGAGCTGTAATCGCAATTGGCCTTGACGACCGTGTAGTTGATATAGGTTGAGTTCTGGTACGCATCCAGCTTGGCGCAGAAGAAATATGGCGTCTGGCGAAGCACTTCGCGGATGGAGCTTGTGTTGGTGGCATTTGAGATTCCCAGGTGGTCAAACGGGCTTGTGAGCGAGCCTGTTTTTTCAAGAACCGTTAAGACGTCAAAGGAAATTGATCGCATATGGGCGAATTCTATTGCTGAAGGCCTGGCATTATTGAGGAGGCTGAACGTTATTATGATGGTCATGAATGCGAGGAGCAAAGCTATGATTACCTCTACCGTGAGGGCTATGCCCCTTGCGCGACTGCTTGATAGTTTCATGTTGTGATGTTCCTCCAAACTTCCACCCGCAGCTTGTAGAGCGACTGGTTCACAAGGACGAGGCGCTCTATCGCCTGCGAGGTATACCGCACTGTTTCATTTGAGGGGGTTGTGAGGCCGAAGAAAAGCGGCAGGGGCGGGCTTGAACCAGAATCGTTTAGCACGGTGTCGTTGAGGTATAGCAGCTTCACGTTCATCTCGTACCTCCCTGCGCCAAGATACTGCTTGATGCGCGTGTAATTCGTGGCGTTCATGCTGGTGAAGTTGAGCATCTTTCCGTACATGAGCCTGTTTCTTCCAAACGCCAGCCCGTATGCCGTTGCATTGTCAAAGCTGCTGAATTGCCAGTTCGTGGGCGAGCCGGGGCCCTCCACAAGGCTTGAGGAAACGCCAAGCACTATGCGCGCAAGCTCCCGGTCATAAGTTGATGTGAAAAGCTGCGTGCGCACAGTCGCCCAGAGCGGGAATAGTATGAGGAGGATTGCCATGAAGATGCCAACTGAGAAGATGAAGTCGAGAGTCACCGTCTGGCCGCGGCGTGCAATGCGATCCTGATGCGGACGATGCGTTATGCCCCGGCACTCGCTTGCATTGCTGATCCGTTGTGGCGCATGGCTGCGTTTATGCTGCAATTGCCGCATGCTACGACGTGTAATTTCCGACATATATGACACCGTTTGAATTGTTTACGTATATGTACTGGTTTACAAGATTGGAATCGGCCTGCACTGTCGCGTTCGTGACTAAGGATGCGCTTGCGTAGCTTTGGTTGTAAATTACGCGAAGGAACCTTCCGGTTATGTTTATGGAAAACGACGGGTCTGCCTTGTTGTAAAAGGCGAACACGGTCCCGTTGCCGGCGGAATGCGCCGCATCCATTGCCCCGGCAAGCTTGTTTGCAACGCGCTCCGCGTCAAGCTGGAGCCGGAGCCTGTTTGCCTGCTGCTCCATCCCCACGCGCACGATTGTGACCGCGAGAAGGATGATTAGCAGGCCTGACATGATGATGATGTATTCGACGCTTGATTGGCCTTTTAGCATTGGAATCACGGCCACGCTGTCCTTGTTGTCGCAGGGCCCGAGTCGTTCCCTATTCCGGTCGCCGTCACACCACCGCCCCAGAGCGCGCCTAAGGTGGTTGCGTTGAACGGGTATGCAGTGCCGCTGTCGCAGTATCCGTCGGGAATGGCGTCGCTGTCCACGCAGTCATAGAGCGTTGTGTTGGGATAAGAGTTCCCCTGCCATTTGCCGCCCACAAGGATGCTGAAATTCGCGCTTGCATCCGTGTTGTTTATCCACATGGTTGCCGTGCCCACCATTGTGTTGTAAGTGAAGTTCAGGAGCCTGCCAGTCCCTTGGTTGCGGAGGAACGTGCCGTTTGTTGCGTTGAGGAGGTTATATGCGAAGGTCTGGTTGGGTAGGTTGGTGCCTAACATATTTATCACATACGCGCCGTTTGCGGTTGCGGTGTCGTTTATCTGCGTGAGGTTGTTGTAGAGAAATGTGTTTCTGAACGCATTCACCGGCCCAATGACTATCACCCCCTGCCCTGCCGAGTTGTTTGCGGTTATGCGGTTGTAGGTGAATATGCTGTCGTTTACGGTTGAGGCAATGCTTATCCCCCGCTGGCAGTTTGCCGTGATGTTGTTGTTTGTGAAATTGTTGAAGATGGCGCCTGTTAGCAAAATTGCATAGGGGGTTGAGCCACCCATCCCGCAGGTGATGGATGAGTTCGCAATGGTGTTGTAGTTTGATGTGCCAAATATGCCGATGCCTATGCTTCCGCTTGACGCGTTCATGCCGTTCAGGGTGTTGTTGCTTGCGCCTGACATGGATATGCCTGAGCCGGTGGTGGAAATCATTGTGCCGCCTTGGACGCTATTGTTCGAGCCGGTGAGGTAGAAGCCTGTGCTCGCATTGGAGACGCAAGTGCCTCCTGTGAAGATGCTGTTGTTGCAGTTCCAGCAGTAGAAGCCTACGCCCCCATTGGCTTGCGCCGTGATGCCGGAAAACGTTGCCCCTGTGATGTAATCAAACCGTGCGCCAGACATGCTGCCGGTCGCATTGAAGGTGGAAGAGGAAATGCTAAGCCCGCTGGTTGTTGCCGTGCCCGTGGCATATAGGCTGTATGCCGCATCGGTACCGGTTGCCGTTACGCCGCTTATGCTGGCGTTAGTAGCCCCAGCCAGCCAGATTGCAGAGCTTGATGAGGAGTTGAATGCGCCTCCGGAAATCACACTGTTGTTGCTTTGGTTGAACAGGATGCCGTATGAGTAGTTGCTGACATTGCAGTTTTGCAGCGCCGTCAGGTTCATGTTGGAGAAGACTGCGGAGGTGTTCGTGGCGTTCGTGCCGGTTATGGAATAGCCTGCGCAGTTTAGGGTGACGCCACTTGCAGTGACATTGAAGCATGTGCCGCTCGAGTTGACGTTTTGGGAAAGGGCATAGGTCTTGCTTGCCGTGCCCAGGTTTTGGCATGCCGCAAGCCCCACGATGAAGTTGGTGGTGTTGGACGCGCCATTCCCGTAAACATCCGAGCAGTTTGCCGTGAGCACATGGTCGCCTGCTGACAGCGTGCCTATGGTGGCATTGCCATACTCAAAGGCGCTGTCAAACATGCCGTCGGTTGCATTGACGGAGTAGACGGTGCCGCCGTCAATGCTGAAGTTGCAATCAGAGATGCTGGAGCCGCCCCTGCCAGTATCGTTTACGCTCATATTGAAAAAGAGCGCCTGGCTTGCTGTGAATGTGAAGTACTGGGTGCCGTTGGAATAGGTGCCGCTGTTGCAGGGGGCGCCTACTGCCCCGCAGCTTGCGCCAAAGGCGAGTATGATGGGCGCCACCGAATCCACGGTGAAGTTGATCGAGCGGTTGGCGCCATAGTTCCCCATCGTGTCGTTGCAGGAGACGTTTACAAGGAAGGTTCCGTCGTTTGCAGGGGTCATGCTCGTGTTTGCGCCCTCCGATGTAGTGTTGAAGAGTCCGTCATTTGGCGCCATGTAATAGACAGACCCATTCACCCAAGCAGTGCAGTTTTCTATCCAGGACTGCCCCAGCGCCCCGCCGCTGTCAGTGATGTTTGCGTGGATTGTGACAAGCGTGCTAATTTGAGGGTAGGCTGGCGAGTGCGAGGCGTTCGTGACATTGGGGCCTGTCGCATCGATACTCACATTTACGCCGATATATGCAGTATAATAGTAAGCGTATGTGCTGCCGTTGGTCGCGGTTGCGGCAATTGTCTCTGCTGAGGAGCCGGTCAGGGCGCTAAGCGAGGAGGTGAAGTTGACAACACGGGAAATGCAGGCGTTCGGGTTTATGGGGCCGGCGTACCAGGGCTGGCTCCCGACAAAAAAGCTGCTTTGAGAATAGTTTAGGGAGTAGACGCTCACGTTTGTTATGTTTGTGCCAGGCTGGGCGCAGATGAACAAGGTTATCTCCCGGTTGTTCGCAGGCCCGCCGCCGGTAACATTTTTGCCGATGGTGATTGTTGAATTCGTCAGGTTCGTGAACATGTAGAGGAGGACGGTGCTCAGGTTTATCGTCGCATTGTTGTATGCAGGATAAAATGGGCTTATGGTGACCTCGGCGGCTATTGGGAGCGTCAGCGACTCGTTTATGGCAGTGCCCCCTGATGTCGTGTTGGCAAAAAAGACAACATCGCCGGAATAAATGCCTGCAAGATAGCCCGAGTCAAATGTGAAGTTGAAGCTTGCGTTTGAGTTTGTGCCAGCAGGGATTGTTGCATTGGACCAAACCATTGACATGTTCATGCCGGCGGAGACATTGGTCCATGTCAGCTGGGTGGTGACGGTGATAGTTTCATTGCCCACGTTGTATGCGCGCACCGTGGCGTTCTGGTGCGAATTGTTATGCATTTGGACGTGGAGCGAGCCGGAATCGAGCTGGAGGAAATAGCTGCCTATGCTGACAAAGCTGCCCTTTGACTCGACTTTGAGCCAGTGGCCTCCGCTTGAGCGCGGGAATGCGCCTGACACCGGGCCGTCTGTCAGCGCGGTTATGTCAGTGTCCTTCACGTTCAGGTTTATTGTGCGCGAGGCAGTCGCAGTTGCGCCAGGCGGCGTCCCGATGTAGGAACGGTCGAAGTCGGTGTCTGTCGGTATCTTTATGAATACGTTTTTGCGCGCGCCATATCCCTGCTTGTAGACCTCGTTTGCAGTGTCTGATAGGTCCTTCACGCCGCTTCTGGCCTCAGTCATCACCTTCTGGGTTGTGAGGTCGATAAGCCGCTGGTTTGCGACGGTTATTATGACAAGGACGATGAGCAGGCCCATTGCCATTATCGCGATGAATTCGGTCGCGCCCTGTCCAAGACGGGCGCGATAGGTCGAACGATAGTTCGAGCGTGTCGCACCTTGCCCATGGCAAGCCGCTGTGCTATGAGCTTTGCGCTCATTTGCATTGTTCTGCTCAAAATCCATGGTGGTGCCTTTGCCAATTTCGCCCTTTGCGTATATATTGTTTTTGCACCGGCGCTCATGACTGCCTGCTTGTGGCAGGGCCGGAATCATTGCCTGACACGTTCCAGAGCGAGCCTAAGTAAGTCCAGTTGAACGGGTATTGCGTGCCCTTGTCCGCAAAGCCGTCCGGGCTGGATATGGAATCGTTCGCATCGTAGAGCGTAACATTCCAGTAGTAATTGCCCGCGCCTGCCCCGCTTCCAAGCGACGTGTTGAAATAGTTGTCATTTGCAGTTCCGGTGTTGTTGACCCATACTCCGCTTCCGGTTATGTTGTTGTAGAAGAATGTGTTGTTCGTCGATGAGTAGTCAAGGCGGATGTGGAAGCCGGTTGCGTTCATGTAGACGCGCGTTACCTTGACGCTGCTTGTCTGCGAAAAGAGAAGGGCGGTTGCGCCAGCCGCATTCTCATACATCGTGCCCGAGGTAATGTTCCCCCCGGTCACGTTTACAAGGTAGGCGCCGATTGCGTTCGAGCTTGCGCTTATGCCACTTATGTTCGAAAGGTTTGTTGAGAGCAGGTATACGCCGGCGTTTGTGTGGCTGTTTGTTGTCACATTTTCTATCCTGCCGTAAAGCGTCCGGTTGTAGAGGATGCCCGAGTCAAAGCTGGTGACCGTGCAGTTTCCCACGCCGACATTGCTTGCGTTGACGTAGACTCCGTAGGTTCCGGCATTGGACAGTCCGGATATGGCGTAATTGTTGCAGTTGAGGTTGGCGCCGCTTGCCGTTATGTTGAAGCACGTGCCGCCTCCGGATGCGTGGACATCGGACTGCAGTGTCACGGTGACTGCGGTGTCGATGTTCTGGCAAGAGGTGTTTACGACGAACTGAGTGTAGTTTGTCGCAATGTTGCCGTGCCTGTCCGTGCAGTTGACTGTGAGGTTGTGCGTGGAGTTTGCTGCAAGCGAGCCGAGCGAAACATTCGCATACTCAAATGATGAATCGAATGTGCCGTCTGACGCGACCATGGATAGTGGCGTCACATCGGTGTCGACATACACATCGCACGCCGTGATGTTCGCGCCGCCGGTTGCAGAATCGTTCACAGTGGCATTGAGCCATACCGGATTTGAGAGATAGAAGAATCTCGTGCCGTTCGGAAAGACTCCTGTTCCGCACGGGTTGCCATACGAGCCGCAATAAGCCCCGAAATTCGTGCTAAGGAGCTGGGGCGGAATGGAGTCCACCGTGAAGTTCAGGGTGTAGTTCGTGCCCCAGTTGTTGAAGCTATCGTTGCAGGTTATGTTCAGGCTCACATTGCCATCGGAAATAGAGGTGAAATTGTAGGAAGCTACCTCCAGCTGGGTGTCGTATGCGCCATCAGAGGCGCCCATCGAATAGTTCCGCACAGAGGCGTTTTGGAGGATGCATGTGTTTATCCAGACCTGCCCAGAGAGGCCTCCAGTGTCGCTTATGTTCGCGCTTATGTTCACGCTAGTGCGGGGGTAGGCGGGGCTTAGCGATACGTTGCCGGCAAGAACTGCGGGACCAGTCGCGTCAATTGCCGCGCCTATCAGCAATGTTGCGTTGTTGGCAGCAAGAGGAGTGGAGGCGTTTACAGGTATTGCGATTATAGTTTCGTTGAATATGCCAGTTACCGGGGTTGCGTTAGAGGTGAGATTGATGTTGCGGAATTTGCACTGGCTTGGCGTAATCGTGCCAGTGTAGTATTCTAGGCCGAATATGCCAAATATTGAAACGCTTTGGTTGAGGGAGTAGATGTGCACGTCGGAAACGTCGCTGTCAGGCCTTGCGCACACAAAGAGGGTTATGTTGTAAGGGTTGTTGAACGGGCCGCCGCCCAAAGAAAGGTTCTTACCGATGGATACCGTTGTGGCGTTTGAGAGAAGGACGATGACAAGCGTGCTTTGGTTTATGTCCTCGCGAATGTTTCGGTAGACTGGCTGGATGCTCACTTCAACCGTGACAGGCACGTCTGCAGTTTCGTACGGGCCTGCGCCCCCGTCTGTGAAATTGGCAACAAAAGTCAGCAGGCCAGTGTAAATGCCTCCGGTGCGGTTGCCGGAGTTGAACTGGAGGGTGAACGTTTCGCTTGATGCCTCCAATATCTCAGCAGTAAGTGTCGGGACTGTCAGGTTGACGCGCCTTGAGGCGTCCGGCGAGTCCGTCCATGTCGGGTAAAGCGTTACGTTTATTGAGCGGTTGCCCCAGTTCAATGCCCGGATAGTTACGGTCTTGTTCGTCGTGTTTGCCATGTTCACGTAGAGCGAGCCCGAATCCAGCTCAAGGTAGTAGTTTCCGATCTGGACGTAGCTTCCCATTGACTCCACCTTGAGCCAGGAACCGCCTGCGCTGCTTGGGAAGTTGCCGGTGACGTTGCCGTCTGTGAGCGCGGAAATGTCCGTGCCGCGCACGTTTAGGATGATGGTCCGGTTTGCGATGAAGGATTTGGAGAGGTTTGCATCGACGGGAAGCCGGATGAAGACGTATTTTTTTGCGCCTATTCCCTGGGAATAAACGTGGTTTGCGGCGTCCGCAAGGTTTTTCACTGACGAGCGCGATTCGACCATTATCTTCTGCGTGGATAAGTCGATTAAGCGCTGGTTGGAGATTGTCAACACTACGAGAACGATGAGAAGCATCATGCCGAGTATTGCGACGAACTCGACCGCACCCTGGCCTTTGACACAGGCAGCAGCACCGCCAATAAGCGGCGCGCTCCCGGAGGAGCGCGGCCTGCGCATTTGGCGCAGGCTTGGAACCGCGGCGCGCTGCTGCCCGTTATCGTAATTAGACATCAGTTGTTGCACCTGTAGCTTTTCCAAATCAATCAGACTTTAAAATTCTTTATGAGAATGGAGACGTATGCAATTCTCCGAACTTGCGGCTGTTTTTGAGAAATTGGAAGGCACTGCATCCAGATTGGAGATGACCGCCATCCTTGCCGCGCTATTTACAAAAATGGACAGAGGGGAGGCAGAACGCATTGTGTATTTGTGCCAGGGAAGCATTGCGCCCGCGTACGAGGGCATTGACTTGGGCGTGGGCGAGAAATTCGTCATCGAGGCAATTGCATTGTCATCGGGGCAGACGCGCCCGAATGTTGAGCGGGAATACAAGAGGATGGGGGATTTGGGGCTTGTTGCCGAGAAATTGCTGCAGAAGAAGGCGCAAATGAGCCTGTGCACAAGCGAACTGACCGTTGCGAAAGTGTTCGAATCGTTTTTGCGCCTTGCGAAATTGAGCGGGCATGGCTCGCAGGAAGGCAAGATAAAATCCGTTGCTGAGCTGCTCAATAATGCAAGTGTGCTTGAGGCAAAATATATTGTGCGCTTCACGCTCGGGAAGCTGCGGCTGGGAGTGGGCGACCCGACAATATTGGATGCGCTCTCAACGTATAAGGCAGGCGACAAATCCCTGCGCGTGAAAATCGAGCGCGCGTATAATTTGTGCTCGGACTTGGGATATGTTGCAAGGATGTTTTTTGAAGGAGGCGAGGTTGCTGTGGAGAAATTCAAGCCCGCGCCGCTGAAACCCATCCGCCCCGCGCTTGCGGAAAGGCTTCCTACTGCTGAGGAAATTTACGAGAAAATTGCAAAAAATAGTGAGCAGAAGGAAGTGACGGTTGAGGCAAAATATGACGGGCTTCGCATGCAGGTGCACAAAACAGGGAAGCAGGTGGAAATATTTTCGCGCAAGCTTGAGAGGATGACAAAAATGTTTCCTGAAATTGTGCAAGCAGCGCTTGAAATCAATGCGAAGGAATTCATTTTGGAAGGCGAGGCGCTTGCATATTCTGTCAAGGAAAAAAGGTATTTCTCATTCCAGCAGACGATACAGCGCAAGCGCAAATACGGCGTGGAGGCAATGTCGAAGGAGTTCCCGCTGAGATTGTTCGCATTTGATGTTTTGTATCTGGACGGAAAGGATTACACGCAGATAGAATATGCGAAAAGAAGGGAAACGCTTGAGCAGCTTGTGAAAAAAAACAAAACCATTGTCGCGTCTGACCAAATAATTGCAACAAATGCCGCGCAGGTTGAAAAATATTTCCAGAAATGCATTGCAGAGGGGCTTGAGGGCATCATTGCAAAGGACATGGCTGCGCCCTATGTCGCGGGCGCAAGGAAATTCGCGTGGATAAAATTGAAGAAATCCTATGGCGCGATGGTGGACACTGTTGATGTTGTGATATGCGGCTATTATCTTGGCAAGGGCGCGAGGGAGGAATTCAAATTTGGTGGCTTGCTTGGGGCAGTGCTAAATGAGGACACTGGGAATTTTGAGACTATTGCGAGAATTGGGGGCGGATTCACTGAAGAGGAAATGGTGAATTTCGAGGAGATGCTAGAGAAGATAAAGACTAAGGAGAAGCCGAAGAAACTGCTGTCAGATGTGGTGCCGGACTTCTGGACGGAATTAAAGTATGTGATAACGGTTGCATCTGATGAGATTACCCTTTCGCCCATGCACACATGCGGCAGGGTTGGGGACACAGGATATGCATTGCGCTTTCCGCGTATGGTAAGTTTGCGCGATGACAAGGGGCCGGAAGATGCCACCACTACTAATGAGATAATAGAGATGTATGAGATGCAAAGAAAGGGGAAGTGAGGCGAAAAGATGGAAGAGTTTATTGACAGAACTGACGGAAAAACAGTGTATCACTCTGAAACCATCTTTTGGGATAGGTTTATGCAGACAACCAATACTTTAGCTCCAACAAAGGAACGCGAAGTATATAGTTTCTTGAGCTATAAATTTGCAAAACCCTACAAAGATAATAGAACTCCGATAATAAAGATAACTCACTCTTCAGACTATGAGGGAGGACGGATGCCAAGAGAAAGCCATACTATCGAATTTGTCATTGACCCGAAAAATCACGGCCCGAATAAGCAATTCCATCTGAATCTGTCAGGTCTTTCAAAGATGTTTCTTGAGAACGGAGAATGCCAAAAATGCAAAAAATATTTATATGATTTGGATCATCATCCCTTTTCATATGATGAATATGAAGAAGGAAAATTTTCAGACTTGGAAAAAACACGAGATTTGTTTTTCAAAGAGCTAGAGAAGAAGGGATTCCATAGTGAATTCCCACACGTGTTTCAACACAATGAAAGTAATAATCTCCCACTTTTCATCCTTCAACTGCCTTCTCTATGATTTTCCTCTCCTCTGGCGTAATTCCATAAAGCTCAAAAACGAGGTCGTCTATTTCTATCTCCAGCTTTGTGATGTCCGCAGTCTTGTCCTTCTTCTTGAGTTTGAGGATTTCCTTCACTTTATCAGTTATCTTTTTTGAAATTTCTTTTTGCGCGATTGTCTTAGAAAGTGTGACCGGCAGGTTTTCGATTTGTTTGGTTCGAAGCTCTATGTAACCACCACGCATATGTGTGGAGAAAAATAATCGTTTAGCATAGAAGTTTAGAACTTTTGAATTTATCATAGCAGATATAAGCTCTGCTGGAAGGTTATTGTCTGATTGAACCACATATGTGGTATTTACTGCTGCAAATTTTTCTGGATTTGGTGATGCAGTTAAATCCTTACATAATTTTTTCATCAGAACATGCGGGGTTTCGGGTGTATCTTTCAATTTTTTATCTATATACCAATTTTGGGGAGTTATATGAAACGACCTTACATCTTCATTAGAAACAACTTGGACGTGTTGCTCCTGCGCGAACTCTGGTTTCCCCGCTAATTCAGATTCACCTATCATTGAAACACTTGTTGGTTTAGGTCTAAAAACTTTGAAATGTTTCTCAAAACCAGATAGCCTTACAAGCAAATCAAATTCCTTTTTCGACTGTACTGATGGTATGATGGAATTGTAGAGCGCGCTTATGCGTCCGACTGGCAGCTCTATAAGATGAATCTTATCGCAAATCAGCTCCGCTTCCGAGGTTATATGCCCAAGCGGAACAATATTTCCATTCTTTTCAGCCTTCCTAACAACAAAAATTATCGGATAAACAGATGCCTCAAACCACAAAACTTCTGAAGAATCAATTATTTGTTCAATCGTAGTTTTTTCAAGTAAAAATTTCCTTAGTTTTTTTGCATAGTCATTGGAAAGAAGTTTGTTGGATATGATATAGCTTTCTTTTCCCTCGGGTTTAAGCAACTCCCACCCAAATTTAACAAACGGAATGAAAAGGTCGAACTGCCCTTCTGCAACATCAGAATAGTCGGTTAGTATTCTATTTTTGGTTAATTCTTGTTCGTGTGTTCTCACATAAGGCGGATTTCCCACCACAAAATCGTATTTCTTCCTTTTCAACTCGTCACTTGCATCCTTGTCCTTCGCAAGGCTCTTCCCGGTCGCACCGTAGAAATGCGTCAAGTTGGACTGTGTGGTAGGCATTTCAAGCGAATCGGTTTCATAGACCTTGAAGCGCGGCACCTTGAAAGAATTATTTGCCTTTGCAGCCTTTGAATACAAATCAATTATCTGGAAAAGCAGGTTCATTTCAGAAATTCCCACGGCAAACGGGTTTATGTCAAAGCCGTGTATGTGCATGGCAACGGAATTCACAATCTCTTCGCATTCCTTGGGCGTGAGCCTAGAATAAACTTCGCTCCAGCGCTTGTTGTCCAGCGCCTCTTTGGGCGTGGCTTTCCCGAACTTCACCGCCTGCCGGGCAATCAGCCGCCGCGCGGCACGCACAAGGAAGCCGCCGGAGCCGCAGGCCGGGTCTATCAAATCCTTGCCCTCAATCGCCTTGGAGGGCACATACTCAACCGCATCGAGTATGTAGTCTATCACTTCATCGGGCGTATAAAATTCCCCAAGCTTTTTCCGCTCATCTTTGGGCAGGAATTTCTCGTACAATTTCCCAAGGATGTCCCTGTCAACTCCGGCGAAGTTGAACTGGTTCAGAATCCACAGCACCTTGTTGAGCACAGAGCTAAGCTCCCCGTCCCCGCTTTCATACCAGTCAAGCGGGTTGTTTTTCTCATAGAAATGGTGGTAAATGTTCTTGGCGCCGCCATAGGAGAACTGCACTATCTGCTTGAAAACGCCGGTGTCCCCCAGAACAGGCTCCATGAGCTGCTCGCGCAGCCTCTCGGCCCCGCCGTTGGAGATTTTCTTGGAAACAAGCCCCCTGTCCTCGCAAATCCGGATGAATAGCAGCCTGTTGAGAAGGAGATAAATGGACTCTTGGCAGAAAACGCGCTTGTTCTCCTCCTCCTTGTCATCTGGCCTGTTGGAAACAGCCTTCCAGTAATAGTAGCCCCAGAAAGATGCGTATTTCTGGTATTTGCCTTCAGTCTTGAGCTCGAACCTTGCAATATCGGCAGCGTGCTTTTTGTTGTTGCCGTTTGCTTTTTTTATCTCGTCAAGCTCCCCCTTTGTCTGCTTGTACTGCGCATAACCCGCGTAATACTCGTCAAAGGCAGAGTAGGTGTATTGGCGCAAAAGGTCGTTTGAGATGTAATTGAGCTGCTCAATGAGCTTTGAGAAGCCGCCCTCATCGGAAACATCTATGGTTGCGTAATACTCATCAAACTTTGAGTATTTGTCCACGCTCCAGACCTGCTCTTTTGTGAGATTATTGAGAAATAGAAGCTGCTCGGTTTCCTTTGTGGTAAGCTTGTCCTCGCTTGCCCGCTTGGAGGCGATGAGCCCCTTGAAATCAATGTCCGCCTTGAGTTCACGCTCGCCGCCTTTCTTCACCTGCCATAGCAGGAAGCGGTAGCCGTTGGTGAGCCCGACAAAAAGCGTGGATGAGTCGGCATACTTGCCTGCCTGCATCCGCCATTTTTCCGCATCAAGGCTTTCTTTCGGGCGTTTCGTTTCCATGACTACAACGCGGCGCTTGCTCTCATCAAGAAGCGTTATGTCGGTCCTCCCGCGCTCGAAAATGTATTCGTTCCCTTGGTAGCCGAGCACTTCCTTGACAAAATGCTCAACAAGGCGCGGGCTGAAATCATGCTCAAGGGAATCTACAGTTATCTCGGAGTTTATCTTTCGGAATGCCTTGAGAATGCGCTCTGTAAAACTGGCTTCTGCTTTTGGAACCATAAAGCTCGTTAGTAGTATGGGATGGGCTGATTTAAAGCTTAATTAAAGTGCCTTGCCGATGGTAGCATTTGTCCACCACAACAGCTTGCCGGCGCTTTCGAATTTCTTTTTCCGTCGTTATAACAGGCACATGATGGGAACCTATTTAAATCTCGTGTGAGTGGAACGCTTGGCGATCTGTATGGAAAGCCTTGTAAAGTCAGTACTGGAAGAGCAGGAGCCAGCTCCGGAATCTTTTGGCTCAGACCAAATTAAGATCGTGACAGTAGGAATAGGAGGCGGCGGGAACAACACCATAAACCGGCTAATCCGCTCGGGCGTCAAGGGATGCGAGCTTGTGGCAGTCAATACTGACAGGCAGCACCTCAACATGATACACGAGAAGGCCAAGAAGATACTTATTGGTAAAAGCGTTACCAAGGGTCTTGGCGCAGGAGGATACCCGGAGACCGGTGCGAAGTCCGCCGAAGTCGACAGGCCATTATTGGAAAAAGTGCTAGAGGGAGCGCATCTCGTCTTCCTGTGCGCAGGCATGGGAGGCGGAACGGGAACTGGCGCAGCTCCTGTCATTGCGGAAATCGCAAAGGAGCAGGGCGCAATAACCGTGGCGTTCGTGACCTATCCGTTCAACCTGGAGCGCGCAAGGCGCGCGAAGGCTGACGAGGGCATCGCGAAGCTGCGCAAAACCGTGGACTCCGTCATAGTGCTGGACAACAACCGGCTTGTCAAGCTTGTCCCGAACTTACCGATGAATGAGGCATTCGCGGTTGCGGATGAAATCCTTGCAAAGGCAGTCGGTGGGCTTGTTTGGACAATCACCCAGCCATCGTTGATCAACATCGACTTTGCGGATGTGCGCGCAATCGTGCAGGGCGGCGGCGTCGGCTTCATCGCAGTAGGTGAAGGGAAAGGAACCGACAAAGTCAGGTCTGCAGCAGAAGGCGTGCTCAAAAACAAGCTGCTCGATGTGGACTACGAGGGCGCAAACGGAGCTCTTATCCACATATCAGGAGGCGCTGACCTCACGCTCGGAGACGCCATCAAAGCCGGTGAAATCATCACCGAGAAGATGGACCCCGAGGCAAACGTGAAGTGGGGCGCAAGGCTGATCCCGGGATACGATGGGAAACTTGAAATAGTTGCCATTGTGACCGGCGTCAAGGGAGCCAACGTGTTTGGCACCTCATTGGACGAGCCAACAAAAGAGCCGACCTACTCGGACATCGAAATAATCGGGTAGAAATACCCGGTTTTTTTCTTTTTTTATTTTTTCTTTCTTTTTCTATTCTTTATTCGCTTCTTGCCGTTTCCTTCTTTGCGCTTATTTTTTTATCTTGGAGTTTTTCCAGTTATTTTTCTTTCCTCTTCTTTTTGTAAATTTATTCGCGGCAGCTTACGCGCCGCACGTTTTTCCAGGGCATGACGGCCCGCATTTTGCGGCAGTGTTCTCCTCCTGCTCGATTTCGTTTGCGATTTTTACCGCAGCCGCAAGCGAGGGGACATCCCAGAAAACCTGGCATGTGCGCGTGTTGAAAATTTCGAAATTGCCTGTGCGCAGGTTTTTTCTTATGGAAAGCTCCGTCATCGCTGCAAGGTCATGACTGTGCCTGCTGTAATCCGGCTTTTTCGGGTTCGGCCGCTCAAACTTGTGCTCGCAAATGCTTTTCATGCACCCCACCCCATATGGGAATGGGGAATATGGCATACTTAAATATGTGTTGTCCTGCACATGTACAACTATGGACTCGCATCTTCTCATGCCGGCAGGCCTCACGCAGAGCGAGGCTGACGTCTACCTGCGGCTTCTTGAGGAAGGCCCGTGCCTTGCGAGCAAGGTTGCCGCATCGGCAAAAATTTCCCGCCCGCACGTGTATGAGGCGCTGAACCGGCTGCTCAACAAGGGGCTCGTGTCATACGTGGTGCGCGAGAACAGGCGGTATTTTTCCGCTGCGGCGCCAGAAAAATTCCTTGATGTCATAAAGGAGAAGGAGGAGGAGCTGGAAAAAGAGCGCATGGCGATTGCGCAGATAATACCGGCGCTCAAGAAAATCCCGAAATCGAAAGAGGACACCGATGTCGAGGTTTTCCGCGGGGTCGAGGGCATGAAGACCTTGCTTGCAGATGTGCTTACGCAGCGGGGGGAGCAGCGCGCAGTAGGCTACACCGGCGGGGCTTACCGGCTTGCGCGGCAGTGGTGGGAGAAATGGCAGAAGGCAAGGGTTGCGCGCAAGATAAGCAGGCGGCTGATTGCCGATGAGAAAATGAGGGGGCATCCGGATTTTGACGCGCCGCTGCAGCAGGTGAGGTTCATCCCGTCGCCTTACAGGCTGCCGGTCTCCATCATGATTTACGGGGAGAAGACGATAATATTCTTCATACCTTTCGAGGACGATTTTGTCGGCATTCGCGTTCGCAGCGCGAAGCTGAAGAAATCCTACGACAGCCATTTTGCCATGATGTGGAAGCTCGCCAAGAAATAGGATTTATTTTTTCGGGTAGCAGCCTGCGCAATAAGAATGCGCAAAGCCTTGCTTGTCTATCATCTGCTTCTGAGTCGGCCTTGTCAGCTCGGTCTTGCACACTTCGCACATGAGGTAGTTGTTGAACATATGTATCGCCCTGCAAGCGATTGGCTGCAAAAAATTTATAATTGGTGCACAAGTTTTGCATTTTATCGGCGTAAAATGAAGCATGTTTTGCGGAATTTTTTATTTTGGTATTCGGAATTGAATTTCCCAAAAAATCCGCAAAACCGATTTGCAACGCTTGCGTTGCAACGATTTTGCCACCAAGCTCCGTGGCAAAAAGGAAATATATTTAAATATCGAGCCCATTAATCCGAATCGCGACCAGACTGGTGCGAAAAAGGCACTAAAATAGAGGTGGGACAGATGTTTGAGGATATAATAAAGCAGGCTTCTACTTCCAGGGTGGATGTGCGGTCCGGAACGACCGAAGAGCTCATGTCCAATGACAAGGTGCGGATTGCCGTAATCGGCGTTGGAGGCGGCGGGTGCAACACCGTTGACCGCATCATGAAAGGCGGCATAAAGTCGGCGACAACTGTTGCCATAAACACCGATGCGCTACATCTGCGCATGGTGCAGGCGCACAAAAAAGTCCTTATCGGGCAGAGCGTCACAAAGGGATTGGGCGCAGGCGGCTTCCCGGAAGTTGCCGCAAAGTGCGCGGAAGCCTCAAGGGAAAAAATACGTGAAATAATCGGCGAAAATGAGCTTGTGTTCCTTACGGCGGGCATGGGCGGCGGGACAGGCACTGGCGCAGCCCCGGTAATTGCAGAAATCGCAAAGCAGCAGGGCGCAGTGGTCGTCTCAATGGTTACCTACCCGTTTGCCCTTGAGAGGGCGCGGCTAAAGAAGGCGCAGTGGGGGCTTTCCCAGCTTGCGGCAAAGTCAGACACAGTAATAGTAATTGACAACAACCGCCTTGCGGCATATGCGCCGAACTTGCCGATAAACGAGGCGTTCACGCTTGCGGACATGATAACCGGCAAGGCGGTGCGCGGCATTGCGGACACCATAATGTTCCCGTCTCTTATGAATATTGACTATGCGGACGTGCGCGCGGTCATGGAAAACGGCGGAATTGCGCTTATTTCAGTCGGCGAGGGCACTGGCCAGGACCGAGTCGAGCGCGTCATCAAGAACACGCTGACGCACCCGCTCCTCGATGTCAGCTATGAGGGCGCGAAGGCATCGCTTTTGCACATAGACGGCGGCGCAGAGCTCACGCTTGGCGATGCTATTGCAATAGGCGAGGGAATAACGGAGAAATTCGACCCTAGCGCAGACATCAAGGTCGGCGCGCGCCTGTCACCGGAGAACGGGCAGAACGTCTCAGTCACCGCCATTGTGACGGGATTGAAATGCGCGCAGATGTTCGGCATAAACAACAAGGAAGAGGAGAAGCCGATGGTTGCGGATGTCGAGTCGTTGAACTTCTAGGGAATTTTTCCCTTCTTTTTTATTTTTTTTCTAGGCAGCGTTAGCACGAGGAGAAGGCTGCTCGAATTTTAGGATGCGGGCTGGGGCGTTTGCTGTTCTGTTCACTGCCGGCTGGCTCTTGCTTCCTGTTTCCGCCTGCGCCTTTTTCATGTAAGTTTGTATCGTGGAGTAGGCAATAGGCATGTTGAACTGCATGAGAACGGCATTGTATGCCTCGATTAGCACATTTTGCTTCTGCCCGCGCGGGCGTACGGCGTATTCTTTTGCCGCCCAGGCGATTATGTCGCCGAAAATCGCGCGCTCTTCAGGTGTGAGCCTGCGGGAGTCAAAGCGCGATAGCATGGGAGGTTGGGCTGAAGAATTTGAAGTGCCGTTTTGGCTTGCTGAAGAAACGTGCGAGGTAGTTGCAGAAAAGCCATTTTCCTCGCCTTCTGGCATGCGCCGCTTGCCCGGGCCGCCGCCGTCCGGCCCTGGCGTGACTGGTTCTGCCATGCGCTTGTAGAGGGTGAATTTCTCGTTCATGAGCATCATTATGACATCGGATTCGGGCGTGCTTTCCCCGTTCACGACGATGCGCGCGTCAAGTGCTGACGAGTCAAATGGCACAAGCCTGCCCACTTGCGCATTGTATTTTCCAGTCTCCAGGCTTTCCTCAAGCTTTGCTGCGACATTTAGCCCAAGCGGGTTTGGAAGAGGCATGCTCTTGATGTATCGCCTGACAAGATAGGAAAGCTCCAGGTCGCCTAAAGAGGCGTTCATGAATCCGATCAGATGCAGAAGCTCGCCTTCTTTCTGCCAGCTCGGGTCGTTGTCGCGTATTGCCTTGAGCGAGTCGCGCACCAGCTCGGGGAAGCTGGATATCTGCCTTGGGTCGAATGTTCGGGCTGGGCTGAAAATGGCAGGAGCGCGCATGCTGGAGCGCTTTTCCCGCACAGACCGGGCAAAATCAGCGATGGCTGAGGGGATGCCGCGGATATTTTCGAGCATCTCGCCAAAAAGAGTCCTCTGGCGCACTGCGCGCCATGCGGAGCGGTTCATCATGCGCGTGAGAAGCTTGTCAATTGCAAATACGATTGCCGCACCGCCTGCCAAAAGCAAGCCTGCAAAGCCCCATGGGAATGATGGCCCGCCAAAGTCTGGCTTTGAGCCCGTGAGGTCAAGGCCGCGTGGCGTTGCAATGGCTTCGGATTTCCTGCCGCTGTCCTTTTTTGTCGAATCCCTAAAATCCGGAGGCACATATGCCAGGCCGGCATAGGCTGGATCCAAACCTGCCTTTTTGCCAATTTTCCCGCTGTCAAAATCCAAGTTTCGGAAATCCGGTGGAACGTATCCCAACGGGCGCGGCTGCTTGTCTGGCGTTTTGAATGCATCCAGACTGTTTGCACCGTCTGTTTGAGATTTTTCCGGTGAAATGCCAGAAGTTGGCGGGTTTGATTGCAAACCGGCTGCATCGGGAGAAGTTGGCGCATTTGAATTCAGACCTTGTCCCGCATCCGTTGCGGGGGATGGATTGGCATTCGGGCTGTCGTCTGGATGCGTTGATGGCGAGCCTGCCAAATCCTTGCCAGTCTTCGGATTCAAATCATTTTCGCCGCCAAGTGTATTGCACGCTGCTTTCAGGGCTGAAATCGGAATTGAGAGCGTTTCGCCTTCAAAAACAAGATTGTATTTGGCAGTGGTGAGCGGTTTGCCTTTGCGCTCAAGCTGCGATGCAAGCGAAAGCACTTGCGAGCGATGATTGCGGATTAGCGCTGAGGGCGCAAGGCCGGTCTCCCTTGAGAGCATGTTCGCGGCAATACCAGAGGCAGTGGAGTTGCGTATTTCACTGCCAGCAGTGTGCCGCTCTACCTTTATCTCGATTTTATCAGGGTTTGGAGAAGTGTTGCTGGTTGAGATGGATGAGCTGAAAGCTTTTGGCGGAAATACTGAAGTTGCAAGCAATATGGCACCGTAGAATGCGAGCCTTGCGATAGGCCGAAAGGGCTTGTGCGCTGGCGCTTGAGGTTTGTAAAACAAATAGACACCTATTGTTATTTCTTCTCCCACAAGTAGTATATATACCTTATGATCCACAACCTCGAAGGTATTTAAATGCGGCTTTATAAATTAACGAACACGGGCTGGTAGATCAGCGGTAGATCGCTTCGTTCGCAACGAAGAGGCCATGGGT
The DNA here is from genome assembly GCA_020056305.1 of archaeon. Lineage (GTDB taxonomy): Archaea > Micrarchaeota > Micrarchaeia > Anstonellales > Anstonellaceae > JAGVIA01. The sequence continues at coordinate 4,633 of JAGVIA010000035.1, read as the reverse complement.
TCGAGCTTTGGTAGAAACTATCTTTGCTGCCCAAAAATCCCATCCAGTCCATTTTCTTTTCCCACCAGGATGATTTTATGAAAGTCGCTGTTTTGTTCTCAGGGGGCAAGGACAGCGCGTTTGCCGCCTTTTGCGCTCTTTTTTCCGGCTGGGACGTTTCACTCCTTACAATGGTTTCCGGAGAGGACTCGATGATGTTCCACCGCCCCAATGTAGAGTGGTGCAAGTTGCAGGCGGAGGCGATGGGGCTGCCATTGGAATATGTGAAAACGGGCAATGAGCGGGAGCTGGAAGATATGAAGAAGGCGCTTGCCAAAATGCATGTGGATGGCGTGGTGGCAGGCGCGATTGAGAGCGAGTACCAGAAGCAGAGGATAGACCAGATAGCGGACGAGCTTGGGATACGGAGCTTTGCGCCCATTTGGAGGAAAAAAGAGGCGCTTGCATCCGAAGTCGCAGAGTATTTTGATGCGCGCGTTGCCGCGGTTGCGGCAGAAGGGCTTGGCGAGGATTTCCTGTGGCGCAAATTTGATGCCGCATGCATGGCGGACATGAAAAAGCGCAGCCCTTCTGCGCATTTCTTCTTTGAAGGCGGCGAGGGCGAAACGTTTGTTTGTGATGCGCCGTTCTTCTCAAAAAAAGTCGTCGTGAAAAAAGTGGAGAAGAAGTGGCAAGGGCAGTCGGGCGTTGCGGAAATAATTGAGGCAGAGCTTGCCGGGAAATAAGAGGCAGCCGGCGAATGGAAAAAATATTTGCACAATGATGGCGTGCCCTTTGCCGGCTTCATTTTACTTGCTCAGCTTGTCAAGCGAATCTATTATGTCATTTAGCTCGCTGCCGTATGCCGCACGGATGTTCACAGGCACGGTGAAGCGGGATTCGATTGGTATCTCCTTGTTGATGCGGATTGCCTTTCCAGCAAATGCGGTTGCGGTATCCACCGGCACGCTGATGTTCACCGGGATTTCGTCATCAATGTAGTATGGTATTATCGTGTTTGAGTCAGGGGCTACTGCGACCACATTGCCCTTTATCGGGATGGAAAACACAAGGGGAACAGAAAAGCCCGGGGGGAACATCTCCGAGAATGCGATGGAGCGGTCTACTAACACCGTGGTTTTTATCGGCACGGAGAACGAGACGTCGCGGGACTGGATTGTGCGAAGCGACTCTGCCATAATGGCAAGCTCTGCCTTTTCCGACGGGTTAAGCGGCCTGCTTGCATTCATGGAGATGTAGATTGCGGACATTGCAAGAAGAAGCGCAAGCATCGAGAGGACGATTGGCACGAATGATGAGAGGGAAGAAGGCTCTGAAGGCGGCTTCTCGCGCTCAGGCGGCTTCCATTCCTTTTGCTCAGACTCTTCTTTTTGACCCGTTTTCGAGGCGACTGCGCGGCGGTAGAGGCCGGATGGGACGTTTTGGGGCTTTATTGTTTCTGCCATGGGCTGAAAAATGTGATTTGGTATTTAAATATATAGCAGCAGGAAGGGAGATTATGGCAGCAAGCCCGTTTGGCAATGTTGCAGTTGCCCTTGACAAGACATCTTATTCTGCAGGAGAGGCAGTGCATGCAAGAGTGTCACTTGAGCTGCCCAGGCCGACAAAGGTGCGGGGGGTTTATGCAGTGCTAACTTGTAGCGAGAGGAAAAAGGAGCAGGTAACGCGCATGATGACGCCGGACGAGCAGCAGAGGAGGCAGGATCTTGGGGTCCCGTACTCCACCGACCTCAAGACAGAGATTCGCGAGCACTCCAGCAACTGGTTTTTCCAGGAGAAGAAAATTGCGGGAGAGCAGATTCTTTACAAGGCGGAGTTGTCTGCATCTTTCCAGCTTCCGCACAATGCAATGCCCACAAGCTTGGAGTTCGGGCATGACAACGCGATACATATATGGAGGCTAACGGTTCGCGTGGACATACCCCTTGCATTAGATATGAATGCGTCAGCGGAAGTGCATGTCGAAGGGCTTGGAAGATAGGCTATTTCTTTTTCTCCTTTGCAAGAAGCGGGGAGAAGCTCTGCAGCCCGTAATGCGAAAGCGAGTTCCAGAGGCGAACGCGCCAGGTTTTGCCTTCTTTTGCGATTATGCACAAGCCACAATTGCCCAGGCGCAGCCTGCGCCAGTTCTTTATCGGCATGCCGAGGATATGGCATGCGAGCAGCACAAGCGGGCCGTGGTGCGAGACCACGAGCACCGTGTCTTCCTTTGCGGGGAAAATCTTCTTGTTGAAATATGAGATGGTGCGCTTTTCCACATCAGCGCAATTTTCGCCGCCCGGGCCCCGCGCGTATGCGTCAAGGTGGTACTTGTCATACTGCTCATCACTGTCCCAGCGCACGCCTTCAAGATCCTTGCCGTAATTCTTTTCGCGCAACTCCTTTGCATATTCTATGGAACATGTTAGGGAGAGGGCGGCAAGCGTGTCCTTTGCGCGCGTGAGGTCGGAGCAGAATGCGCGCTCTATCTTTTCCTTGCCTAAGCGCTTTTTTAGAAGCGCTGCCTGCTGCTTGCCCAATGGAGTGAGAGGAACGTCGAGCCAGCCTGCGAAATACTTGCCGACATTTGATTCGGCTTCGCCGTGCCTGACTAGGAATATTGTTGAAACCATGCAAATCACTTCTTGCCCAGGTCTATTTTCTTCAATGCGATATCCGGCATCGGGACTTTTCCGACAAGTTGCGTTGGGATGGCAAAAATTTCAGCGAATGTGGAAACCTTTGCGAAATTAAGGTGCCCGCCAATGATATTGAATTGCAAATCCCCAATCACCATGTGCGCGTGCAAGCCATCTTCGTTGATGTTGCCAGCCAGGGAGAGAAGCTCGTAATGGTCGGTGAATTTTTTTCTTGTCCACCTGTTTTCCGCTGGATTGAATGCAGCCAATTCCACTTCAGTGACGCCGCCTATCCCAGAAATGGATGCGCCGGATATTTTTTCCTTTTTCGCCCATTCTGCCAATGTAGATTTGATTTCCTCGCCGCGCTCAAGAATGAGCCAGCAGCCATTTTTTTCCTTGCGGGATTGCATTGTAACACCTGCAAGTAGAAATGGAATGAGGAGTTTTTAGAGCTTATGTGCAATTACAGGCCAGTGTATGCAATGAGCTGCCTCTTCTCTTCGGCAGTGATTTTCACAAACCCGAGTATGCCGGCCCGAAACGTTTCCCGAAACGTGTCTTCGCGGATAGAGCTGAAGCACGCTATCTCGTGCTTGCGGCCATTTTTTTCAATGTGCTTGTCCCATTCCTTGATGAGGAATTGTTTTTCTTCCGCGCTCATGTTGCTAATATGCACTCCGGAGTGTATAAAGCACTCAGGTTGGCAATTGCATGGCATTATGCCCAAAATGCACTGCGCCCGTGGATTTTGCGTGCATCTATTTTTTCTTCAGCCGTTTTTCCCGTTTCCCTCAGATGAGAAATCCCCAGGAGTTTTCCATGTTGCCAACTCCCTTTTCAAAGCGCAGAATTTCGCCGCCTGCAAGGCGCAGCTCCAAGTGCGTTAGCACTGAGGGGTATTCATTGTACATGAAAGATGAGCGCGCCGGCAGCACGCCTATTTTCTTCTCAAACTTCCAGCAGGAATGCGCATAGGATTCTGCTGTTGCGGACAATTCAAATCCGTTCCCTATTCCTGAGAGCTTGTGCCTCCAGAGCCCGTCTTCTATTTTTTCAGGGGTGACTTGCAGCTTGTGCCCCTCGAAAAACCTTCCAGAGGGCGCATGGTAAACATATATGTCGGCACTTAGGGGCGCGGAGGGCTTTTTGAGGTGCGCGCCCTTCCATGCATTGCCTGCAAGAAGCGCCCTGCCAAGATAGGTTTGCATGTAGGTGAAGTAGCTGCCGTCAGGGAAATGGTAGATGCCCCAATACCATTGCGGTGGCGGGGCTGCGAGCAGTATTTTCTGGAAGTATGCGGTTCCACGGATGCTGGTTTCCATGCCATTGTGCCACTCGGTGCCTGAAAGCTGCAGAATTTCAATTCTTGTGCCCTCCACCGTGAGCCCTAGGGGAAAGCGGGTTTCGCCCTGATGGGGGCCGACTGCAGGATTTTTGTCAGACTGTATTGCGTGGAATTCAAACTGGTGCGAGCCCGACCTTATTTTTGTAATATACACATCATCGCGCATGAAAAATGAGCTGGGGGCGGAGCCTGGCGCAACAAGACTCTTTTCTTTCGGGTCAAGAGACATTTTGGATGTTTCTAACACGAAATCGTCATGCATCTTCTTGCCGTCAAAATACCATGCTGCTGCGGCGCCATTTAGCTCCCAGCCATCCTTGCCTGCTTTTATCTGCCAGGGAAGGCGGATGTCAAGCCCATTGCACGTAATCTGCCTGTCGTTTTTCACTGACCAGAGAATCATGAGCTGGCGGCATTTGCCGGTTTTTACAGTGTTCTCATCATGAATGAAAAAGAGCCAGAACCACCAGAGCCATGCGCCCTTTGCCAGGGGCTTGCTTGGGACCTGCCAAATTTTCCTGGCTTTTTCCTCCATGCTTTCTTTGGAGATGTGTCTGCTTGTCATCATGCTTTTAGGCTGTTGCAAATTTAAAGCATAACCCCACCTCGAAAACCTCCCAGCCCAACCATCAAACCAGCACCCGTCTCCATTTCTCATTTTTCATCC